>NZ_JAUJPV010000039.1:0-34486 GCF_030481585.1 Burkholderia sp. AU45388 | reverse complement strand
CTACGTCTGGTCGCGCTACTCAAAGAAGAACGGCCCGCTCGAAAATTCGAGCGGGCCGTGAAGGCCGTGCCAAAACGCTATGCCGTCCGCGTCCTTAAAAAGAACCTTAACTGAACGGCATTACCGCTTCGGCGGGGCTTTTCTTTTTGCATCGCCGGAAAGCCGTCGCGCACGATGCATGCGACGGCCACCACGCGAGATCACCCATCCACCGGCTGCGCCGGCGTCTCGAGCTTCAACTGATAGAACGCCGCGTCGAGCCAGCGGCCGAACTTGAATCCCGCCTCCGCGACCGTGCCCGAGTGCGCGAACCCCAGCTTCGTATGCAGCGCGATGCTGCCGGCATTGGCCGCGTCGATGCAGCCGACCAGTACGTGCACTTGCGCGTCGCGCGCACGCCGCACCACTTCGCGCAACAGCAGTTCGCCGAGCCCGCGCCCGCGCTGATCGTTGCGCACGTAGACGCTGTGTTCGACCGTGTACTTGAAGGCCGGGAACGCGCGGAACGTACCCCAGCTCGCGAAGCCGAGCAGCGTGCCCGCTGCGTCGACGGCGCCGATGACCGGAAAACCGCCCGCGCGCTTCGTCGCGAACCACGCGACCATCGCTTCCGGCGGGCGCGGCTGGTAGTCGTACAGCGCGGTCGAGTTCACGATCGCGTCGTTGAGAATCTCGAGAATGGCCGCTGCGTGCTCGGCCTCGCTGCAATCGATCAGGCGCACGTCGTCGCGCTGTGTCGGGGCATTCATACGGGTTCCTTCCTGTTTGGCTTTAAACCGGTGGTGCGCACGATGCGCGCATCACGCGCTTCGCATGCCGGCGGCGGACGCATCGCAGATCGCGACGACATAGCGCGCGGCATGCGACGACGGATTGCTGAAGATCAGCGGCCGGTCAAGCCGCATGGCGAGGCAGTCGCCTTCGCGAAGTTCGTGAAGCGAATCGCCCAACGTGACGTCGACGCGGCCGCTGATGATCCACACCTGCTGATGCAGCGCGCTTTCGCGTCCGCCGCTGTCGTACGCGACGCGCGCGCCGGGCGGGAAATCGACCTCGACGAGCTGGATCGGCGACGGCCAGCCGGCCGGCGACAGGTTGCGCCGCACATAGCCGGACGCCGGGTCGCGCCATTCGGCCTGCTGCCCGCGCCGTGCGAGCGGCTGGGCGGGCGCGTCGTCCCGGTCGCCGCCGAACAGCCCGGCCAGCGATACGCCGAGGCCGGCCGCGAGCTTGTCGAGTACGACGGCCGTCGGGCTGGCCGACGCGCGTTCGATGAGCGAGATCATCGAACGGCTGACGCCGGAACGCGCGGCCAGCGCGTCGAGCGTGTAGCCTCGAACGGCGCGCAGGTCGCGCACGCGCCGGGCAATGCGCTCGTTGATGCCGGTATCGTCGGCCGTGGTGTTCGCTGATTCTTTCATGATGGATTGATTTTCCAGCAAACTGGAATTCAATGTCAACGGCATTTCCCGCGGCGGGGCGGCGGGAGGTGGGATACGAACGGCTTGTCCGGTCGTCGTGCGTGGCGTAATATACGAAACAACTACGTTTCGTTTAATTGGGGATATATGGGTATCATCAAGATTTCCGAGCACATGCATGAGCGGCTGCGCTCGACGAGCACGGCGCTGAGCCGTTCGATCAACGCGCAGGCCGAACACTGGCTGCGCGTCGGGATGCTGGCGGAACTCAACCCGGCGCTGTCCTACGGCGACATCTGCAAGATGTTGATCGAGGCCGAGGCGCGGGGCGACGACGTGGGGCCGGCCGAGACGGTCGCGCCAGGCATCGAGCAGGTGGCGTAATGGCGAAACGCGAAATCCCGATCCGCGGTGCCGCGGAAATCGCCAAGTCGCGCGAAGCCGCGAAGCTCGCGTCGCAGGTGCTGACGATGATCACCGAGCACGTGAAGCCGGGCGTCACCACCGACGAGCTGGATGCGCGCTGTCGCGAATACATCGTCGACGAGTTGGGCGCGATCCCCGCGAACATCGGCTACCACGGTTACCCGAAGACGCTGTGCACGTCGGTGAACCACGTGGTCTGTCACGGCATTCCGACGTCGCGGCCGATGCGCGACGGCGACATCGTGAACCTCGACATCGCGGTGATCAAGGACGGCTGGTTCGGCGATACGAGCCGCATGTATTTCGTCGGCGAACCGAACGAGCTCGCGCGGCGGCTCGTCGTGTCGACCTACGAGGCGATGCATGCCGGCATCCGCGCGGTGCGTCCCGGCGCGACGCTCGGCGATGTCGGCTATGCGATCCAGCAGGTCGCCCATCGCGAAGGGTTCAGCGTGGTGCGCGAGTATTGCGGGCACGGCATCGGCGACGTCTATCACGACGAGCCGCAGGTGCTGCACTACGGTCGCCCGGGCACCGGCCTGCCGCTACGGCCGGGGATGATCTTCACGATCGAGCCGATGCTGAACGCGGGCAAGCGCGACACGCGCGTGCTGGCCGACGGCTGGACCGTCGTCACGGCGGACCATTCGCTGTCCGCGCAATGGGAGCACATGGTCGTGGTGACGGAAACGGGCTTCGAGGTGCTGACCGACGACGCGAAGCCGCAGGCGTTCGCGGCGCTGTCGGGCTCGCACGCGGCCTGACGCCGGCCGTGCGTCGCATGCGGCGGCGCGGTGTTGCAATGAAACGGGCCCCTTTGCGGGGCCCGTGTCGTTCGCGGCGACCAGCGCCGCGACGCCGCGATGCTTAACCGCGGGCCTTTTGCCACGCGTGTTCGACGAACACGCGGCACAGCGCTTCCATTCCTTGGCGGTCTTCGTCGTCGAAGCGCGCGGCGACCGGGCTGTCGACGTCCCATACGCCGATCAGCGTGCCGTCGCCGGCCACCAGCGGCACGACGATTTCCGATTCGGACGCCGCATCGCACGCGATATGGCCGGGGAAGTCGTGCACGTCGCGCACGACCTGCGTCTCGCGCGTCTGCGCGGCCGTGCCGCACACGCCTCTGCCGAGCGCGATCCGCACGCACGCGGGCTTGCCCTGGAACGGGCCGACCACGAGCTCGGCGCCGTCGAAGAAGTAGAAGCCGGCCCAGTTCAGCCGATCGAGCGAGTGATAGACGAGCGCGGAGAAATTCGCCGCGTTCGCGGTCAGGTCGCGTTCGGATTCGACGAGCGCGCGTGCCTGCTCGACGAGCGTCGCGTATTGATCGGCTTTGGAGGCGGTAGGGTCGTTGGACAGCGTGAACATGGCGGGAAAGCGATAGGGGTTGAAAAATGCGCACTGCGCGTACCGCAGTCTACGGCACGCGCGGGCGCTCTGCAGCGCATGGCTGTGTGCGATGCGGCGCGCTCAATCGGGTTCGAGTTCGGCGAACCGCTCGGCCAGAAAGTCGAGCAGCGCCCGCACCGCGGGCAGCAGCCCGCGGCGCGACGCGAACACCGCGTGCACGATTTCGCGACGCGGCGCCCAGTCCGGCAGCACCGTGACCAGTTCACCGCGCGACACCTCGTCGCGCACCATCATCGTCGGCAACTGCACGACGCCGACGCCTGCGGCGGCCGCCGTGCGCAGCGCGAGCATGCCGCCCGTCACGAAGCGCGGCTGGTGATGGATCTCCGCGTGCGCGCCGTCGGGCCCGCGCAGCCGCCACACGTGCGTGGACTGCGGCACGCCGTGGTCGAGGCTCGGCAGGCGCGTCAGATCGGCGGGAACGGCCGGCACGCCATGCTCGCGCAGCAGCGCAGGGCTCGCGACGAGGCACTGGCCGCGCTCGGCGAGCACGCGCAGCGCGAGATCGCTGTCCTCGAGCGGCGGCGGCCGCACGCGGATCGCGACGTCGATCCCTTCGCCGACCACGTCGACGCGCCGGTTGGTCGCTTCCAGGTGGATCTCGACGCGCGGGCACGCGGCCATGAACGCGGCGATCATCGTGCCGACCAGCGAATCGAGCAGCACGATCGGGCAACTGACGCGCACGATGCCGCGCGGCTCCTCGTGCAGCAGTGCGATCGCCTCGTCGGCGGCATCGGCCTCGACGAGCATCGCGCGGCAATGCGCGTAATAGGTCTGGCCGACGTCCGTGACCGTGAAGCGGCGTGTCGAACGCTGGATCAGCCGCATCCCGAGCCGTGCCTCGAGCAGCGCGATGCGGCGGCTCAGCTTCGATTTCGGCATGTCCAGCGCGCGCCCGGCCGGCGCGAAGCCGCCATGTTCGACGACCTGCACGAAGTAGTAGAGATCGTTCAGATCCCGCGCTTTATCGTTCATGAAATGGAACGCTGAGTGCGATTTCGGCAGTCTACCGGATCGATCGTTCCATCTCTATATTGTGACTCATGGATGCGAAACACGGGTTTCGCCGCAATATGGAGAGGGGCAATGAAGAAGATCCAGGGTGTGTACAGTGCGCCGCGCGGCCATTGGGTCGGCGACGGGTTCCCGGTGCGTTCGATGTTCAGCTACCAGTCTCACGGCACGCACCTGAGCCCGTTCCTGCTGCTGGATTACGCCGGTCCGGCGACGTTCGAACCGGCGAGCGCACCGCGCGGCGTCGGCCAGCATCCGCACCGCGGGTTCGAGACGGTGACGATCGTCTATGACGGCGAAGTCGCGCACCGCGACTCGACGGGTGCGGGCGGCACGATCGGCCCGGGCGACGTGCAGTGGATGACGGCCGCGAGCGGGATCCTGCACGAGGAATTCCACTCGGAGGCGTTCACGAAGCGGGGCGGCCCGCTCGAGATGGTGCAGCTGTGGGTGAACCTGCCCGCCGCGGACAAGATGGGCGCGCCCGGCTACCAGACGCTGCTGAACGCCGATATTCCGGTGGTCGAGCTGCCGGACGGCGCGGGACGCGCGCGGATCATCGCCGGTGAGTTCGACGGGCGGCGCGGCCCGGCCCGCACGCACACGCCGATCGACGTGTGGGACGTGCGGCTCGTGGCGGGCGGCCATGCGCGGTTCCCGGTCGCCGAAGGGCGGACGCTCGCGGTGGTCGTGTTGAGCGGCACCGTGCTGGTGAACGGCGAGACGGTGGCGCGCGAAGCGCAGTTCGTGCAACTCGGCCGCGACGGCAGCGACGTCGAGATCGAAGCGAACGGCGACGCGAAGCTGCTGATCCTGAGCGGCGAGCCGATCGACGAGCCGGTCGTCGGCTACGGCCCGTTCGTGATGAACTCGCAAGAGGAAATCCGGACCGCGATCGAGGACTTCAACAGCGGCCGCTTCGGCGAGATGCCGGCATGACGGCATGACGAGCAGGCCCCGCGCGATGCGGGGCCTTTTTTCGCGCACGGGCAGGCGATCGCGCGCGATAGGCGCTTCGAGGCATAATCGACGGTTGCCGCGCGCCGGCCGGCGCGCCCGAATCAGGACCGACCATGAACGCTTCCGCACCCGCCGCATCCTCGAGCACCGCCGATCTCGACTGGCGCTGGAAACCCTTCGACGCGCTGACGGCGCGGGAAATCTATTCGATCCTCGAAGCGCGCAGCGCCGTGTTCGTCGTCGAACAGAACTGCGTGTACCGCGACATCGACGATGCGGACCAGGCCGCGTGGCATCTGGCGGCATTCGATCCGGCGGGTCGCCTGGCCGGCTATCTGCGCGTGCTGCTGCCGGACGCGCAGCACACCGACGTGCGCATCGGCCGCGTGCTGACGACCGCCGCGTTTCGCGGCGCCGGCCTCGGCAACGGGCTGCTGTCGCGCGCGCTCGAGCATATCCGCGCGCAATGGCCGGACACGCCGGTGAGCCTGCATGCGCAGGCCCACTTGCAGCGTTTCTACGGGGCATTCGGCTTCGCGCCGAGTTCGGACGTGCACGACGAGGACGGCATCCCGCACGTGTGGATGAGCAGCGCGCGCGCGTGACGCGCGCCGCGCTGCGCGGCGGTCAGTGCGCGGTGCGCGCGACCGATGGTGGGTCCCCGCGCTGCGCGACCCGCTCGCCGATCAGGCGCCCGCGCGCGGATAGTCGCAGCCAGTGCCGCAGTGCGATCAGCGCACCGATCACGCTCATCATCGAGCCGGGAATCCACAGCAGCAGGCCGCCGATCTGCTGGTCGCGCAGCGGGCTCAGCCACGTGAACGCGCGGCCGCAGATCGAGTAGATCGGATACAGCTCGTGCGGCGTGAAGAAGATCAGCGCGCCGAGCGCGATCTGCGGCGGGATCGCCGCGACGACGATCAGGATCCGGCGGCCCGGCGACAGCCGCGCGGGCGGCGCGGGACGCGGATCGACGACGAGCCACCAGAACAGCAGCCCATCGATCACCATGCTCCAGTTCATCACGCGATACAGACGCCAGTCGAGCATCGCGATGAAGTGGATCGGCGACAGCAGCCAGAAATAGATCAGCCCGACGAACAGCACGACCGCGACGACCGGATGGAACACCACGTCGAGTGTCGCCCGTACCGGCGCCCACGCGAGCGCGGGGTGCACGAAGCGCTGCCGCCAGCGGAACGGAATGCCCGCACGGATCGCCGCGCCCGGGTAGGACAGCGCGATGAAGAACGGCCCGAGGTGATGCAGCACGAGGTGCTGCGCGCGGTGCATGAAGAATTCGTGCTCGAAGAAATAGTCGAGCCGCGTGTGCAGCGCGATGTAGAGCGCCGTCAGCCCGAACCAGAACGAGAACTGCCGCAGCGGCGACACCTTCGCCTTCTTCACGCCGCGCGCGAACAGCACGGCGGCCGTCAGCACCGCGATGACCACGGTCGGCGACGGTTCCCACGGATCGAGCCAGTACAGGACGTTCATCGCGCGCGCATCACTTCGTCTTGGCCGGCGATTTCACGGCGAACGGCGTGTCGACCGTTTCGCCGTCGGAGAACTTCAGGCGCAGGTGCACGGTGTCGCCCGGCTTGATCGCGTGCTTCGGCTCCTCGAGCATGAAGTGATAGCCGCCCGGCGCGATGTCGACCTTGCCGCGCGCGGGGATCGTCAGCTTGTCGACCATTTCCATCTTCTGCGTCGAGCCGTTCGATACCGTCTGGTGCAGCATCGCCATCCCGTAGTCGGGACTGTCGACGTCGACGAGATCGATCGGCTTGTCGCCGGTGTTCACGAGCGTCACGTAGCCGCCCGCGGGCAGCTTGTTCGGCAGCCAGCGCACCCAGGCGTTCTGCGCGCTGATCGCGCCGGCGGCATACGCGTGGGCGCCCGCGCACAGCGCGGCGACGAGGGCGAACGTCTTGAGGGTCGTTTTCGTGTTCATGGCGGAATTCAGGTCGTGGGGGCGGGGTCGATGATCCGGCGCACATCGGCGGCGATGGCGTCGGGCGAATCGCGATCGGTCGCGAGCAGGCGCGCACGGCCGGTCGCGTCGAAGATGTAGACGGCCGAGCTGTGCGTCACTTCGTAGCCGCCGGACGGATCGCGTTTTTCCATCTGGTACGCGACGCGATAGCGCTTCGCGAGGGATTCGATCTGGCGGTCGGTGCCGGTCAGGCCGCGCGCATGCGCGGCGTCGAACGCGGCGACATAGGATTGCATCGCCTGCGGCGTATCGCGTGCGGGATCGACCGAGACGAACAGGATGCGCACGTTGTCCGCCTGCGGGCCGAGCTTCGCCAGCACTTCCATCAGCCGCGCCAGCGTTTCGGGGCAGACGTCGGGACAGTGCGTGTAACCGAAGTAGACGAGCGCGACGCGGCCGCGGAACGCATCGGCGTCGACGGGACGGCCGTCGCCGCCCGTCAGCTCGAACGACAGGTCGGGCAGGTGGCCGGTGACGTTGGTCAGGTTCCAGCGCGGCTCGTCGTGCGTGCACGCGGCGAGCGCCACGGCGGCGGCGAGGGCCGCGGCCGTGCGGATGAGGCGGGAGAGGCGGGACGGCATCTTAGGGACCGTTTCCATATGGAACGCGCATGCGAATGTCCGAAATTGCTCATAGGGCAAGGAGTAAGGAGCGCCGTTCGGCCGCGCCGAACGAGCGACGCGCGGCAGGCGGTTGCGACTGTAGCGCAATTCGCGCGCCCGCGTCCTTTCGAAACCAATACGGCGCGGGCGAGCGGGGCAATATGTCGCAGTTGACGCGGCGGGCGGAGCGATGTTCGCGTGGCCCCGGTTTCGCCCATCTGGGGGCGCAGGCGCGGTAAGATGCGCACAACTCCATTCGCGCAGCGGCGCCCGGCATTTTCCGGTCGCCCTCAGACTATCGAATCGATGCAATCCGTTCCGGCTTCCCTGTCCCTGACCGACACCGCGTTCTTCTTCGACTTCGACGGCACGCTCGTCGAGCTGGCGCCGACCCCCGACAGCATTCACGTTCCGCCGTCGCTGCCGACGCTGCTCGACGAGTTGTCGCGCCGCTCTCACGGCGCGGTCGCGGTCGTGTCCGGTCGCGGGATCGACAACCTCGACACGTTCCTGAAGATGCCCGGCCTGCCGATCGCCGGCCTGCACGGCGCGGAGCGCCGCGACGCGAACGGCGACACGCAGCGCATCGGCTTCAACGACGAGCGCCTGCTGCGCATCGAGCGCGAGCTTGCCGGCGTGGTCGACCGCCATCCGGGCATGCTGCTCGAAATCAAGGGCGCGGCCGTCGCGCTGCACTTTCGCAATGCGCCCGAGCGCGAGGCGGTGGCGCGCGAAGCGGCCGAGCGCCTCGTCGCCGACTATCCGGATGCGTACGTGCTGCAGCCGGGCAAGATGGTGTTCGAGATCAAGCCGAAGGGCGTCGACAAGGGGCGTGCGCTGGCCGCTTTCCTAGACGAGCCGCCCTTTGCGGGCCGCGTGCCGCTGTTCGCGGGCGACGACCTGACCGACGAGAAGGGCTTCGCGGTGGTCAACGCGCGCGGCGGCCTGTCGATCAAGGTTGGCGCGGGCGAGACGTCCGCGCGGATGCGGCTCGATTCGGTCGACGCGCTGCATGAGCAGATCGCACGCTGGCTCGGCGCGGGGCAACCGCACGCATGAGCCGGCTCATCATCGTTTCAAACCGCGTCGCGCCGATTTCGGAAGGCGAACCGGCGGCGGGCGGTCTCGCGATCGGCGTCTACGACGCGCTGAAGGAAACCGGCGGCATGTGGTTCGGCTGGAGCGGCGAAGTGGTCGCGTCCGGCGCGCCGCAGCCGCAGATCCGCATCGAGGAGCGCGGGCCCGTGACGTTCGCGACCGTCGGGCTGACGCGCCGCGATTACGACCAGTACTACCGCGGTTTCTCGAACGCGACGCTGTGGCCCGCGTTCCATTACCGCGCGGACCTGATCCAGTACGACCGCCACGAATTCGACGGCTACCGCCGCGTCAACGTGTGGCTCGCGCAGCAGCTCGTGCCGCTGCTGCAGGACGACGACGTGATCTGGGTGCACGACTATCACCTGATTCCGTTCGCCCGCGCGCTGCGCGATGCGGGCGTGAAGAACCGCATCGGCTTCTTCCTGCACATCCCGTTTCCGGCCGCGCAGGTGCTCGTCAACGTGCCACCGCACCGCGAGCTCGTCGAGTCGCTGTGCGCGTTCGATCTGCTCGGCTTCCAGACCGAGCCCGATCTGCGCGCGTTCTGCGACTACGTCGAGTTCGAGGCGGACGGCGAAGTCGAGTACGACGGGCACACGGTGCGCGTACGGGCGTTCGGCCAGACGTTGCGCGCGGCCGCCTATCCGATCGGCGTGTATCCGGACGAGATCGCGTCGCTCGCGCAGGCGGGCGAGCACGGCAAGGCGGTGCGCACGCTCGCGACGTCGCTGCGCGGGCGGCAGCTGATCATGAGTGTCGACCGGCTCGATTATTCGAAGGGGCTCGTCGAGCGCTTCAGGGCGTTCGAGAAGCTGCTCGAGCATCAGGCGTCGATTCGCAACCGCGTATCGTTCCTGCAGATCGCGCCGTCGACGCGCGCGGACCTGCGCGCATACCAGGACATCCGGCTGCAGCTCGAAGCGGAGTCGGGGCGCATCAACGGGCGCTATGCGGAGCTCGACTGGGCGCCGATCCTCTACATTCACCGCCAGTACGACCGGCAAGTGCTGGCCGCGCTGTACCGGCTCGCGCGCGTGGGGTTCGTCACGCCGCTGCGCGACGGGATGAACCTCGTCGCGAAGGAGTACGTGTCCGCGCAGAATCCGGACGATCCGGGCGTGCTCGTGCTGTCGCGCTTCGCGGGCGCCGCGCGTGAGTTGACGGGCGCGCTGATCGTCAATCCGATCGATATCGACGGGATGGCCGATGCACTGTCGCAGGCGCTGACGATGCCGCTCGCCGAACGGCGCGCGCGCTACGCGGACATGATCGCGCAACTGCGCGAGAACAACGTGTCGGTGTGGCGGGACAATTTCCTGCGCGATCTGCAGCAGGTCTGATCCCGTCCGTTGCTGCCGCTGCAATTGAAAAAGCCGCCGTGCGTGAAGCACGGCGGCTTTTTTCGTCGGCGGGATGCCGGTGCGTCAGGCCACGCGTTCGCCGGTCGGCGCGTTGCCGTCCGGGGCCGCATGATGGCGGCCGTGCTGCTTCGCGAGCAGGTCGCGGTACAGGCCGGGGCGGTTGCGCAGCACCTCGGGCGGACCGTCGTCGATCACCTTGCCGTTGCTCATCACGATGATGCGGTCGAAGTTGCGCAGCGTCGACAGGCGGTGCGCGATCGCGATCACCGTGCGGCCGACCATCAGCCGGTCGAGCGCGCTCTGGATCGCCTCCTCGGACGCGCTGTCGAGCGCCGACGTCGCTTCGTCGAGCAGCAGGATCGGCGCATCCTTCAGGATCGCGCGCGCGATCGCGATGCGCTGGCGCTGGCCGCCCGACAGCTTGACGCCGCGGTCGCCGACGATCGTGTCATAGCCTTCCGGCATCGCCTCGATGAACTCCGCGCAGCGCGCGTCGCGCGCGGCGGCGAGCACTTCGTCGCGGGTCGCGTCGGGGCGGCCGTACGCGATGTTGTCGTAGATGGTCCGGTGCAGCAGCGAGATGTCCTGCGGCACCAGCGCGATCGCGTGGCGCAGGCTGTCCTGCGTGATGGCCTTCACGTCCTGGCCGTCGACCTTCACGACGCCGTCCTGCGTGTCGTAGAAGCGCTGCAGCAGCGCGAGCACGGTCGATTTGCCCGCGCCCGACTTGCCGATCAGGCCGACGCGCTGGCCTGGCTCGATATGCAGGTCGAAGTGGTCGAGGATCGCGCGACGGTGCGGGTACGCGAACGTCACGCGCTCGAAGTCGACGCGGCCGCCCGTGGCCGACAGCGGCTGCGCGTCGGAGCGGTCCGGCATCCCGTGCGGCTCGAGCAGCGTCTTCACCGCTTCGGACAGGCGTGCGACGTGCTGCGTGACGTCGACGAGCGCGACCGCGAGATCGCGCGTGCCGTGCAGGATCGTGAAGCCGAGCGAGCTGACGAGCACGATGTCGCCCGACGTCGCGCGGCCCTGGTCCCACAGCCACAGCGCCCAGCCGAGCAGGCCGGCGGACAGCATCGCGGTGATCACCGCGTGCAGCAGGCGCAGTTTTTCGAGATAGAGCAGGCTTTGCTGGCGCGCGTCCATCTCGGCCTTCACCGTCGCGCTGAAGCGCTTCTGTTCGCGCAGCGTCATCCCGAACGCGCGCACGAGGCCCATGTTGCCGATCACGTCGACGAGCTCGCCGTCGACCGCCGCGGCCTTCGCCGCGAACGCATGGTGGCGCGCGGAGCCGCGGCCGGCGAGCTTGAACAGGATGACGGACAGCACGGCCGAACAGCCGAGCAGGCCGGCCGCCATCAGCGGATTGACGACGATGATCATCAGGATCGCGCCCATCACCGCGATGCACGGCGGCAGCACGTTCCACGCCATCGTGTTCTCCGACGTGTAGACCGCGTTCGACGTGGCCGTGATGCGGCTCGCGAGCGTGCCCGGCTGCTTCTCCGAGTAATACGTCGGCGAATGGCCGATCAGGTACTGGAACAGGTCGCGCCGCAGGTCGCCCGTGACCGCGACGAACGTGTGCGCGGCGACCCAGCCGCCGACGCGCCACAGCATGTTGTCGGCCGCGATCAGCCCGACGAGCAGCGCGAACGCGCTCCACAGCGGGCCCGGGTGATGGCGTCCGGTCGCGAGCACGTCGATCAGGTGCTTGATCGCATATTGCGAGCCGAGCGCGCAGCCGACGGCGGCCAGCACGCTGCAGAGCACGATCAGGTGCGCGACGGGGTGGAGGCGGATGTAGCGGAACAGGAACGCGATCGGCCGATGCGCGTAGCTCGACAGCTTCGCGTTGTGGGCGTTGCGCTGGGCGGGGGTGAGAGATTCCAAAATATGCGTGCGGTGATTCGGTGAGTGAGCGTGGCGGCTGGGTTGCAGGCCGGCGTTCGCCCGGACTGAATAATCCGGCATTGTAAACAACGCCGCGCGTCGCGCTGCGCGAATCTTGCCTTGGCCAGGGGCTCGCGCTCGATTTTGAGATAAAATCCGGCATCCCGTCGTGTGCCGGAATCACGCTGCCGGCAGCTGCGGGTTAACAAGGATCGCCAAAACGGCCTTCCACTCTAGAACGGACGCCCGAGTCCGCGGGTTGCAAAGTGTTGCGCCTTTGTAACAAAGTAAAGTGTTTGAAATGTCGTGCGCCGTATCGGGAATAACCCTAGATAATCGGCTCCGGGTTCGATTCCAGGTTTTTTTACGAACCCCTGTCAACGGGTCTTCGTTTCAAACGTTCTATGCCTGTCGCGTCGCCGACGCTCCTTGAGCAGCGCGGGTTCGACGCCCCCGGCAGGCTGAGTCGTCCGAGGTTCGGACGACATGTTTCCAGCCCGGACCACCGGCAGGTTGCCGACCCATACCTGGTTTTTTGCCGATTTTTTAGGAGTTACGCATGCGAATCGCCCAAATCGCTCCGTTGCATGAAGCGGTGCCCCCGAAACTGTACGGTGGCACCGAGCGCGTGGTGTCCTATCTGACCGAAGCACTCGTCGAGATGGGGCATGACGTCACGCTCTTCGCGAGCGGCGATTCGCAGACTTCCGCGAAGCTCGAAGCGTGCTGGCCGCAGGCACTGCGCCTCGACCCGACGATCCGCGACGTGATGGCCCCGCACATGCTGCTGCTCGAGCAGGTGCGCCGCCGCGCGGAAGAGTTCGATGTCCTGCACTGCCACATCGACTACTACCCGTTCTCGCTGTTCTCGCGCCAGCCGGTCCCGCATCTGACGACGATGCACGGCCGTCTCGACCTGCCGGAACTGCAGCCGATCTTCAACGCGTTCAGCGACGTGCCGGTCGTGTCGATCTCCGACAACCAGCGCATCCCGCTGCCGCAGGCGAACTGGCTGTCGACCGTCTACCACGGCCTGCCGGAAAACCTGCTGACGCCGATCCCGAACGTGAAGCCGAGCTACCTCGCGTTCCTCGGCCGCATCTCGCCGGAGAAGCGCGTCGATACGGCGATCCGCATCGCCGAGCAGGCCGGCCTGCCGATCAAGATCGCCGCGAAGCTCGACAAGGCCGACCGCGCGTACTACGAAGAGAAGATCAAGCCGCTGTTCGCGCTGCCGCACGTCGAGTACATCGGCGAAATCAGCGAGTCGGAGAAGACCGAATTCCTCGGCAACGCGCATGCGCTGCTGTTCCCGATCGACTGGCCGGAGCCGTTCGGCCTGGTGATGATCGAGGCGATGGCTTGCGGCACGCCGGTGATCGCGTTCAAGCGCGGTTCGGTGCCGGAAGTGATCGACAACGGCGTGTCGGGCTTCGTCGTCGAGGACGAACTGTCGGCCGTCGCCGCGCTCAAGCGCCTCGATACGCTGCCGCGCGAGAAGGTTCGGGCCGCGTTCGAAGCCCGTTTCTCGTCGAAGGTGATGGCGCAGAACTACGTGAAGGGCTACGAGGAACTGCTGCGCCAGAAGCGCCGCACGGTGCTCCGCGAAGTCAACGCAAGCTGATCGCGGGCCGCCGCCGCGTGGCGGCGCGCGGCCGCCACGACGCCCCGTCCGGGTTTTCCGGCGGGGCGTTGTCATATCTGCGGCGCGGATGTGTTGTATTCTCGCCGCGCCCGGCGCCGAGAAGGGCCGCGGAAGCGGCCCGGCACACCATCCTGCCGTCTGTCCAGACGGTAATGTCCCTATAATGGCCGCCGTGCCGTGAAATCCGGCCCGGTACGACTATCCAGAGGAGAGCAGTCTTGGCGAGAACGAAAACCACGCGCGCAGCGCCGGCCCCCGGCGCCGGTGTGATCTTCGCGTTGCGCGCGATCGGTCTCGTGCTGCTCGCGCGCTGGCTGTTCTCGATGTCCCAGATGGGTTATCGCGCGTCGCTGTCGGCGATGATGTCGTCGCCGTGGGCATTCCTCTATCTCATCCTGATCTTCCTGCTGCTCGCGCTGCCGGGCGCCGCCGCCCGGGCCGAGCGGCCGTTCCATCCGCTGCCGCAGTGGTTGCGCCAGGCGCTGCGCGTGTTCGCGCTGATCGGTTTCCTGTTCGCCGCGTGGTCGATCGGCGCGTTCACGTGGGCGGCCGGCTGGCGCCGCGCGCTGCATGCGGTGACGGCGACCAACGGCTGGCTCGTCGCCGCGCCGGCGCTGTATGCGGCGATCGTCTGGATCTGCCGGCCGCGGCCGCTGTGGCGGACCAACGTGGCCGCGCGCCGCTTCGCGGTCGGCCGGTATGCGATCTCGCTCGACGTGCTGACGCGCACCGCGATCGTCTGGATGGAAAGCCGCAAGGTCGGCCAGTACGACGCGCGCGAACTGTCGGTGCGCTGGCCCGGCCACGCGGCGCCCGCCGCGGGCGAGCACGGCGCGCAGCCGGCGGTCGTGCCGCCGCGTCGCGGCAGCTTGTTCAATCGGCCGAAGGTGGAACTGCTGTGGGATTCGCCGGCGGCTGTCGGCCACAACCGGCAGATCGTGATGCGCACGCCGCTCGCGACCGAAGGCGACCGCGTCGCGGTGCTCGCGCTCGACGCGGCGCTCAAGCAGATCGTCTGACTGTTCGCTGCGTCCTGGATGGCGCGGGGGATAGGGACGCCCGGTTAGGGACGCCCGGTCAGGGACGCCCGGTCAGGGACGCCCGCTCAGGAGTGCCCAGCCGCGCATGACCGGGCGACCTTGCCGCCCGGTCGGCCCGTGCTCAGCGCACGAGGCACGGGCGCTTGTTGTTGAACGTCCAGCCCGGGACCAGGTACTGCATCGCCGCCGCGTCGTCGCGGGCGCCGAGGCCGTGCTGCTTGTACAGCTCGTGCGCGAGCGCGACCGCATCCATGTCGATGTCGATGCCGAGCCCCGGCCGCTTCGGTACTTCCACCAGCCCGTTCTCGATCTTCAGCGGCTCGCGCGTCAGCCGTTCGCCGTCCTGCCAGATCCAGTGCGTGTCGATCGCGGTGACCTGGCCCGGCGCCGCGGCCGCGACGTGCGTGAACATCGCGAGCGACACGTCGAAGTGGTTGTTCGAATGCGAACCCCACGTGAGGCCCCAGTCGCGGCACATCTGCGCGACCCGCACCGAGCCCTGCATCGTCCAGAAGTGCGGGTCGGCGAGCGGGATGTCGACGGCGTGCAACTGTACCGCGTGACCCATCTGCCGCCAGTCGGTGGCGATCATGTTGGTCGCCGTCGGCAGCCCCGTCGCGCGGCGGAATTCGGCCATCACCTCGCGGCCCGAGTAACCGTTCTCCGCCCCGCACGGATCTTCCGCATACGCGAGCACGTGGTGCTGATCGCGGCACAGCCGCACGGCCTCGTCGAGCGACCAGGCGCCGTTCGGATCGAGCGTCACGCGCGCGTCGGGGAAGCGCTCGGCGAGCGCCGTCACGGCTTCGATCTCGCGCGCGCCTTCGAACACGCCGCCCTTCAGCTTGAAGTCGTTGAAGCCGTAGCGTGCATGCGCGGCTTCGGCGAGCCGCACGACGGCCTCCGGCGTCAGCGCCGCCTCGTCGCGCACGCGGGTCCAGTCGTCGGTCGCGCCGCGACCGTCGCGATAGGGGAGCGCCGTCCTGGTGCGATCGCCGACGTAGAACAGGTAGCCGAGCATCTCGACGCGCTCGCGTTGCTGGCCTTCGCCGAGCAGCGCGGCGACCGGCACGCCGAGATGCTGGCCGAGCAGGTCGAGCAGCGCGGCTTCGAGCGCGGTGACCGCGTGGATCGTCGTGCGCAGGTCGAAGGTCTGCAGCCCGCGGCCGCTCGCGTCGCGGTCGGCGAAGGTGCGCCGCACGTCGTTGAGCACCGCATGATAGTTGCCGACCGGCTGGCCGACGACGAGCGCGCGCGCGTCGTCGAGCGTGCGGCGGATGCTCTCGCCGCCCGGCACCTCGCCGACGCCCGTGCGACCCGCGCTGTCCTTCAGGATCACGAGGTTGCGGGTGAAGAAGGGGCCGTGCGCGCCGCTCAGGTTGAGCAGCATGCTGTCGTGGCCGGCGACCGGAATCGCTTGCAGGTCGACGATGCGCGGCGTGTCGGGGGAGGGCGAGGCAGTGACGGCGTTCATGGGCGGCGATGGCGAAAGAGTAGGCGATGCCGTGCGGCAAAAGCTTTGCCGCGCGCGGCGGGAGGTGCGATCATTCGACAACCGACGTGCGCGGCGCGCAAGCCCCGCATGTCGACGCAACGGGGTGGCAGCGACAACCGGGCCCATGGAGCGCAGCACACGAACAGGGGCCGGATCGTTACGCACGGGACCAGGCGGGGCTGAATAGCCGACCTGAGTCGACAGGAGAACCGTGCATAGATCATCAGTCGTCGGATGACTTGTGACGCAGTATAATGAATCATCGGCTTTCGCTCAAACCCCGCGTAAACCCTCGGCTCACATTACGATCATTCAAAAAGGAACCGGCCACATGTCCGTGCCTACGCTTCCCGCAGCGCCGCGCCGTCGCGCACGCAGCCTCGCACAAGATGTCGTCGACGCGCTGACCGCGCAGATCGAAAACGGCACGCTGCGTCCCGGCGACAAGCTGCCGACCGAAACCGAAGTCATGGCAGCGCAGGGCGTGAGCCGCACGGTCGTGCGCGAGGCGATCTCGCGGATGCAGGCGAGCGGCCTCGTCGAGACGCGCCACGGCATCGGCAGCTTCGTGCTCGAGCCGTCGCGCCGCCAGACGCTCGGCATCGATCCCGCGACGATCACGACGCTGCGCGACGTGCTCGCGGTGCTGGAGCTGCGCATCAGTCTCGAAAGCGAGTGCGCGAGCCTGGCCGCGCAGCGCGCGAACGACACCGACCTCGCCGCGCTGCGGCGCGCGCTCGACGCGATCGCGACGGGCGCGGGCGGCGGCCGCGACACCGCGCAGCTCGATTTCCAGTTCCACCTGCAGATCGCGCAATCCACCGGCAACCGCTATTTCGTCGACATCATGACGCAGCTCGGCACGTCGATCATCCCGCGCACGCGCGTGAATTCGGCGCGCTTTGCCGGCGACGATCTCGAGCGTTACGTCGGCCGGCTGAATCACGAGCACGAGGACATCTACGAGGCGATCGCGCGCCACGACCCGGAAGCGGCCCGCGCCGCGATGCGCACGCACCTCACGAACAGCCGCGAGCGGCTGCGCCGCGCGCACGAGGCAGCCGAGGCCGAGGCGGGCTGACCTGCGTCGCGGCGGCTCGCGACTGTCGCGGGCCCGCTCTCGTCGTCGGTTCAACATCAGTCGTCGTATGAGGTCGGCGTAGCCGTGTCGATCTTCGCGGCCAAGCGGCGTTCCCGCCGCCGGCCGCCTGCCTCGCCGATCAACCTCCCTTCGTCACGATCGTCTTCCACGCACCGTTCTTCACCTGGTACAGCGTCGACATCCCGCTCTTCAGCGAGCCGTCGTTCGCGAACGAGATGCGGCCGGTCACGCCTTCGAAGTCGACTTTCTTGAGCGCCGGGCGATAGACCTTCGGGTCGGTCGAGGCGGCCGCCTGCATCGCCTTGATGGCCGCCCACGCCGCGTCATAGCCGAACTGCGCGTACGACAGCACGTCGACGCCGAAGCGCTTCTTGAAGCGCGCCTCGAAATCCTTTCCCTGCGGCAGCTCGTCGAGCGGCCGGCCGTATTCCCATGCCATCGCGCCTTCGGCGGCCGGGCCCGCGATCTTGATGAACTCGTTGTCCTTCACGCCGCCGCCGCCGACGAACTGCGCGTTCAGCCCGAGCTGGCGCATCTGCTTGATGAAGTTCGCGGCAAGCGAATCGAGGCCGCCGAAGAAGATCAGGTCCGGGTTCTTGCCCTTCAGGCTCGTGATCTGCGCGCGGAAATCGACCGCCTGGTTATTGGTGAACTCGCGGCCGATGATCGTGCCGCCGGCGGCCTTCACGGCCTTCTCGAACTCGTCGGCCTCGCCCTGGCCGAACGCGGTGCGGTCGTCGATGATCGCGATGCGCTTCGCCTTCGTCACGTCGACCGCGTACTTGCCCGCGTTGCCGGCGTTCTGGCCGTCGGTCGCGATCACCATGAACATGTTCGCGAGCCCGCGCGACGTGAGCGTCGGATTGGTTGCGGCCGGGTCGATCACCGGAATGCCGGCCTTGTCGTAGACGACCGACGCCGGAATCGTCGTGCCCGAGTTGAAGTGGCCGACCACGACCGACACGTTCTGGTCGACCAGCGCCTGCGCGGCCTGCACGCCGATGCGCGGGTCGGCCTGGTCGTCCTGCACGACGAGATTGAAGTGGGCGGGCTTGCCGGCGATCTGCACCTTCTGCGCGACCGCATCGTCGAGCGCGAGCTGCACGCCGTTTTGCAGATCCTTGCCGTAGCCGGCGTTCACGCCCGTGAGCGGCGCGGCGAAGCCGACCTTCACGTCGGTTGCGTCGGCAGCCTGGGCGGCCTGTTGCGAGAGGAGGGCAAGCGCGGATGCAATGGACACCGACAGCAGGGAATGACGGAATTTCATGTTGTTCCTCTTGTTCGACACCGGCGAGTGGGTACCGCGCGCGTCCGGGCGGGCCGGGCGCGTGCGACGGGCGGGCGGTTCGACCGCTTCTCGGAATCGGGCGGGGAGGTCGGCATCGTGATCCTCGGAAACGTCTCCCGTCAGGCTCCGCGAAGAGCCCCGATTGCATCGATATATAGGTCGCCGATATGCGCGGGTCTTGGAAATTTGCCGCGCATTCGATGCGGATTTGCGCATAGCTTCCGCGCGAGCACGGGCGGCCGGTATCGGGAGTTTCCCGTCGCGAACGGAACGGGCAGAAAGAGGGGGGCGGTGCGGGCTAAAAACGCGGCGCGGCCCGCCGGGGCCGCGCCGCGCGTGGGGCGGCGTCAGTCGGCCAGGGCGTCCGACGCGGCTTCGGCGTCGTCGTGCGACGCGGTCGTGCGGATCAGCGGGTCGCTGGTGCTCGGGCGGCCCGTTTCGACGTGGCCCGCGAAGCGGCGCAGGAAGCCGAGCAGGCGGCCGTCGCTGACGGTGAGGTCATACCAGCCGTGGCTGCCGCGCAGATCCCAGTAGTCGTCGACGTGCGCGCCCGGCGCAAGGTCGAACGTGCGCGCGTGACCGTGGCCGTACGCGTTCGTGACCTTCAGCCGCACGGCCTTGTGCCCGCGGTTCATCAGGCGCAGCGTGATGTTGCCGTTCGCGACGTCGTAGCCGTAGATCACTTCGGGGTTCACGTTCGCGCTGCCGGTGCCGGTCGCGAACGGGCCGCGGAAATGGCAGTAGAAGCCGTTCGGGCCGTACACGTCGAGGTCGTACAGGCCGAGCGACGCGGCGGCGCTCCACGTATCGGCGACGCGTTTGCCGGCTTCGACCGTGTATGCCCACGGGCCGTCGACGCGGTTGCGCGACTGGACCTGGAACGCGGCGCCCGCCCGGCCCGTGTTCGCGAAGGTCAGCCGGAACTGGCCGTTCGCGGCTTCGACGCGGCCGTGCACGAACAGCTCGTACGGCAGCGCGCGCGCCGGACGCAGGCCGGCCTCCTGTTTCGGCAGCGTCTGCAGCACCGGCGGCACCGGGATGTAGTCGGGATGGCGCGCGCGGTCGGGCGGCGCGTAGCCGCTCGTGTCGGGCAGCGTCGGCCACGCGGCGTCCGCGGTCGCGAAGTCGAACGCCGACGTCAGGTCGCCGCACACCGCGCGGCGCCACGGCGACACGTTGGCGGCCGTGACCGGATACTGCGCGCCGAAGCGCGCCTCGATGAATTGCAGCAGCGACGTGTGATCGAACGTCTGCGAGCAGACCCAGCCGCCCTTGGTCCACGGCGACACGACGAGCATCGGCACGCGCGGCCCGAGCCCGTACGGGCCGGCCATGTGCGACGCGTCGCCGGTGAACACCTCGTTGGTCGTCGCGACCGTGGACAGCCCGTTGTCGCGCGACTGCGGCGCGAACGGCGGCGCCACGTGGTCGAAGAAGCCGTCGTTTTCGTCGTACGTGATGAAGAGCGCGGTCTTGCTCCACACCTCCGGATTCGACACGAGCACCTTCAGCACCTGCTCGATGTACCACGCGCCGTAGTTCGCCGGCCAGTTCGGGTGCTCGGAATAGGCTTCCGGCGCGCAGATCCACGACACCTGCGGCAGCGTGCCGTTCTTCACGTCCTGCTGCAGCACGTCGAACAGCGTGCCGCCGGCGCTGATGTTGGTGCCGGTGCGCGCCTTGTCGTACAGCGGCGTGCCGGGCAGCGCGGTGCGGTACTGGTTGAAGTAGAGCAGCGCGTTGTCGCCGTAGTTGCCGATGTACGGGTTCTGCGTCCAGCCCCACGAGCCGTTCGCGTCGAGCCCGGTGCCGACGTCCTGGTAGATCTTCCACGACACGCCGGCCTGTTCGAGCACTTCCGGGTAGGTCGTCCAGCCGTAGCCTTTTTCCTCGTTGCCGAGCACCGGGCCGCCGCCCGTGCCGTCGTTGCCGACGTAGCCCGTCCACATGTAGTAGCGGTTCGGGTCGGTCGAGCTCGGGATCGCGCAGTGGTACGCGTCGCAGATCGTGAACGCGTCGGCGAGCTGATAGTGGAACGGGATGTCGTCGCGCTTCAGGTACGCCATCGTCGTGGTGCCCTTGTTCGGCACCCACTGGTCGTAGCGGCCCTTGTTCCAGGCGGCGTGCATGTCCTGCCAGCCGTGCGGCAGATCCTGCAGGAACTGCAGGCCGAGCTTGTCGGCGCCCGGGTGGAACGGCAGCAGTTCGGCCGGGCCGACGGGCTGGTGAAACACCGACTTGCCGTTCGCGAGGCGCAGCGGGCGCGGGTCACCGAAGCCGCGGACACCGCGCATCGTGCCGAAGTAGTGGTCGAACGAACGGTTCTCCTGCATCAGGATCACGATGTGTTCGATATCGCGGATCGTGCCGGTACGGCGGTTCGCGGGAATCGCGAGCGCATCGCGGATCACGGGCGGAAACAGGTTCAGCGCGGCGGCGCCGGCAGTGCCGGCGGCGACGCGCAGGAAGTCACGACGGTTCGATCGGGTCATGGTCGTTATCGTGGGGTAAAGAGGGAGCCGATTGGCGGGACCTGCGGGAACGGCGCACACCGGGTCGCAGGATGCGGCTGCGCCGGTGCGTGCCGCCGCGAGCATAGCGAGGAATCGGTGTCATTCATGTGAAGTCCGGAAACGTTTGCACGCGTGAATCAGGTCGCGGCCGGCGGTGCGCCGCCGCACGGACTGCGGGAAGCGGCGGCGGGCGAGGCGCGGCACACGGAGAACAGCGGGAACAGCGGAACAGCGGAACAGCGAGGGAGTAGCAGGACGGCTGAGGCGCAGCGGCGGGCCGCCGCGGCGAGGAGGGCGATACGCACGCGTCAGGCGTCGGTCACCCACGCGCCGAACCATTCGCTCGGCCGCGCGATTTCGTCCTGCGCGGCGACGAGCTCGAGCTCGTAGCGGCGTGCGTCGTAGGTGGCCTTCACGACCGCGTGCACGGCCGCGAGCGTGTGTTCGAACGCGGCGCGCACCGAGTCGCCGCGCAGCCGGCACGCGACGAAGATCGCACTGGTCAGGTCGCCGACGCCGACCGGATGGCGCGGAAACGCATACAGCGGCCGCTGGCCGATCCACGCTTCGGTTTCGGTGACGGCGAGCATGTTGAAACGGTCGGCCGGGCTGTTGCGGTCGTGCAGGTGCTTGACGAGGATGATCTTCGGGCCGCGGCGGATCAGCGCGCGGCACGCGTCGACGGCTTCCGCGACGGTCTCGATGCGTCGCCCGGCGAGCTTCTGCAGTTCGGTATGGTTCGGCGACATGCCGTCCGCGAGCGCCGGCACCTCCTGGACGATGAATTCCTCGACGCCGGGCTCGGGCCGGACGCCGCCCGTCTGGCCCATCGCCGGATCGCAGAAGTACCACGCGTTCGGATTCATCGCCTTCACCGAGCGCACGATCTCGACCGCCGCGCGTGCCTGCGGCGGCGAGCCGAGGAAGCCGGACAGCACCGCGTCGCACCGCTTGAGCGCGCCGATGGCGGCGATGCCGTCGACGAGCTGTTCCATCTTCGCGGCGTCGATCGCGCTGCCGGCCCAGTGGCCGTACTGCATGTGATTCGACAACTGGACGGTGTTGAGCGGCCAGACGTTGACGCCGAGGCGCTGCATCGGGAACACGGCCGCACTGTTGCCGGCATGGCCGTAGATGACGTGCGACTGAATGCTGAGGACGTTTTTCATGGGAATTCGCCTGCACGCGTTTCAGGGTCACGTCACACGATACCCGAGTTCGTCGTACGCGCGGAAGTCGCGCGGCGCTGGAGTGTTGCGCGCCGTCGTCACGCGACCGCGTAGAATCGCGGGGCGCGAGACAGCCGCGCTGCAACCCGGCTGCCCGCGCGCGTCTCCACTCACCGTGATCGCCATGCTTTCGATTTGCAAGATCCTGTCTGTCGCGCGCGCCGCCGTGTTCGGCGCGAGCGCCGCCGCCGCGTGCGCGATGCCCGTTGCGGCCGTCGCCGCGCCGCCCGCCGCCAACGAAGGGCCCGCGTACGGCCCGCGCCTGGAAGGGTTCGCGTATCCGGCGCCCGTGCACGAATATGCGTTCGTGTCGCAGCGCGAAACCCTCGAGATGGCGTACCTCGACGTGCAGCCCGCGCACCCGAACGGCCGCACCGTCGTGCTGCTGCACGGCAAGAACTTCTGCGCGGCGACCTGGGAGGACACGATCGGCGTGCTGAGTCGCGCCGGCTATCGCGTGATCGCGCCGGACCAGATCGGCTTCTGCAAATCGTCGAAACCCGAGCGCTACCAGTACAGCTTCCAGCAACTCGCGCGCAACACGCACGCGCTGCTCGAATCGGTCGGCGTGAAGTCGGCGACGATCGTCGGCCACTCGACGGGCGGGATGCTCGCGATCCGCTACGCGCTGATGTATCCGAAGGCGACCGACCAGCTCGTGCTCGTGAATCCGATCGGCCTCGAGGACTGGAAGGCGCTCGGCGTGCCGCCGCTGTCGGTCGACTACTGGTATGCGCGCGAGCTGAAGACCAACGCCGACGGTATCCGCCGCTACGAGCAGGCGACCTACTACGCGGGCAAGTGGTCGCCGTCGTACGAGCGCTGGGTGCAGATGCTCGCCGGCATGTATCGCGGCGCGGGCCGCGACGCGGTCGCGTGGAACTCCGCGCTGATCTACGACATGATCCTCACGCAGCCGGTGGTCTACGAATTCGGTGCGATTCGCGTGCCGACGCTGCTGATGATCGGCGACAAGGACACGACCGCGATCGGCAAGGACGTCGCGCCGCCCGACGTGCACGCGAAGCTCGGCCGCTATCCGGAGCTCGCGAAGCGCACGCAGGCCGCGATTCCCGGCGCGCAGCTCGTCGAATTCCCGGCGCTCGGCCACGCGCCGCAGATCCAGGACCCGGACGCGTTCCACAAGGCGCTGCTCGACGGGCTGGACGCCGTGCGCCCGCAGTGAGGCGGCGCGGGCGGGCGGCCGCGCGCGGTCGTGCCGTCAGCTTGCCTCGTTCGCGAGTTCGTCGCGGATCTGCGCGGCCAGTTCGAACGAACGCAGCCGCGCGGCATGATCGTAGATCTGCGCGGTGATGATCAGCTCGTCGGCGCCCGTCTGTGCGATACGGTCGCGCAGCTTGTCGCGGACCGTGTCGCGCGAGCCGACCGCCGCGAACGACAGCGAATGCGCGACGGTCGCGAGTTCGAGTTCGTTCGCCTCGAGCGCGTCGACGGGCGGCGGCAGCTTCCCCGGCGTGCCGCGCCGCAGGTTGATGAACTGCTGCTGCAGCGACGTGAACAGGCGCCGCGCCTCGTCGTCGGTCTCGGCCGCGAACACGTTGACGCCCACCATCGCATGCGGCTTCGGCCAGGCGGCCGACGGCCGGTACTGCGCGCGATAGATCTCGAGCGCCCGCATCAAATAGTCGGGCGCGAAGTGCGACGCGAACGCGAACGGCAGCCCGAGCATCGCCGCGAGTTGCGCGCTGAACAGGCTCGAACCGAGCAGCCACACCGGGACGTCGAGCCCCGCGCCGGGCACCGCGCGCACGCGCTGGCCGGGTACGGGCTCCGCGAAGTAGCGTTGCAGCTCGGCGACGTCGTCCGGAAACGAATCGGCGCTGCCGATCAGGTCGCGGCGCAGCGCGCGCGACGTGGTCTGGTCGGTGCCGGGCGCGCGGCCGAGGCCGAGGTCGATGCGCCCCGGATACAGCGACGCGAGCGTGCCGAACTGCTCGGCGATCACGAGCGGTGCATGGTTCGGCAGCATGATGCCGCCCGAGCCGACCCGGATCGTCTGCGTGGCGCCCGCGACGTGGCCAATCACGACGGCGGTGGCCGCACTCGCGATGCCCGGCATGTTGTGATGCTCGGCCAGCCAGTAGCGCCGGTAGCCCCAGCGTTCCGCGTGCTGCGCGAGATCGACGGTGTTGCGGAACGCCTGCGAGGCGTCGGCGCCGGCCGGAATGGGGGCGAGATCGAGTACGGAAAACAGTGTCATCGGAAGACCTTCGAAAACGGGGTGGCGTGGTGATGCGCTGACGCAACAGACGCCGACGATTTTGCCAAAGGGTTCCGGAACGTGCTGGTGGCGCGAGGATACCCATGCGCCTTACAGGGGCGCAGGTTGCTTCCGACAATCGTTGCGAAAATCAATCTAATCACCGATTAATTACCAAACTTTACGGCGATTGGAAGTGAAACCGCGTCGACACACAAATTTGCACGAAACGTTTGATTTTAAAGACTGCAATACGCCTGCAAAGTGCTTACGCTACCGTGAACGTGGCCGGGCCGATCAGGCTCGTCGATCCCTCAGCTTTGCCGGAATTGCACTAGTCCGTTTCGCGTAGCGCCGAGCGCGGGGGGGCGCAGACTGCTAAAATCCGCCGCCTGCCCATCTTGTGCCGATGGAGCCATTCGAGTCTTCCCGCATGCCGTCCGGGCGCTGCGCGGGGATACGCCACGCGAAGCCGGGCATGGCAGAACCCGAACAACGGGTCGCGCCTCCCCCATTACAGACGCTGCAGGAACAAGGAGTCGGGTCGTGCCCGCGTTCGTCGTCGTCGGAATACCGCATCACGTTCAATCACGCTCAAGCGTTTGCCATGGCGCCCGCGTCGCCGGGAGGCATCGCGCATGACGCCTACCGCCACGCTGCTCGACTGGCTCCTGATCGCGTTCACGCTGGCCGCGGCCGGCTATGCGCTCGTCGCGGCCTTCGCGCCGCGGCCGCGCACACCGCGCACGGCCGCGCGCGACGGCTTCGAGCCGGTCAGTGTGTTGAAGCCGCTGTGCGGCGCGGAGCCGCACCTGTATGAAAACCTCGCGACCTTCTGCGTGCAGCGCCATCCTCGCTACGAGGTGCTGTTCGGCGTCGCATCGTCGGCCGATCCGGCCGCGGCCGTCGTCGAGCGGCTGCGCGCCGATCATCCGGATTGCGACATCACGCTCGTGATCGACGCGCGCGTGCATGGCAAGAACCTGAAAGTCAGCAACCTGATCAATCTCGCCGAGCGCGCGAAATACGGCCGCATCGTGATCGCGGACAGCGACATCGCGGTGCAGCCCGACTATCTGGAGCGCGTGACGGCGCCGCTCGCCGACCCGTCGGTGGGGGTCGTCACGTGCCTGTATCATGCGCGCAGCGTCGGCGGCTTCTGGACGCGGATCGGCGCGCAATTCGTCGACGCGTGGTTCGCGCCGTCGGTGCGGATCACGCACCTCGGCGGTTCGAGCCGCTTCGGCTTCGGCGCGACGCTCGCGCTCACGCGCGACACGCTCGACCGGATCGGCGGTCTCTTCGCGCTGAAGGACGAGCTGGCCGACGATTTCTGGCTGGCCGAGCTGCCGCGCCGCCTCGGGCGCCGCACCGTGCTGTCCGAGGTCGACGTCGCGACCGACGTGATCGAACCGTCGTTCGGGCCGCTGTGGCACCGCGAGACGCGCTGGCTGCGCACGATCCGTTCGCTGAATCCGGCCGGCTTCGCGTTCCTGTTCATTACGTTTACCGTGCCGTGGCTCGCGATCGGCGCGCTGCTGGCATTGCGCCTCGACGGCACGTTCGCCGGCACGCTGGCGGGCGGCGCGGCCGCGCTCGGCGCATTCGGGCGGCTCGTGCTGCATGCGCGCGGCGAGGACGGCTGGCGCGCGTTCTGGCGCGACCTGCCGCTCGTCGCGGTGCGCGACACGCTGCTCGCGCTCGAGTGGCTCGCGGCCGCGTTCGGCACGCATGTGGTATGGCGCGGCGCCAGGATGACGGTCGTCGGCGGCGAACGCGCGACGGCGGCCGTGGAAGCAGTGGACGGCCGCTAGGGCCGTCGATCGAACCCGGCCCGCGGGCCGAGACGCGTCGCACGGCGAAGCCGCGCGGCGCGACACAACAGAGAGGCGGGCGCCGGCAGGGCGGCCCGCGGTTTTTGACTGAATCGTTGTAACGAAACGAACTATGCAGGCTACCGGAGCATTCATGAAAACGCTGTTCTTGCAGGCCCCTTCGTATGACGGCTTCGACGGCGGAGCCGGCTCGCGCTATCAGGCGAAGCGCGAAATCCGTTCCTTCTGGTATCCGACGTGGCTCGCGCAGCCGGCCGCGCTCGTGCCGGGCAGCCGCGTCGTCGATGCGCCGGCCGACGGGCTGTCGGTCGAGGAAACGCTGAAGATCGCCAACGACTACGACCTCGTGATCATCCACACGAGCACGCCGTCGTTCCCGACCGACGCGATGTTCGCGCAGGATCTGAAGAAGATGAAGCCGTCGATGCGGGTCGGCATGGTCGGCGCGAAGGTGATGGTCGATCCGCACAACTCGCTGACGGCGAGCGACGCGATCGACTTCGTGTGCCGCGAGGAATTCGACTACACCTGCAAGGAACTCGCCGAAGGCAAGCCGTTCCCCGAGATCAAGGGCTTGAGCTGGCGCGCGAAGGACGGCTCGATCGAGCACAACGAAGCGCGTCCGATCCTCGAGAACATGGACGAGCTGCCGTTCGTCGCGCCCGTCTACAAGCGCGACCTGAAGATCGACAACTACTTCATCGGCTACCTGAACTATCCGTACGTGTCGATCTACACGGGCCGCGGCTGCAAGTCGCGCTGCACGTTCTGCCTGTGGCCGCAGACGGTCAGCGGCCATCGCTATCGCACGCGCTCGGTCGAGAACGTGCTCGCGGAAGCGAAGTGGATCCGCGACAACATGCCGGAAGTGAAGGAACTGATGTTCGACGACGACACCTTCACCGACGACCTGCCGCGCGCCGAAGCCATCGCCATCGGCCTGGGCAAGCTCGGCATCACGTGGTCGTGCAACGCGAAGGCCAACGTGCCGTACAAGTCGCTGAAGATCATGAAGGACAACGGCCTGCGCCTGCTGCTGGTCGGCTTCGAATCGGGCGACGACCAGATCCTCGTGAACATCAAGAAGGGCGTGCGCACCGATTTCGCGCGCCGCTTCAGCGCGGACTGCAAGAAGCTCGGCATCAAGATCCACGGCACCTTCATCCTCGGCCTGCCGGGCGAGACGCAAGAGACCATCAAGAAGACGATCGAGTACGCGAAGGAAATCAACCCGCACACGATCCAGGTTTCGCTCGCCGCGCCGTATCCGGGCACGACGCTCTACAAGCAGGCCGTCGAAAACGGCTGGATGGAAGAGAACAAGACCATCAACCTGGTCAGCAAGGAAGGCGTGCAGCTCGCGGCGATCGGCTATTCGCACCTGTCGCGCGACGAGATCTATCACCATCTCGAGCAGTTCTATCGCCAGTTCTACTTCCGCCCGTCGAAGATCTGGGAAATCGTGCGCGAGATGCTGACGAGCTGGGACATGATGAAGCGCCGCCTGCGCGAAGGCGTCGAGTTCTTCCGCTTCCTGCGCGCGCACGAGGCCTGATTCGTGGCGACGCAGCGGGCGGCGCGGGCGCTGATCTTCACCGCGGACGACTTCGGGCTGCATCCGCGCGTCAACGCGGCGGTCGAGCGCGCGCATCGCGACGGCGTGCTGAACGCCGCGAGCCTGATGGTCGGCGCGAGCGCGGCGCAGGATGCGATCGAACGCGCGCGGCGGCTGCCGTCGCTCGCGGTCGGCCTGCATCTGGTGCTCGCGGACGGCCCGGCCACGCTGCCCGCGCATGACATTCCCGCGCTCGTCGGCCCCGACGGGCGCTTCGGCGACGCGATGGCGAAGGACGGCTGCCGCTTCTTCTTCCTGCCGCACGTGCGTGCGCAACTGCGCCGCGAGATCCGCGCGCAGTTCGACGCGTTCGCGGCGAGCGGCCTGCCGCTCGACCACGTGAACGCGCACAAGCATTTCCACCTGCATCCGACCGTGCTGTCGATGATCATCGAGATCGGCCGCGACTACGGGCTGCGCGCGGTGCGGCTGCCGTACGAAACGAGCGCGCCCGCGCTGCTCAAGCCGTGGATCGCGCTGGTGCGCGCGCGGCTCGATCGCGCGGGGCTCGCGCACAACGACTACGTGGTCGGCATCGCGCACACGGGCGCGATGGACGAGGCCGTGCTGCTCGACGCGCTCGCGAAGCTGCCGCCGGGCGTCGGCGAGATCTACTGCCATCCGGCCGAAGCCGGCGACGGCCCGATCACGCCGACGATGGCCAGCTACCGACCGGTCGACGAACTGGATGCGCTGCTGTCGCCGCGCGTTGCCGCCGCGCTGAAGGCGGCGGGCGTCGCGACCGGCGGCTTTGCCGACGTGTTCGGCGAGCCCGCGGCACGGCGCGGCGCGCCCGCGTCGCGCGCACCGGGAGCGCAGCCGTCATGAGCAAGTGGATCAAGTGGCTCGGCTGGCCGATCGGCATCGGCATCCTGCTCGCGCTGGGGCTGCACGAAGGCGTCGGCGACGTGACGCAGATGCTCGCGCGCGCCGGCTATGCGCTGCTGTGGCTCGTGCCGTTCCACGCGTTGCCGCTGCTGCTCGATGCATATGCATGGCATCAGTTGCTCGACCGGCGCGCGTCGCTGGCGTTCCTGTGGTGGATCGCGACCGTGCGCGAGGCCGTGAACCGGCTGCTGCCCGTGGTCGGGATCGGCGGCGAGATCGTCGGCATCCGGCTCGCGCGCTGGCAGGTGCCCGACGCGAGCCGTGTGACCGCGTCGGTGATCGTCGAGGTGCTCGTGACGATCGTGGTCCAGTACGCGTTCGCGGCGCTCGGCCTCGTGCTGCTGCTCGCGACGACCGACAACATGGGCGGCGGCACGATCGGCCTCGCGCTGCTGCTGACGCTGCCGTTGCCGGTGCTCGGCGTCGTGCTGATGCGGCGCGGCGGCGTCTTCCACGCGATCGAGCGTTTCGCGGGCCGCCTGCTCGGCGATTCGCACCGGCTGCTGCAGGGCGTCGACGGCCGCCGGCTCGACGCCGACATCGATTCGCTGATGTCGCGCACGGGCCTGCTGTTCAGCGCTTTTTTCTGGCAACTGGCCGGCTACGTGCTCGGCGCGCTCGAGATCTACTGGGCGCTCGCGCTGCTCGGCCACCCGGTGTCGATCGGCGGCGCGATCGCGATCGAGGCGATGACGCAGGCCGTGCGGCATGCGGCGTTCATGGTGCCGGGCGGGCTCGGCGTGCAGGAGGCGACCGTCGTGCTGCTCGCGCAGATGTTCGGCGTCGACCGCGAGACGGCGCTGTCGCTCGCGGTGGTCAAGCGCGGTCGCGAAGTGCTGTTCGGCTGCCTCGCGCTCGGCTCGTGGCAGCTTGCCGAGCTGATGCGCACGCGCGGCCGCCCAGGTGCGCCGCCGGCCGTGCCGCGCGCGGCGCCACCGGCGAATCGGGCGTCCGAAACCCCGGCCGAAACCGAAACGACGCATTGAACACCGGACGGGCCGCGCGGCCCGTCTCGCGCTTTCGGCGTCGCGCGGGTATCCTTCGCGTGTTTTCTCCACGCGCCATTCTTCTGATGATTTTCCGTTTCCCGCTGCTTTCCGTGACGATGCTGGCCGCCGCGCTGGCGTTGACCGGTTGCGACGACCAAGGCCATCTCGACGTGCAACGTATCAGCGACTTCTTCAACGCGATCAAGCCCGCGCCGCTGCTGCTCAAGGGGCTGAAGGTCGGCGAATCGACCGAGGCCGACGTGCGCGGCACGATGGGCAAACCGGAGACCGAGCGCACGTTTACCGATGGTTCGAAGCGTCTCGAATATCCGCGCGGCCCGATGGGCAACCAGACCTGGTTCGTCGACCTCGATGCGAACGGGCGCTACACGGGCGCGACCCAGGTGCTGACCGCCGAGAATTTCGCGAAAGTGCGCCCGGGGATGGACGAGGACGAGGTGCGGCGCCTGCTCGGCAAGCCCGGCGACGTCGCGCAGTATCCGCTGAAGCCCGAGACGGTCTGGAGCTGGCGCTGGCTCGAGGACGGCGTCAACACCGACGCGTTCTTCAACGTCCATTTCGGCCCGGACGGGCTCGTCTATACGACGTCGCGCTCCGACATCCTGAAAGGGCGGTGACGCTCACGCGCGGCGCTTGTGCAACCGGTCGCGCAGCGCGTCGCGGGCAGGAGCGAGCGATTGCACGGCGTGGCCCCGGACCTGCCCGTTCGGCCTGACGGCCCGCCCGGCGCTATATCGAAAAAGCGACCGGAAAATTGCAAAAAGCCCGCTTCCCGGCGTGTCATCGGACTGTCAGGAAGCGGGTTTTTTCCTTTTGAAACAGCGGCGTAGGCCGTGCGCGGAAATGATGGGATGAATTGTTGCGACGCAGCAATCGCGCGCACGGTGATTTGAGGCAAATAATTTCGCTTGCGACTATCCGCGTCAGCCCGGCGCGGGACAGGCATACGCGTCGGCATTCATTCAACTCTGGAGACGCGCGTGTTCCTTTACGGCTTTGGTCCCGTCCTCTGGGCCGGCACCGTGCAGACCATCGAGCTGTCGGTGCTGTCGCTCGCCACCGCGGTGGCGCTGGGGCTGATCGGCGCGGTGGCGAAGCTGTCGCACAACCGGGTGTTGCGAGCGATCGCGACCGGTTATACGACGCTGATCCGCTCGGTGCCCGATCTTGTGCTGATGCTGCTGCTGTTCTACAGCATCCAGATCTGGCTGAACCAGTTCACCGACCTCGTCGGCTGGAACCAGATCGACATCGATCCGTTCGTGGCCGGCGTGCTGACGCTCGGCTTCATCTACGGTGCGTATTTCACCGAGACGTTTCGCGGCGCGTTCCTGTCGGTGCCGCGCGGCCAGCTCGAAGCCGGTTCGGCCTACGGGATGAGCGGCGCGCGCGTGTTCGCGCGGATCATGTTTCCTCAGATGATGCGCTTTGCGCTGCCGGGCATCGGCAACAACTGGCAGGTGCTCGTGAAGGCGACCGCGCTGGTGTCGATCATCGGTCTCGCGGACGTCGTGAAGGCCGCGCAGGACGCCGGCAAGAGCACGTTCAACATGTTCTTCTTCATCCTCGTCGCGGCGCTGATCTATCTGGCGATCACGACCGTCTCCAACCTCGTGCTGATCCAGCTCGAGAAGCGTTATTCCATGGGCGTGCGGCACGCAGAACTATGATCGAGATCCTCCAGGAATTCGGCAAGGCGTTCCTTTTCTGGGACGGCCAGCGCCTGTCCGGCCTCGCGGTGACGCTGTGGCTGCTCGTCGCCTCGATTTCGCTCGGCTTCGTGTGCGCGGTGCCGCTCGCGGTCGCGCGCGTGTCGAGGAACAAGTGGGTGTCGATGCCGGTGCGGTTCTACACGTACGTGTTCCGCGGCACGCCGCTCTACGTGCAGTTGCTGCTGATGTACACGGGCATGTACAGCCTCGAGTTCGTGCGCTCGCACTCGCTGCTCGATGCGTTTTTCCGCAGCGGCTTCAACTGCGCGATTCTCGCGTTCGCGCTGAATACCTGCGCGTACACGACCGAGATCTTCGCCGGGGCGATTCGCGCGATCCCGCACGGCGAAGTCGAGGCGGCGCGGGCGTACGGGATGTCGCCGTTCACGATGTACCGCCGCGTGATCCTGCCGTCGGCGCTGCGCCGCGCGCTGCCGCTGTACAGCAACGAGGTGATCCTGATGCTGCACGCGACGACCGTCGCGTTCACCGCGACCGTGCCGGACATCCTGAAGGTCGCGCGCGACGCCAATTCCGCGACCTACATGGCGTTCCAGTCGTTCGGGATCGCCGCGCTGATCTATCTTGCGGTATCGTTCGCACTCGTCGCGGCGTTTCGCCGCGCGGAGCGCCACTGGCTCGCGTATCTCGCGGCCGCCCGTCATTGAATTACTTCGAGGAGAGCCAGTTGGCCGAGATCACTCAAACGAGCGCGTCCGCTTCCGTCAAGCTTGCCGCGGTCGACATCCACAAGCGCTATGGCGACAACGAGGTGCTCAAGGGCGTGTCGCTGAACGCGAAGGCCGGCGACGTCATCAGCATCATCGGCGCGAGCGGCTCGGGCAAGAGCACGTTCCTGCGCTGCATCAATTTTCTCGAGCGGCCGAATGCGGGGCAGATCGTCGTCGACGGCGAGGCCGTGCGCACGAAGGCCGACCGCGCCGGCGCGCTCGAAGTCGCCGATCACAAGCAGTTGCAGCGCATTCGCACGAAGCTCGCGATGGTGTTCCAGCACTTCAACCTGTGGGCGCACATGAACGTGCTCGAGAACGTGATGGAAGCGCCCGTGCACGTGCTCGGCATTTCGAAGAAGGAAGCCGAGGAGCGTGCGCGCGAGTACCTGGAGAAGGTTGGTCTGCCGCCGCGCGCCGAGAAGCAGTATCCGTCGCATCTGTCGGGCGGCCAGCAGCAGCGCGTGGCGATCGCGCGTGCGTTGGCGATGCATCCGGACGTGATGCTGTTCGACGAGCCGACCTCCGCGCTCGACCCGGAACTGGTGGGTGAAGTGCTGAAGGTGATGCAGAAGCTGGCCGAGGAAGGGCGCACGATGATCGTCGTCACGCACGAGATGGGTTTCGCGCGCAACGTGTCGAACCACGTGATGTTCCTGCATCAGGGGCGGACCGAGGAAGAGGGCGACCCGAAGAAGGTGCTGGTGCGTCCGCAGAGCGAGCGGCTCAAGCAGTTCCTGTCGGGCAGCCTCAAGTAACGCGACAGGGCAGGTTTCAACGTGGTACCGGTGTCTCGTCCCGCAGGCGCCACCCGCACGACGCAGGTGGCGATCGTTGCATTGCCGCCCGTGTCGATGTCGGGCGTGGGGCCGATCGTCGATGCGTTGAATCTTGCGAACGAGATCGACGGGCGGCTGTTGTACCGCTGGCAGGTATGTTCGTGGGACGGGCGGCCGGTGCCGCTGGCGGGCGGCGCGCAGTGGCATGCCGATGCGGCGTTCAACGATGCGATCGCGTGCGACTGGTTGATCGTCGTGTCCGAGCGGTTTCAGCAGTTTGCCGATTACCGGCTGTTTCTCGCGAGTCTCGCGCGGGTCGGGCAGCGCACGCCGGTCGTGACCGGGATTCATCACGGCGTGTGGTGGCTGGCGATGGCGGGGCAGCTTTCCGGCTATCGCGTGAGCGTGAACTGGGAGACGTATCAGCAATTCGCCGAGCAGTTCGAGCGGTCGATCGTCACGCAGCAGATCTTCGAGATCGATCGCGATCGGGCGACCTGTGCCGGTGGGCAGGCGACCGTCGATTTCATGTTGGCCATGATTGGCCGGGAACATGGGGTGGATCTCGCGGAGCGGATCGGCGATGCGCTGGGGGTCGGGGTTTTGCGCAGTGGCGAGGAGCGGCAGAGGATTCCTTTCGTGACGGCTCCGGGGGAGCGGCATCCTCGGCTCAATGATGCGTTGCTTTTGATGGAAGCCAACGTCGAGGATCCGCTTGCTACCGATGAGATCGCCGGGCTCGTGGGCGTTTCCCGGAGGCAATTGGAACGGCTCTTTCGGCAGTATCTCGGGGCGATGCCCTCCAAGTATTACCTCAATCTTCGGCTGCTCAAGGCCCGGACGCAGTTGCAGCGGACCAGTAAGTCCGTCGTTCAGGTTTCTCTCGCTTGTGGGTTCTCTTCTGCTGCGCACTTCTCTAACGCTTATCGCGAAAGGTTCGGGGTGACGCCTCGGGAGGATCGGCGGGCGTGGCTCGAAAAGCAGACGGGCGGCGGCAGCGAACCTCGGGCGGGGGCGCTCGTCGAGCGCGGGAAGGATTGAAGGTGGGGGGATTGGGTTGTTTGGTGGTCGGCTTAGGGTGTCGTGAAGCACCTGTGATCGTGTCGGTCTATTAGCGTCGCCCCTCCGCGGGGCAGCGGTCACTTTTCTTTGTCTTGCCAAAGAAAAGTAACCAAAAGAAAGGCGCTCGG
>NZ_JAUJPV010000038.1:0-35022 GCF_030481585.1 Burkholderia sp. AU45388 | reverse complement strand
AAGGCGACGAAGCGGCGGCGCTCGCGAAGACGCTGCGCGACTGGGTCGGCAAGCAGATCGGGCCGATCGCGAAGCCGAAGGACATCCGCTTCGGCGACAACCTGCCGAAGACGCGCTCGGGCAAGATTATGCGGCGCCTGTTGCGCTCGCTCGCGAAGGGCGAGGCGATCACGCAGGATACGTCCACGCTCGAGAATCCGGCCATCCTCGAGCAGCTCACCGAAGTGCGCTGAACGCCTGCCGGTTGCGCATCACGCGCACGAGCCCCTGCGCGGCAATCCCGATTGCCCGCGCAGGGGCTTTTTGCTACATAACGGCATGACCGTTCCGACCCGTTCGGCGCCTGCCGCGCCACCCCCCGTTCCCGCACCGCTCGCGCGTGCGCACGCACGCTACTGGCGCTTCAACGTCGCGCTGATCGCGGTGCTGATGGTGATCGGCTTCTCGGTGTCGTTCATCGTGCCGTTCTTCGGGCCCGCGCTCGCCGGCGTGCGCTTCGCCGGCTTCAGCCTGCCGTTCTATGTCGGCGCGCAGGGTGCGATTCTCGTGTACCTCGTGCTGATCGCCGTCTACATCGGGTTGATGCAACGCGCGGACCGCACGCTGCGCCGCGCGTACGACGAGCATGCGGCACGCGCCGACCATGCGAACGGCGGGCGCTGATTCATGCTGACGCATCGACTGATACGCGCGTACGCGCTCTATACGCTCGGATTTCTCGGGTTCGTGCTGCTGATGTGGCGGATCGAGCGCGCGACGGGCTCGGGCGTGTGGATCGGCTACGTGTTCCTGTTCGTGCCGATCGCCGTGTATGCGGTGATCGGGTTGTTGTCGCGCACGTCCGATCTGGTCGAGTACTACGTGGCGGGGCGGCGCGTGCCGTCCGCGTTCAACGGGATGGCGACGGCGGCCGACTGGCTGTCCGCGGCGTCTTTCATCGGCCTGGCCGGCTCGCTCTATGCCACCGGTTACGACGCGCTCGCCTACATGATGGGCTGGACGGGCGGGTTCTGCCTCGTTGCGTTCCTGCTCGCGCCGTATGTGCGCAAGCTCGCGCGCTACACGATTCCCGATTTTCTCGGCACGCGCTTTTCGAGCACGGCCGTGCGCGCGCTTGCAGCCGGCGCGGCGATCCTGTGTTCGTTCGTGTACTTGGTCGCGCAGATCCAGGGAATCGGCCTGATCGCGACGCGCTTCATCGGCGTCGATTTCGCGATCGGCATCTTCTGCGGGCTGGCGGGCATTCTCGTGTGCTCTTTTCTCGGCGGAATGCGGGCGGTCACATGGACCCAGGTCGCGCAGTACATCATCCTGATCAGCGCGATCCTGATCCCGGTGTCGCTGATCGCGATGAAGAACGGGCTCGGCCCCGTGCCGCAGTTCAATTACGGCAAGCTGATGGAGCGTGTCGCGGCGCGCGAGGCGCAGGTGCGCGACGCGCGCGACGAGCAGCAGGTGCGCGATGCGTACCGCCGGCAGGCCGCGGACATCCAGACGCGGCTCGACCGGTTGCCGGCGTCCTATGCGGATGCGCGCCGGCATCTCGTCGACCAGCTTGCGGACCTGCGGCGCCACAACGGGCCGCTGCGCGAGATCAGCCAGCGCGAGCGCGAGTTGGCCGATTTTCCGCGTGACCCGGCGGCGGCGCGCGTGGCGTGGACGCAGGCGCGTGACGACCTGCTCGCGCGTGCCGAGCCGCCGGTGCCGATGCACGAGCCGTTTCCGGCCGCGAGCGAAGACGAGCGCAAGCCGCGGGAGCGGAATTTCCTCGCGCTGCTGCTGTGCCTGTCGCTCGGCACCGCGAGCCTGCCGCACATCCTGACGCGCTACAACACGACCACGTCGGTCGCGTCGGCGCGGCGGTCGGTCGGCTGGACGCTGTTCTTCATCGCGCTGTTCTACCTGAGCGTGCCGGTGCTTGCGGCGCTGATCAAGTACGAGATTCTCGCGAATCTCGTCGGGCGGCCGTTCGCCGAATTGCCCGCGTGGGTCACGCAATGGCATCACTTCGAACCCGACCTGATCAGCGTCGTGGAGGTGATTCGCGACGGCATCGTGCACTGGTCGGAAATCCAGATGCAGCCGGACATGGTCGTGCTGGCCGCGCCGGAGATCGCCGGGCTGCCGTACGTGGTGTCGGGGCTCATCGCGGCCGGTGCGCTGGCCGCGGCGCTGTCGACCGCGGACGGGCTGTTGCTGACGATCGCGAACGCACTGTCGCACGACGTCTATTACTGCATGGTCGCGCCCGATGCGTCGAGCCAGCGGCGGGTGACGATCTCCAAGGTGCTACTGCTGGGCGTGGCGCTGTTCGCGTCGTATGTCGCGTCGCTCAATACCGGGAAGATCCTGTTTCTCGTCGGCGCCGCGTTTTCGCTGGCGGCGTCGAGCTTCTTTCCGGTGCTGGTGCTGGGCGTGTTCTGGAAGCGCACGACGACGCGTGGCGCGATTGCCGGGATGGTGACGGGCTTGGCGGTGTGCGTGTATTACATCGTGTCGACTTATCCGTTCTTCACGCAACTGACCGGGTTCGCCGGGCGCACGTGGTTCGGGATCGAGCCGATCAGTTCGGGCGTGTTCGGCGTGCCGGCGGGGTTCGCAGTGGCGATCGTGGTGAGTCTGTGTGATAAGCGGCCGGATGAGTATACGCGGGCGTTGGTGGATTATATTCGGCATCCGTGAGGGGGACGCGGAGCAGGGCGTATCGACGTTCCAAAATGAAAAGCCTCCTGATTTCTCAGGGAAATCAAGAGGCTTCATCGATTCTGGCGGAGAGAGGGGGATTCGAACCCCCGATAGGCGATTAACCTATACACGCTTTCCAGGCGTGCGACTTAAACCACTCATCCATCTCTCCGGAAGAACGAGAGTATAGCAAACTCTGGTGGCGGCCCGCCACTCCCTTGCGCGCCGATAGAAGAGGGATGCTTCAACGAAGGCTATGACTCCCCGTCGGCTGGGCGCGATGCCGACAAGAAGGACAAGCGGGATGACGATCCCTACGACAACTTCGACGCGAAGTCGAAAAAATTCGAGACCGAGGCTGATGCGCTGAAAGCGCAGCGTGACGCTGAATCCGAGGCCGCTCAGCGGTATGAGGATTATTCGATTCTTCGCATGGAAGCGAGACGGTCGAAGAATCGCGAATGGGTGGACAAGGATGGGCGGGTGGTCGGAGAGGACGATCCGACAACTGCATCGGCTGACTACACCAAATGGAGGAACCAGCAGGTCTTCGACAGGAGATCGGCAATCCGTCGGCAAAAGACCTGTGGAGCCACGACACGCCGCCCGATGTGCACGTGACGTCGGGCCAGGGAAATGCCGGCTTCACGTCGCTGAACGCCGCTCTGGATTACTTGGCCGCGCATCCGACAAAAGCGTATGGGTGATGAGCTGGGACGCGCCAAGCTTTCCCCCGCAGGACGAACAGCTCAACGAGAACATGGTGGTGTTGTTCCTCGCCGGCCCGAATCTGAAGACCGAGCGGGAACCGCTGGCATGGATCGGCAAGGCGGCGCAAGGCAGTGCCCAGGATTTCGACGCGAAGCAGGGCAGCCGCCGCGGGGGGCCGGCATGGAATTCGACGATCGATGCGGCGGCAGGCAATGCGTGCGTCACGGTCTCGTCGCTGAACTACGTTATCCACGACGCGGGCAAGGGCAGCGTGGCCGCGTCGGCAAGGGCTGCGTCGCTTTCGCAAGGGCTCGCGGCAGCCGTGCCGGAAAGCGACCTCCGCGACGCGACCTTCAACACGTCGGCACTGCTCGGTGACATGGGTGCCGGCGCGGCGTTGACCGATGTGGCGCTCGCGATCGGCCGTGCAAATCACCTCGGCGGAAACGTGCTCGTGGCGGGAACGACCGACGCCGAGCGTCCGACGGCCGTGGTGGTGGTCGCGCCGTCGAAGCTGAGGCCGATCGATCCCGGCAAGGACTGGTTCCGCGCACGCGGGGAGAACAACGCGTACTTGCCGTGGTGGGGCCGCCGTCACGACGCGCGCCCGGCGTCGCAAGGCTATTCGTACTAGGACGCGACGTAAGGGCCGGCGTTAAGCAATCTGTAACAATCAGCGGAATAGTGGGCGCCTGGTTCTTTCAAAATGCTTTCTTTTTTTCGTGGCCGCTGCACACCGGGAAGTTCGGATTCACGCTCCATCAAGGCACTTGTCCTGGCGTTGCCGGAAGTAGTGTTGGAATTCCCGCCGCATATATTACAGATCGTATGGAAAGTGAAAGAATTCCACGGCTTGACGTGCCGCACCGTCGCCATTTATTGTCCGTCTGCCGCCCGTGAGAGAGCACGACGGCCATCGCGCAAGCGCGCCTCGCGCGCACGACAACACGTAGCAAAAAGCAGAAAAGGAAACGTGGTAGCCACATGAAGCCGCTATTCGACGACAACAAATCCGATGCGGTCAGCGATCGTCCTTCCACGCCGTCTTTGTCGCCCGTCGCCGTGCCAGCCGCCGTCGCCAACGCTGCCAACGTCGTCGTGCCGGCAACTCAGCCGACGGAGCACGCGCGCCTGATCACCGTCGACGAGATCGACCAGCTCGGCGCGACGCAGGGCACGCGGATCGCCGCCTTCTCCCAGCAGATTCTCGCGAGCGTCCGCGCATCGGACGCCGACCAGTTCGGCGACAAGCTCAACGAGCTGATCGCGACCGCGAAGGGGCTCGACCCGCGCGGCGCCGACAAGGGCGGGCTGCTCACGCAGGTCACGCGGCTGTTCCGCTCGACCAAGGAGAAGCTGCTGTCGCAATACGAATCGGTGAGCAAGCGGATGGACACGCTCGTCGTCGAGCTCGAAAACCATGCGCAGCGCCAGAAGGCCGGCATCGACGAGCTCGAGCGGATGTACAACGACAACTACGCGCTGCACCAGGAGCTCGCGCAGGCGAAGGCGCATGGCGAAACGTCGCTTGCGACGCTGCGCGCGCATCTGGCGGCCGGCCAGCAGCCGGCGGACGATGCGTTCGCCGCGCAGCGTCTGCTCGACGTGAAGCGCAAGGTCGACGCGCTCGAAAGCAAGCTCGACGATCTCGACCGCGCGATGCTGATGTCGAAGCAGCTCGCGCCGCAGATCCGGATGGAGCAGGACCAGAAACGCACGCTGACGTCGAAGTTCATGACGATCAAGACGGTGCTGATCCCCGCGTGGACCAACGCGTTCGCGCTCTACCTCGAACAGCTCAGCACGAAGCGCGCGGCGGCGCTCGCGAACGCGACGTACGACGCGGCCGACGAGGCGATCCGTGCGCAAGCCGACCTGAACCGCCAGAACGCTCAGGAAGTCGCGAAGCTCGGCCAGCGCCCGGTGATCTCGACCGACACGTTCGAATACGCGCAGCAGCAGTTGTTCGGCGCGTTCGACGACATCACGCAGATCATCGCCGACGGCCGCCGCCAGCGCGAGCAGGACGCGCCGCGCCTGCGCCAGCTCGAACAGGACCTGATCACCCGATTCGCTCCGAAGCACAACTAAGAGAACTGAGAGAACACCGCATGATTACGCTTGAGAAACGCGCGGCGAAGGTCGCGATCGTCCTCGAAAAACGTCAGATCCTGAAGCCGCCGGTCGTGCGCGTCGGCGCGGCGCTCGACATCTCGGGCTCCGCGAAGCCGCTGTATCAGTCGGGCGTGATCCAGGAGACGCATGACCGGATTCTCGGCATTGCACTGAAGTTCGACGACAACGGCGAAGTCGACACGTGGACCTTCACCGAAGGCTACGACCGCCTGCCGACCGCGACGCCGGACAACTACGGCTCGTACATTTCCGATCACGTGCTCAATGCACGGATCGAAAAATGGGGCGGCACGCAGTACGCCCCGGTGATGAACGACATCGTCGACTTCTTCTTCCGCGCGCCGGAGCCGAAGCGCGAGGAAAAGCGCGGCTTTCTCAGCCGGCTGTTCGGCGGTGCGGACGACACGCCCGCGCCGGCCGCGTCCGCGCCCGCGAACGGCCATCTGCCGGCATGGGTGCTGTTCGTCACCGACGGCCAGAACCCGAAGAACGACCGCAAGCGCGTGCGTCAACTGCTGGCCGAATCGCAGCACTTCCCGCTGTACTGGTCGCTCGTCGGCGTCGGCGATCCGAGCGAATTCGACTTCCTCGCGGAAGTGGCGGACGAAATGCCGAACGTCGGTTTCCTCCATCTCGAATCGCTCGACCTGAGCGACGAACAGATCTACGAACAACTGATCACGCAGGAATTCTGCGACTGGGTGCGCGCGAAGTAAGCGCGTGCCGCCTGCCCATTTTTCTGAACTCGATTACTCCATCATGTTGAAAGACTTCAAGATCCCGTTATCGCTCACGGCGCTCGCGCTGATCGCGGCCTATCTCCTCGGCGGCGTGAAGGACATGCTGATCGTCGCGGTCCTGTGCGTGCTCGAAATTTCGCTGTCGCTCGACAACGCGGTCGTCAACGCATCGGTGCTGAAGAACTGGTCGGAGAAGTGGCGCAACCGCTTCATGGTGTTCGGCCTGCCGGTCGCGGTGTTTGGCATGCGGCTCGTGTTTCCGCTGCTGATCGTCGCGGTGATCGGCCACATCGGCCTGTGGGACGCGCTGACGCTCGCGGTCGAATCGCCGGACAAGTACGCGGCGGTGCTGACGTCCGCGCATCACGAGGTGTCGGCGTTCGGCGGCGCGTTCCTGCTGATGGTGTTCTTCAAGTTCATGCTCGACACCGAGAAGGACGAGCACTGGATCGGCTTCCTCGAAGGCCCGATGCGCCATCTCGGCCGCATCACCGCGCTGGAAGTGGCGCTGACGCTCGCGATCGTGATCGTCGCGTCGTTCTACGTGCCGGCGGCCGAACAGGTGAGCTTCCTGCTCGCGGGCGCGTTCGGCGTGATCGGCTTCGTGATCGCGCACGGCGTGGGCGACCTGGTCGGCGGCGAGGACACGGGCACGCGCGTGGTGCGCGAAGGCGTCGCGGGCTTCATGTATCTGGAAGTGCTCGATTCGTCGTTCAGCTTCGATGGCGTGATCGGCGCGTTCGCGCTGTCGAACAACATCTTCCTGATCGCGCTCGGCCTGGGCGTCGGCGCGGCCTACATCCGGGAAATGACGCTCGTGTTGCTGAAGAAGGGCACGCTCGCGCAGTACCGCTTTCTCGAGCACGGCGCGTTCTGGGCGATCGGCGCGCTCGCGACGATCATGTTCCTCGGCGTGAAGTTCGAGGTGCCCGAAGTCGTCACCGGCCTGATCGGCGCGGCGATGATCGCCGCGGCCGTATGGTCGTCGATCGTCGTGCAGCGCAAGGAAGACCGCGCGGCGGTGGCGAGCAAGTAAGCGCGTCACGCGATACGAACACCATCCACGAAGGGGCCGCCGCGCGCGGCCCGGCATCGCCGCCGGCGCAACGGCGGTTCCAGCAGAAGAGGTTCAGATGATCAATTTGTCGAAAGGCGGTCGCGTCAACCTGTCGAAGGAAGCGCCCGGCACGCAGAAATTCCGCATCGGTCTCGGTTGGGACGCGAACGCGACGGACACGGGCACGGATTTCGATCTCGACGTGTCGGTGTTCCTGTGCAAGTACGACGCGCAGAGCAATCCGAAACTGATCTCGGATCAGCATTTCGTGTTCTACAACAGCGAAGTGCGCACGATGGAGCGCAAGGAAACCTTCATCCAGCCGGGCGATGATTTCCCGAAGCGCGGGATGCCTGCGTCGAAGTGCCTGGGCGTCGTGCATAGCGGCGACAACCGCACGGGCAGCGGCGACGGCGACGACGAAGTGATCTTCATCGACATCACGAAGCTCGCGGCCGACGTCGAGGAAATCTCGGTGGTCGTGACGATCGACCAGGCCGAAGCGCGCCGCCAGAATTTCGGGCAGGTTCGCAACAGCTACATTCAGATCGCCGACGAGGTGTCGGGCGCGGTGATCGCGAAGTACGCGCTCGAGGAAGACTTCTCGATGGAGACGTCGGTGCAGGTCGGCAGCTTCTATCGCCGTGACGGCCACTTCATGTTCAAGGCGGTCGGCGCCGGCTACAACCGCGGCCTCGGCGATTTCGTCCGCGCGTACGGCGGCGCGGTCTGACTGGCGGCAGCCCGGCGTGCGGCACGCTGCCGCGCCGGGCAGGAAGCAGCGATGACGAATCCGTCCGACGAGCCGAAGCGGCTCGAGTTCGATACGACGCCCGAGCGCACGCCCGGGCGTCTTGCGTTCGACGCGCCGCCCTCGCCCGGTGCGTCGCTTGAGCGTGCGTCCGAGCGGCCGGCCCCGCAGGCGCTCGACTTCGGGCCGGCGCCCGCATCCGATCGAGCCGTGCGCGCGGCGCCCGCCGACGCGATCGGCCGCGCGCTGTTCGGCGAATCGAATCACCCGCAGCTCGACGCGTGCTTCCGCGCCGCACAGGCCAGCTTTCCGAATCTCTATCCCGACTACGCGCCGCGCATCGAGCGGCATATCCGGCAACTGGTGCCGCTGAAGCTCGCGACGGTCGCGACGATCGGCGACGGCGCGCTGGAGGCGGCCGGCAATCTCGTCGAAGCCGTCGCGGCGACGACGCGCGAATTCAACGAACTCGGTGCGGCCGACATGATGGCCGGGATGCTCGCGCAGGCGACGCGCAAGGCCGGCATGTTCGAACGCTGGTTCGGCGGGGCGTCAGGCCATGTCGACTATCGCGCGACGCTCGGCGCGCTCAAGCAGTCGCTCGGGTTTTTCCCGCGCCGCACCGAGGAACTCGCCGCGAAGGTTCGCCATGCGGAGGAAAACCTCGTGGTCGTGCTCGCGGCGCTGAGCGCGGTGTCGGACGTCGTGCGCGCGCCGGACGATGCGGGCGTCGAGCGTACGCTGTTCGACCGTCGCAACATCGTCGGGCAGGCCGTCCAGCAGATCCGGATGCAGCCGGCGCAACTGCGCGGGCTCGACGAGCGCGTGACCGACCTGCTGTCGCGCGCCGATCACCTGATGAACGTCGTGCTGCCGGCCGCGCTGGCCGCGCGGCCGCCGCGCTGAGCGAACGAGCCGACCGCATGCGCGTCGGCGCGCGGTCTCGTGTCGGGCGGTACGGTTTCGCGCGGGTAGCCGGGAGTCTGCTATCTTCCCGGGCATCTCAACGCTTTCCCGCCGATTCTTCATGACCGACCGCATCGTCGCCGCCTTCGATTTCGACGGCACCATCACGACCACCGACAGCTTTCGCCATTTCGTCCGCCAGACGGTCGGCACGCCGCGTTTCGCGTGGGCCGGGCTGCGTGCGCTGCCATGGATCGTCGCGATGAAGGCCGGCTGGCTGTCGCGCGGCGACGCGAAGGCGAAGTTCGCGTCGTTCGCGTTCGGGCCGATCCGCGAAGACGCGCTCGATGCGCACGCGCGCCGGTTCGTCGACAGCTATTTGCCGGGCCTCGTGCGTCCGGAGATGCTCGAGCGCATTCGCGAGCATCGCGCGCGCGGGCATGAAGTCGTGCTGGTCAGCGCGTCGCCGTCGCTGTATCTGGAGAAGTGGGCGAAGACGGCCGGCTTCGACGCGGTACTCGCGACGCGGCTCGCGTTCGAGCGCGGCGTCTTCGCCGGGCGGCTCGACGGCGAGAACTGCTGGGGGCCGCAGAAGGTCGTCCGGCTGCGCGGATGGTGGGGCAACCGGCCGCCGAAGCAGTTGTTCGCGTACGGCGACAGCCGCGGCGACAAGGAAATGGCCGAACTCGCGAACTGGTCGTGGATTCGCGGCCAGGGGCCGATGCCGCCGATCGGCGAGTGACGAAGCGCTGAGGCCGCGCGCCGCGGGCGTTACGCATCGGCCGGCGCGTTGCGCGTGCTGCGCGGCGGACGATAGCCGCTCCAGCGATTCGCACGCGCGAACGTGCCGACGTCGTTGAAGCGCACGCCGACTTCGCGCAGCGCCGCGTGCGCGGTCCGCGCAGTCAGTTGGCGGATGTAGAACGGGTCGCGCACCACGAAGTGATGGATCGCGTGCGTGCTGCCGAAGTTGAAGCAGAACAGTTGGAACGGCAGCATCCACCACGGGTTCAGCACCTGCGTCTGCTGGATCACGTTGCGCGAATCGATGTCGCCGAAATAATGCATGTTCGAGCTGACGAAGTTGATGCAGAAGCTGCGCAGGAAGTTCGGCCCGAGCCACACCACCGCGAGGAAATCGACGACGTTCATCGCCCGCTCGACGCCGGCGGGCACGTTCACCGCGACGCCGAACGCATGCAGCGCGAACAGGCCGGCGTGATAGACGATGAACGCGTGCCACAGCGTGTAGTACAGGTGGCCGATCGGCATGTACGACGACACCTGCTCGACGCGCAACTGCAGGCGCTCGGACGGATCCCGCACCGGCTGCGCGGCCACGTACTGCTTCACCTTGCGGCGCATCGCCGCCGGCCGCAGCACGACGGCGAGCATGCCGTCCGCGATCATCAGCAGGCGCTTGACGCCCCAGCGCTCGCCGTTGGTGATGCCGTATTCCTCGAGATCCGATTCGCCGCCCGATACCTTGTGATGATGCAGGTGCATGCGCCGCCGCGTCCACGGATTGATGGTGCCCGGCCGCGTGAGCCAGCACAGCGCCATCATCAGGTGATATGCCCACGGCGTCTTCTTGAAGTACATCAGGTGGATCAGGTCGTGCTCGAGCTCGTGAATCAGCGATGTGACGAACGCGGCGAGCGGCAGCGCGACGTACCACGCGATCGCGCCGCGCGCATACAGCCATGCGATCGCGAGCATCGCGCTCACCGACACGGCCATTACGGTCGCGCCGACGAGGTTCTGGTTGTCGAGCAGCGGAAAGCGCACGCGGATCGCGTCGCTCGCGGCGTTGACTTCGCGGCGGACGTACGCGACTTTCTCTGCGTCGTGGCGAAAGGCGGTTCGTGCGGGTTGGCTCATCGAGCGGAATCCGGGCGGAAAGAGGTGGGCGCAATGCCGATGGGACAAGCATAGGCGCGTGCCGGAACGCGGGCGAGGGCCGTCGGTGCCAATGATGGTGTCATTTCGGGCCACGTTGGCCGTCGGGCGGCCGCCCGCTAGAGTGCCGCCGCGGTGTCATTGCGGGCCAGCGACGCTACAATCCGCCGAAACCGCTCCGGAGTCCGCCGCATGGCCTCGTCCGTTCCGGATGCCGCGCGCCAGTTGAACAAGGCGACGGTGTCGTCCGCGTATGCGCTGTTCATGCTGATGCTGGCCGAGGAGCGCGGCATCGACGGCGGCCGCATTCTCGCCGGCTCGGGCGCCGAGCGCGACCGGCTCGCGCAGCCCGATGCGCGCATCACGCCGCTGCAGCAGGCGGCGATCGTGTTCAACCTGCTCGACGCGACCGGCGATGCGTCGATCGCGATCGAGATCGGCCTGCGCAGCAGCCTGACGAAAGCGGGGCTGATCGGCTTCGGCCTGATGAGCTGCGCGACGCTCGGCGAGGCGATCGCGCTCGGCATCCGTTACCTGCCGACGCGCGTGCCGTTTTTCTCGGTGCGGCTCGCGCAGCTCGACGGCATCGTCGACATCGACGTGCTCGAAGCGTTTCCGCTCGGCCGGCTGCGCCAGTTCGCGGTGGAAAATTTTCTGGTCGAGACCGCGATCCTGTTCAATTCGCTGCTGTATCCGACGCCGGGGCGCACGCTGCAGTCGCGTGCCGAACTCCATTTCGAATGGCCCGAGCCGCCGTGGTTCGAGCGCTATCGCGCGCGGCTGCCGCGCTGCCATTTCGATGCGAGCGCGAACCGCATCCGCTGCGACGCCGCGCTGCTCGACGAGCCGATCGGCACCGCGAACGCGCAGACCGCGCAGATGATCGTCCAGCAGTGCGAGGCGGAACTCGCGCGGCTCGGCTATGCGGAGAGCATCGTCGAGCGCGTGCGCAACCTGCTGATCTGCGGCGAGGGCGGCTATCCGTCGGTGGACGACGTCGCGCGCGAGCTGCACGTGTCGGCGCGCACGCTCAAGCGCAAGCTCGCCGGATACGGCGCGACCTATTCGGCGCTGCTCGACGAGATCCGGCTGCGCGATGCGCTGCGGCTGCTCGAAGGCACGCGGCTGCCGGTCGACGAAATCGCGGCGCGCGTCTGCTATACCGACCGCGCCAATTTCACGCGCGCGTTCAAGCGCTGGACGGGCGTGGCGCCGAGCGAGCGGCGCTGAATGCCGCACCCGCACCGGGGTGCCGTTTCTTTCGCAGGCGCCGGATCTTTTTCAGACCTTCAGACAATCGCGATCCAGTTCGCGCCGCGGCCGCCCGGCACGCGCGTGTGCAGCGACAGCGTGCCGTCGTCCGGCGCGATCGCATATACCGCGACGTGTTCCGACTGTTCGCCGCAGGCGACGAGCCAGCGTCCGGACGGATCGATCGCGAACCCGCGCGGCTGGGTCTCGGTGGGTGTTGCGTGGGTGGGCTCGAACGAGCCGTCTTCGTTGCGGCGATAGCCGAGCAACCGGCTCGACGTGCGCTCGCTGACGTACGCGAAGCGCTCGTCGGGCGTCAGGTGCAGATCGGCGGCCCACACCGACGGTTCGGCCGGGGCGGGCGGGCGCGCATGGCCTTGCGCGAGTTCGGCGACGGCCGGATGGCGTGCGCTCACGCGCGGATCGCCGAGCCGGCCGGTGTCGGTGTCGCGGGCGAAGGTCGCGAGCGTTCCCTGGAATTCGCTGACGACGACCAGCGTGCGGCCACCATCCGCGAATCGCAGGTGACGCGGGCCGAAGCCGGCCGGCACGCGTGTTTCGCCATGTTCGACCGCGCGCGCGCCGGCGGCGTCCTCGACGAGCGCGAAGCCGAACACGCGGTCCGAGCCGAGCGAACTGACGTACGCGAAGCGGTTGTCCGGCGACACGATCACCGCATGCGCGTTCGCGATGCCGCCCGCGACTTGCAGCGGCGTGCCGTCGCCGTCGCGCACGCGCGCCGCGTCGTAGAGGCTCAGCGAGCTGCCGCCGTACGACGCGCCGAGCAGCCAGCGGCCGCTGCGGTCGAGCGACAGGTATGCATGGCTCGCATCGATCGCGGTCGTGCCGATGCGCACGAGCGCGCCCGTGGCGGCGACGCGGAACGCGACGATCGTCGGCTGCTCGCCGCGCGTCGCGACGTAGAGCCGCGCGCGGTCGGCCTGCACGGCGATCGGCATCGCGACGTCGGCGGCCGGATAGCGGGCGAGCGGCGCGAGCGTGCCGTCGCCGGCGAGGGAGAACGTGGCGAGGTCGCCGTCGACGGCATTCGAGACGACGACGGTCAGGCGGTCAGTGTTCGGCATGGCGGAGCATCGAGGCGTGCGTGAAGGATTCGTCGGCCGGCCGGCCGTGCGGCGGATCGCTGCGCCGCTGCGTGCGCGCGAACAGCGCGGCGACCGCGGCGACGAGCGATGCGATCGCGAGCGCATACAGCCCGCCCGTGATCGAACCCGTATGTTGCTTCAGATAGCCGAAGGCCGTCGGCGCGACGAAGCCGCCGAGGTTGCCGACCGAGTTGATCAGCGCGATCACGGCCGCGGCCACGCGCGTGTCGAGATAGCCCTGCGGAATCGGCCAGAACAGCGACGATGCGGCCTTGAAGCCGAGCGCGGCGAAGCAGATCGACGCGAACGACCACACCGGATTCGGCGACGTCGACGCGAACAGCCCGCACGCGGCGAGCACGAGCGCACACGCGAGCCAGCGCTGCGGATGCTTCCACTTCGACGACAGCACCGCGAAGCCGTACATCGCGCCGATCGCGATCATCCACGGAATCGTGTTGTACAGGCCGACCTGGAAATCGGTGAGGCCGCCCATCTTGCGGATGATGGTCGGCAGCCAGAACGTGGCCGCGTAGATCGTCAGCTGGATCGAGAAGTACAGGAAGCAGAACAGCATGATCTGCGGGTCGCGCAGCAGCGTGGTCGCGCGCACCGGCACGTTCGAGCGGACGTCGCGCGCCGCGCGTTCGTCGTCGAGCGCGTTCTGCAGCGCCGTACGTTCTTCGGGCGTGAGCCACGTCGCGTCGCGGATATGCGATTTCAGCAGCAGCCAACTCGCGCCGCACAGCGCAACCGAGAACAGCCCTTCGATCAGAAACATCCATTGCCAGCCCGCGAGGCCGAAGCCGCGGATCGACAGCAGCGCGCCGGTGACGGGCCCGGACAGCACCGATGCGAACGCGGAGCCGCCGAGGAAGATCGCCATCGCCTTGCCGCGTTCCCGCGGCGGCAGCCATTGCGACAGATACAGCACGACGCCGGGGAAGAAGCCGGCCTCGGCGGCGCCGAGCAGGAAGCGCAGCGCGTAGAACGACGTGTCGTTCCACACGAACGCCATCGCGGCCGCGACGATGCCCCACGTCGCCATGATCCGCGCGAGCCAGATGCGCGCGCCGTAGCGCTGCATCAGCAGGTTCGACGGTACTTCGAACAGCGCGTAGCCGACGAAGAACAACCCGGCGCCGAGCCCGTACGCGGCCGCGCCGATGCCGATCGACGCTTCCAGATGGCGATCGACGAAGCCGACGTTTACGCGGTCGATGTAGTTCGCGATGAACATGATCAGCACGAGCGGCAGCACGTGCCACTTCACTTTCGAGACGGCGGACGCGAGCGGGTCGCGGCCGGGCAGGGCGGACGAGGGCGGGTTCAACGGTGTCTGTCTCCGGGCGGGCGATGGCCGGCGGGGCGGCAGCCCGCGTCGGCGTCTGGGGTGGCGGCTTATGTAGTATGTCGTCGTACGACATGGTACGCCGGTGCGCGGGCGATGACGTCGCGGGTTTACCCGGAAATCCTCCCGACTTGCGAGAAATCGGACGAGGGTAAGCGCTCGTTTTCACATCCGATGACTTATGACTCGAAGCGACGTCGCACCGACTGCCAGGCGCGAAGCGGCCCCATCTCGGCGTGAGAACTCGCGATCGAGGCGGCGCGTTCGGGCTTGGTACGTTTGGGAAGCCGGGCGAGAAAACCGACCTCGACGGGGCGGTGCCCGATATCCGCGTGTCTCGGACGACGACGCACAGGCAGGAAGTCGTGGCGCGCGCGAAGCGAGAACAGCGCGATCGTGACGAACGACATGCAGGCGACCCGCAAGCCGTTTGCAGGGCAGCGCCGCTACGCCGTATCGAAGGCGCGCGCGGTTGCGGCAAAATATCGGGCGCGCGGGTGCGGCGTGCACGCCACTCGCGCGAACGGCGGATTTCAGGCGCGGACGATGGAGCAACGGATCATGCAGGACAACCAGTACGCGCGGCATGTCTTCGCGTTCAACGGCGACGCGGACGGCCTGTGCGCGCTTCAGCAACTGCGGCTCGCGGAACGCGTGCACGGTACGCTCGTGACCGGCGTGAAGCGCGACATCAGGCTGCTCGAGCGTATCGACGCGGGCGCGGGCGACCTCGTCACCGTGCTCGACGTGTCGCACGACCAGAATCGCGACGCGTGCGCGCGGCTGCTGCGCGACGGTGCGACGGTCCGTTACTTCGACCATCACTTCGCCGGCGCGCTGCCCGACCATCCGCGCTTCGACGCGCATATCGACCTGGCGGCCGACGTCTGCACGAGCGCGATCGTGAACCGCTATCTCGGCGGCCGGTACGTGCGCTGGGCGATCGTCGCGGCATTCGGGGATGAACTGCCGGCCCTCGGCGACGCGCTGGCGCGCGAGCACGGCGTCGACGAAGCCGAGCGTGGCGTGCTCGCCGAACTCGGGCGCTATCTGAACTACAACGCTTACGGCGAATGCGTCGGCGATCTGCACTTCGATCCGGCGGCGCTCGCGGACGCCATGCTGCCGTGCGCCGAGCCGCTCGATTTCGTGCGCGGGACGGCCGTGTTCGCCGCGTTGCGCGACGGCTACCGCGACGACATGGCGCGTGCATGCGCGCTCGCGCCGCTGCGCGAGGTGCCCGGCGCGACGCTGGTCCGGATGCCCGATCATCCGTGGGCGCGGCGCGCAACCGGCATGCTCGCGAACGAGCGGATGCGCGACGCGCCGCATGCGGCGCTCGCGGTGCTGTCGCCGCGCGCGGGCGGCGGGCTCGTCGTCAGCGTACGCGTGCCCGACGGCCGGCCGATCGGCGCGGACGAGTTCTGCCGCGGCTTCGCCACCGGCGGCGGGCGCAAATGCGCAGGCGGCATCAACCATCTGCCGGAAGCCGAGTTCGATGCGTTCGCCGAGCGCTTCGAGGCCGCGTTCCGGCTCGATTGACACGACGCATCGTTGACGGATCAAGCCGGCTGCACCGGCGGGCACGGTCGCTTGTCGGGCCGTCGTGGCGTGAATCGATGTGTCCGGCGTTGCGTCGGCCATGCGCGGTGCGCGGTATGCACGAGCCGGTCGACGTGCAACACAGTCGGAGCAACATGCGGGGCGCGAGGCCGTCGTCCGGCAGCGCGACCTGCTTTGGATCGAAGCGGATCGTTCGTTCGCGTGCGGCGTCGCGGTGGCGGCCGGCCGTGACGACCGGCGTCGACACCGCGCAGCGCAGCCGCGACAATACGCGTCTCCTTTTGCTTTCATCATCGAGGTGCCTGCCCGTGTCTGCCAAGACGTCCGTTGCTCCCGCGATCGTCTGGTTCCGCGACGATCTGCGCGTGACCGATCAGCCCGCGCTCACGCGCGCGGTCGAATCCGGCCGGCCGCTCGTCTGCGTGTTCGTCGACGATACGGGCGCTGGCGCCGGGCCCGCGCTCGGCGGCGCGGCGCGCTGGTGGCTGCACGGGGCGCTGGCCGGGCTCGACGCGGCGCTCGCGCGGCATGGCGGGCGCCTGCTGCTGCTGCGCGGCGACGCGCAGCGCGAGATCGAGCGCATCGTCGGCGACACGGGCGCGGCGGCCGTGTACTGGAACCGCCGCTATGCGCAGCCGCAGCGCGACGCCGACGCGGCGCTGAAGGCGTCGCTCAAGGCGCGCGGCGTGACGGTCGAGAGCAGCAACGGCAGCCTGCTGAACGAGCCGTGGGAGGTGTTGACGGGTAGCGGCGGCCCGTATCAGGTCTTCACCGCGTACTGGCGCGCGGCGCGCCGCGATCGCACGGTCGCGGCGCCGTTGCCGGCACCCGAGCGGATCGCGTTTCATCCGTGGCCGAAAGTCGTGCGCGACCGCGCGCTGGCGCTCGACGCACTTGCGTTGCGTCCGCATGCGCCGGACTGGGCCGGCGGCCTGCGCGATGCGTGGCCGGCGCCCGACGAAGCCGGCGCGCACGCGCAGCTCGACACGTTCGTGACGACCGCGCTCGCCGGCTATGCGGACGCGCGCGACCGTCCCGATCGCCCCGCGACGAGCCGGCTATCGCCGTTCCTGCGCTTCGGCAACGTGTCGCCGCGACAGGTGTGGCAGGCGGTGCAGGGCGCCGCGCACGCAGGCGGCGCGGCATACGCGACGCACGCCGACAAGTTCCTGAGCGAGCTCGGCTGGCGCGAATTCAGCTACACGCTGCTGTATCACTTCCCGGCGCTCGCGACCGACAACTTCCGCGCGCAGTTCGATGCGATGCCGTGGCGCGACGATCCCGCCGCGTTACGTGCGTGGCAGCGCGGGCGAACCGGCTATCCGCTCGTCGATGCGGGCCTGCGCGAGCTGTGGACGACCGGCTGGATGCACAACCGCGTGCGGATGGTCGTCGCGTCGTTCCTGATCAAGCACCTGCTGATCGACTGGCGCGCGGGCGAAGCGTGGTTCCGCGACACGCTGGTCGACGCCGATCCCGCGAACAACGCGGCGAGCTGGCAATGGGTGGCCGGCTGCGGCGCCGACGCCGCGCCGTATTTCCGCATCTTCAATCCGGTCGCGCAGGGGCGGAAGTTCGACCCGGACGGCGCGTACGTGCGGCGCTGGGTGCCCGAGCTTGCCGGCCTCGACGATGCGTCGATCCATGCACCGTGGGAAGCGTCGCCGCTGGAACTCGAGGCGGCCGGCGTACGGCTCGGCGTCGACTATCCGGCGCCGCTCGTCGAGCACGCGGCCGCGCGCGCCCGAGCGCTCGATGCGCTGGCCGCGTTGCCGAAGCGCCGCTGACCGCACGCGCCGGTTTGCCGTATCAATTGCAGAATGCGACGTGCTCGAGCAGCGCGTATGCGACGCCCGAGTCGAAGTAGGCCGCGCCGCACCACGCGACGAACGCGAGCGTGCCGGCGGCCAGCACCGCGCGGATCACGCCCACGCCGCGCGGCCCGATGCCGGGCGTGCGACGCGCGCGTCGTCGATCGGCAGGTGCAGCAGCGCCGCGAGCACGCCGAGCGCGATCGAACCGATCCACAGCGGCATGTACGAGTGCGTCGCGTCGTACACGATTGCACCGAGCCACACGCCGAAGAAGCTGCCGAGCTGGTGCCCGAAGAACACGAAGCCGAACAGCGTCGCGATGTAGCGCACGCCGAACACCTGCGAGATCACGCCGTTCGTCAGCGGCACCGTGCCGAGCCACGTGAATCCCATCACGGCCGCGAACACGTAGACGCTCGCGGGCGACAGCGGCGCGGCGACGAATGCAGTCATCGCGAACGCGCGCACGAGGTACAGCACCGACAGCACGTACTTGCGCCGCAGCAGCCCGCCGAGATGGCCGCACGCATAGGTGCCGGCCACGTTGGTCAGCGCGATCAGCGCGAGCGCGACGCTCGCGTGGCGCGCAGGCAGCCCGTGGTCGAGCAGGTAAGCGGGCAGGTGCGTCGCGATGAACGCGAGCTGGAAGCCGCAAGCGAAGAAGCCCGCGTTCAGCAGCCAGAAGCCGCGATGCGCGAACGCTTCGCGCACCGCTTCGCCGATCGACTGGTCGGGGCCGGCGGGGGCGCCCGCCACCTGTGCGGGCCGGTCGCGCAGCAGCCCGGCGAGCGGCGCGAGCAGCGCGGCGACGAGCGCCAGCGCGATGAATGCGTGCCGCCAGCCGATGCCGCCGATCAGTTCCTGTGCGACGGGCACCATGCAGAACTGGCCGAGCCCGCCGATCGCGCCGGCGACCCCGAGCGCCCAGCCGCGCCGGTCGGGCGGAAACAGGCGGCTCAGCGCGCCGTAGATCGACGCGAATGCGGAGCCCGACAGCGCGACGCCGATCACGAGCCCGGCGCCGACCGTGAACAGGCCGGTCGTGCCCGCATGCGCCATCGTCACGAGCCCGGCCGCGTACAGCAGCATGCCGGCGACGATCACGCGCACCGAACCGAAACGGTCGGCGATCATTCCGGTGAACGGCTGCGCGACGCCCCAGATCAGGTTCTGCAGCGCCAGCGCGAGCCCGAACGCCTCGCGCGACCAGCCGTGGTCGAGTGACACGGGCGCGAGGAACAGGCCCTGCACGTGGCGGATGCCGAGCGCGGCGCCCATGATCAGGCCGCCTGCCAGCACGGGCAGCCAGCGGCGCCGGACTTCCTGCTCGATCAGGGTCATGCGTGTCTCCGGATGAAGGCGCGCGGCGAAACGGTCGCGCTCGATCCGATTAGACGAGCAGGGCGGCCGTCGTTCAAGCGATCATTCGGTCAGGTTGCCATGCGTCAAGGGAATGCGAACGGGCGGTGTCCGCCGGGCTCACGCGCAACCGCACCGCCGTCGGCTCAGGCCGTCGTCGTATCGTGCGCGTGCATCGCCGCATCGCATTCCGCCGCTTCGGCGAGCATCCAGTCGCGCACGTCGGCGACCTCGCGACGCGGGGCCGGATCGTGCTGGAACAGCCAGTAGCCGTACGTTTCCGACAGCGTCCGCGTGTGCGGTCCGAGCACCGCGAGCCGGCCGTCGGCGAGCATCGGCGCGACGAGCGCGAGCCGGCCGAGCGCGATGCCCTGGCCGGCGATCGCGGCCTGGATCACCTGGTCGTACTGGTTGAAGCGCAGCACGCCTTTCGGGCGCGCGTCGCCGAGCCCGGCCGCGTGCAGGTGCGCGTGCCACTGCAATTGCGATTGCGGCGGCCCGTCGAATTCGAGCAGCACGTGACCGGCGATCGCGGCCGCGCTCGTGACCGGCCGCGCGGCGAGCGCGGGATGCGCGACCGGCACGACGATCTCGTCGAACAGGCGCAGCGCGCCGGCCGGCGCGCGCTCGCGCGGGCAATAGCGGATGCCGAGGTCGATGCCCTCGGTGCGCAAATCGAGTACCTTGTCGTTCGCGGCGACGCGCAGATCGATCCCGGGCAACCGTGCCTGCAGCCGCCCGAGCCGCGGCAGCAGCCACAGCGCGGTCACGCCGATGCTGGCGGTGATCGTCACGGGCTGGCGCTCGCGCGCGGCGGCCAGCGACGCGACGGTGTCCTGCAGGCCGTGCAGCGCCGCGTCGGCGACGCGGAACAGCCGCTCGCCTTCCGGCGTGAATGAAATCTTCCGGTAGCCGCGCTGCAGCAACGCGACGCCGAGATGCGCCTCGAGTGCATGGACCTGGCGGCTGACCGCCGACTGCGTGACGCACAGATCCTGCGCGGCGAGCGTGATGCTCATGCGGCGGCCGACGGCGACGAAACCGCGGACGAGATCGAGCGACGGGAGACGGACGAGTGGCGTTGACATGCGCGTGACTCATGCGAACGGAGCAGCAAGATTGGTTGAGAACGCGGCACGCGTCAAGTTCAATGGAGGCGGGTTGATCGCGGAGGAGGGGGCTGAGTATGTGCTGAAGCGCCAACTCGGACCGACCGCTATCCATGGGATCGCAGTAAGCGCTGAAGCGCTAACTGGGGTCGACAGGAGACACGATGACGATTTCGAACGAGGAAAGCGGAGCCTCGCAGGGCAGTCGCGCGGCGGGCGCGTTGCCGCCCGAACCCGTGACGCTGCGCGCGGCGGACGGTTACGAACTGCGCGGCCACGTCTGGCGCCATCGCGGCGGCGGCGTGCGGCCCGTGACGGTCGTCAATTGCGCGACGTCGGTGCGCTGCGACTACTACTTTCGTTTCGCCGCCTGGCTGTTCGCGCAAGGACGCGACGTGCTCGTCTACGACTATCGCGGCATCGGCGGATCGCGCCCGGCGCGGCTGGCGAAGCTGCGCGCGACCTGGCTCGACTGGGGGCGGCTCGATTGCGAAGCCGCGCTGCACTATGCGCGCGACGCGTTTCCGGGCCAGCCGCTCGACGTGGTCGCGCACAGCATCGGCGGCTGTGTACTCGGCCTCGCGGCGTCGAACGTGCACGTGCGGCATGCGGTGACCGTCGGCGCGCAGTACGCGTACTGGCGCGACTATCTGCCGGCCGAGCGGCGCCGCATGTGGTGGAAGTGGCATGTCGCGATGCCCGCGCTCGCCGCCGTGTGCGGCTACGTGCCCGCGAAGCGGCTCGGCTGGATGGAGGATACGCCGCGGGGCATCGCGCTGTCGTGGGCGCGGTCGCGGCCGCGTTTCGAGGACGGCTACCTCGGCAGCGTGTTCGACGACGGCGCGGCGAGCCGTGCCGCGTTGCCGGCGCGGTTCGCGGGGCTGTCGGCGCCGATGCTCGCGGTCGGCATTGACGACGACGCGTTCGGCACGGTCGCCGCGATCGAGCGGCTGGTCGGCTACTACACGGGCAGCAACGTGACGCATCTGCGGATCGCGCCGACCGACATCGGCGTCGCCGAGATCGGCCATTTCGCGTTTTTCCACAGCCGCCTCACCGACACGCTGTGGCCGGTCGCGTTGTACTGGCTGCAACACGGCGTGCTGCCGGCCGATGCGCCGGGCGTCGTGCATGCGCTGCACCCGGCGTCGCGCGGGCGGGTGACGGGGAGCGGCGTGCCGGGCAGGGCCGCGAGCGGGTAAGCGGGCGCATACGCACGCAATGCGCCATCCCTGTCTGCGTCCCGATCAGGCGGCAGCGGCCGCGGGTCGGCGCGATCGATTAACATCGGACGTTTCGCTCCAACGCACAGGCTGCCGCGCGCCGATGTCCATTCCGTCCGATCCCGCTTCTCCCGTCGAAACGCCCCGCGCGTGGCGCGTGCACGCGCTCGACGTGCCGCCCGCCGCGGCGCGCGCCCGCGTGCAGGTCGCGCGCGTCGATTTCGACTGGCGCGTGCCGGTCGTGTCGCCCGCGTATGCGGCGCTGAGCGACGACGAGCGCGCCCGCGCCGCGCGCTTTCTGCGGCACGAGGATGCGGTGCGCAGCGCCGCGACGCGCGCCGCGCTGCGCGACGTGCTCGGCGCGGCGCTCGGCATCGGGCCGCGCGCGGTCGAGATCGTCGTCGACGCAGCGGGGCGGCCGTCGCTGGACCCTGCGCATCGCGCGTCGCTCGACTTCAACGTGTCGCACGCGGGCGATCATGCATTGATCGCGTGGGCGCCGGCGGGCCGCGTCGGCGTCGATATCGAGGGCTGCAACCGCGTGACCGACTGGCGCACGCTGACGCGCGAAGTGTGCGCACCCGCCGAGATCGCGTATCTCGACGGTCTGCCGCCCGGCGCGCGCGAGGGGGAATTCATGCGCGTGTGGTCCGCGAAGGAGGCGCTGCTCAAGGCGCTCGGCACCGGCATCGTCGGCGGGCTGCGCGCGTTCGCGGTCGTGCCGCCGCGCGACACGGCGACACCCGCGACGACGATCGTCGACGCGACCGCGCCCGCCGCCGGCGTCACGGCGTTCGATGCGGCATGGCTCGACGCGGCGCCCGGCTACGCGGCGTGCGTCGCGTGGACGCGCGCGTAAGCCGGGCGCGACGCGCGGCGCTTACTCGAGCGGCGCGTCGTTCGGCGCCGCATAGCGCGCCTTGATCACGTCGCTCATCGCGAAGTCGAACGACAGCCCCTTCGGCGGCACCGGCTTCATGAACCATTTGTCGTACAGCGCGTTGATCTCGCCGCTTTTCATCAACTGCACGAGCACGCCGTCGACGAGCGCCTTGAACTGCGGATCGTCCTTGCGCAGCATGAACCCGTAGGCTTCCGACGATTGCGGCGTGCCGACGAGCTGCCAGTCGGCCGGCTTCGCGGCGAGCTGGCGCACGCCCGCGAGCAGCACGTCGTCCATCATGTACGCGGCCGCGCGGCCCGATTCGAGCGTGAGGCGTCCTTCGCCGTAGTCTTTCGCGCTGATGATCTGCATGTTCACCTTCCTTTCCTCGTTCATCTTGCGCAGCAGGCGCTCGGACGTCGTGCCCTGGTTCGTCACGACCGTCTTGCCGGCGAGATCGGGGAAGTCGCGGATGCCCGAACTCGTGCGCGTGAGCAGGCGCGTCGTCGCGACGAAGAAGGTGGTCGAGAACGCGACCTGCGCGTGGCGCGCGGCGAGATTGGTCGTCACGCCGCATTCGAGATCGACGGTGCCGTTCTGCACGAGCGGAATGCGGTTCTGCGACGTGACCGGAATGAAGCGCACCTGCAGGTCGGGCTTGCCGGTGCGCGCCTTCACCGCGGCGATCACGCGGTCGCACAGATCCTGCGAGAACCCGATGACCTTGCCGCCCGCGTCGACATAGGAGAACGGCACCGACGTTTCGCGATGGCCGATCGAAATCAGGTTGGCCTGCCGGATCTTCTCGAGCGTGCCGGACAGCGGCTCGGCGGCGACGGACGCGCCGCACGCGAGTGCGCACGCGGCGACGAGCAGGGGGCGGCCGAGGCGGGCGGCGAATCGTGACGGGAAGGGCATGACGGTCTCCATGGCGAATGTTGATTCGTATGTTGCCAAATAAAAAATGATTGCAACATACGTTAAAAACCGGATCACGCCGGCCACGCCGGCGGGCCGTGCCGGACATCAGGGAAACTCCCGAGACCGGAATAATAAAAAACGGGTTGTCTAGACAAGTTCCGATGGCTACACTTCAATCCATCCCGAACTTGTCTAGACAGGATTGCTCACATGATTACGTTGACCCCCGGCCATCTGACCCTCCCGCAACTGCGCCGGATCGCACGCGAATCCGTCCAGCTGAAACTCGATCCGGCCAGCTTCGCGAAGATCGACGCGGGCGCGAAGGCCGTTGCCGATATCGCCGCGAAGGGCGAGCCGGCCTACGGCATCAACACGGGCTTCGGCCGTCTGGCGAGCACCCACATCCCGCACGACCAGCTCGAACTGCTGCAGAAGAACCTCGTGCTGTCGCACGCGGTCGGCGTCGGCGAGCCGATGGCGCGCTCGTCGGTGCGCCTGCTGATGGCGCTGAAGCTGTCGAGCCTCGGCCGTGGCCACTCGGGCATCCGTCGCGAAGTGATGGATGCGCTGATCACCCTCTTCAACGCGGACGTGCTGCCGCTGATCCCGGTGAAAGGCTCGGTCGGCGCCTCGGGCGACCTCGCGCCGCTCGCGCACATGTCGGCCGTGCTGCTCGGCGTCGGCGAAGTGTTCATCCGCGGCGAACGCGCGAGCGCGCTCGACGGTCTGCGTGTCGCCGGCCTCGCGCCGTTGACGCTGCAGGCGAAGGAAGGCCTCGCGCTCCTGAACGGCACGCAGGCGTCGACCGCGCTCGCGCTCGACAACATGTTCGCGATCGAAGACCTGTACCGCACCGCGCTCGTCGCCGGCGCGCTGTCGGTCGACGCGGCCGCCGGCTCGGTGAAGCCGTTCGACGCGCGCATCCACGAACTGCGCGGCCATCGAGGCCAGATCGACGCGGCCGCGTCGTACCGCGAACTGCTCGAAGGCTCGCCGATCAACCAGTCGCACCGCGACTGCGACAAGGTGCAGGATCCGTACAGCCTGCGCTGCCAGCCGCAGGTGATGGGCGCATGCCTGGACCAGATGCGTCACGCGGCCGACGTGCTGCTGGTCGAAGCAAACGCCGTGTCGGACAATCCGCTGATCTTCCCGGACACCGGCGAAGTGCTGTCGGGCGGCAACTTCCACGCCGAGCCCGTCGCGTTCGCGGCCGACAACCTCGCGCTCGCAGCCGCGGAAATCGGCGCATTGGCCGAACGCCGCATCGCGCTGCTGATCGACGCGACGCTGTCGGGCCTGCCCCCGTTCCTCGTGAAGGACGGTGGCGTGAACTCCGGCTTCATGATCGCGCACGTGACGGCCGCCGCCCTCGCATCGGAAAACAAGACACTCGCGCACCCGGCATCGGTCGACTCGCTGCCGACTTCCGCGAACCAGGAAGACCATGTGTCGATGGCGACGTTCGCCGCGCGCAAGCTCGCCGACATCGCGGACAACACGAAGCACATCCTCGCGATCGAACTGCTGGCCGCCGCACAGGGCGTCGACCTGCGCGCGCCGTTCCACACGAGCCCGAAGCTCGCGCCGGTGATGGAGACGATCCGCGGCAAGGTCGCGCACTACGAACTCGACCACTACTTCGCGCCGGACATCGCGGTGATCGCGAAGCTGGTCGGCGAGCGCGCGTTCGCGAAGGTCGCGCCGTTCTCGTTCGCATCGGAACAGTAAGCCGATGAGCGCGCCGGTCTACCAGGAGATCAAGGATTTCATCCTGGGCCGCATTCACGCCGGCGAGTGGGAGGAGGGCGACCAGGTGCCGTCCGAGAACGAGCTGGCGCGCGAATTCAAGGTGGCGCGCATGACCGTCAACCGCGCGCTGCGCGAGTTGACGGCCGAGCAGGTGCTCACGCGCATGAAGGGCGCGGGCACCTACGTCGCGCGGCCGAAGTACGAGTCGACGCTGGTCGCGATTCGCAGCATCTCGGAAGAGGTCGGCGCGCGCGGGCATGCGTACCGCGCCAGCGTGCTCGGGCTCGACACGATCCGCGCCGACGAAGCGCTTGCCGACGAGATGCAGGTGGCCGTGCGCACGAAGCTGTTTCATTCGCAGGTGCTGCACTTCGAGAACGACGAGCCGGTGCAGCTCGAAGAGCGATGGGTGAATCCGGCGGTCGCGCCGGATTACGCCGAGCAGGATTTCACGAACACGACGCCGAACCTGTACCTGATGCGCGCGGCGCCGCTGCAGCGCGTCGAGTACCGGATCGAAGCGGCGGCCCCGGCGCCGGAGCGGCGCGAGCAGCTGCGGATGGACGACGTCGAGCCGTGTCTGGTTTTACATCGGCGCACCTGGTCGCAGGGCGTCGTCGCCTCGGTGGCGAATCTGTGGCATCCCGGCAGCCGTTATCGCTTCACCGGGCATTTCTGATTCCTATTTGATCTTCAATTTCCTTCGGGAGCAGTCGTCATGAACCATCCGAAACACATCGATCCCCGCCTCGATCCGACGCGCACGATCCGCGCGCCGCGCGGCAGCGAGAAGACCTGCAAGACCTGGCTGGCCGAAGCGGCCTACCGGATGATCCAGAACAACCTCGACCCGGAAGTCGCCGAGCATCCGCATGCGCTCGTCGTGTACGGCGGCATCGGGCGTGCCGCGCGCAACTGGGAATGCTACGACCAGATCCTCGCATCGCTGAAGGATCTCGAGGAAAACGAAACGCTGCTGATTCAATCGGGCAAGCCGGTCGGCGTGTTCCGCACGCACAAGGATGCGCCGCGCGTGCTGCTCGCGAATTCGAACCTGGTGCCGCACTGGGCGAACTGGGATCACTTCCACGAGCTCGACCGCAAGGGCCTGATGATGTATGGCCAGATGACGGCCGGCAGCTGGATCTACATCGGCAGCCAGGGCATCGTGCAGGGCACCTATGAAACGTTCTTCTCGGTCGCGAACCAGCACTTCAACGGCGATCCGTCGGGCCGCTGGATCCTGACGGGCGGCCTGGGCGGGATGGGCGGCGCGCAGCCGCTCGCCGCGACGATGGCCGGCTTCTCGATGATCGCGGTCGAATGCGACGAGACGCGCATCGACTTCCGCCTGAAGACGCGCTACGTCGACAAGAAGGCGACGACGCTCGACGAAGCGCTCGGCATGATCGAGGAAGCGAAGCGCACCGGCAAGCCGGTGTCGATCGGCCTGCTCGGCAACGCGGCCGACGTGTTCGCGGAACTCGTCACGCGCGGCATTACGCCCGACTGCGTGACCGACCAGACGAGCGCGCACGATCCGATCAACGGCTATCTGCCGCAAGGCTGGACCGTCGCGCAATGGCGCGAGGCGCAGAAGGTCGATCCGCAGAGCATCGTGAAGGTCGCGAAGCAATCGATGGCCGTCCAGGTGCGCGCGATGCTCGCGCTGCAGGAGCGCGGCGCGGCCACGCTCGACTACGGCAACAACATCCGCCAGATGGCGCTGGAAATGGGCGTCGAGAACGCGTTCGACTTCCCCGGTTTCGTGCCGGCGTACATCCGTCCGCTGTTCTGCGAAGGCAAGGGCCCGTTCCGCTGGGTCGCGCTGTCCGGCGATCCGGAAGACATCTACAAGACCGACCAGAAGGTGAAGGAGCTGATCCCCGACGATCCGCACCTGCACAACTGGCTCGACATGGCGCGTGAGCGCATCGCGTTCCAGGGCCTGCCGGCACGGATCTGCTGGGTCGGCGTGAAGGATCGCTTCCGCCTCGGCCAGGCGTTCAACGAGATGGTCAAGAACGGCGAACTGAAGGCGCCGATCGTGATCGGTCGCGACCACCTCGACACGGGTTCGGTCGCGAGCCCGAACCGCGAGACGGAATCGATGAAGGACGGCTCGGACGCCGTCAGCGACTGGCCGCTGCTGAACGCGCTGCTGAACACCGCGGGCGGCGCATCGTGGGTGTCGCTGCACCACGGCGGCGGCGTCGGCATGGGCTTCTCGCAGCATTCGGGCGTCGTGATCGTCGCCGACGGTACGGCCGACGCGCATGAACGTCTCGGTCGCGTGCTGCTGAACGATCCGGCCACGGGCGTGATGCGTCATGCGGATGCCGGTTACGAACTCGCGCAGCAGACGGCCCGCGAAGCCGGCCTGAAGCTGCCGATGCTCGGCCGCTGAGCATGGCGGCGCTCGACCAGGCGCCGGTGAACGCAACGCTGGCCGCCGCGCTGATCCGCGCCGCGGATCTCGTTGCGTCGCCGTGGAAGAACGGCGGCGGGGTGACGCGCGAGATCGGCGCGTTCCCGCCCGGCGCGGCACTCGATGCGTTCGCGTGGCGCGTGAGCGTCGCGGACGTCGGCACGGCCGGGCCGTTCTCGCGTTTCGACGGCGTCGACCGTACGCTTGTGCTGTTGTCCGGCGCCGGGATGACGCTCGTGGAAGCGGGCGGCACGCGGCACGTGCTCGACGCACCGCTGGCCCGCGCGGATTTCGCGGGCGAGACGGCGATCGACGCGACGCTGCACGACGGCGCGACGCGCGACTTCAACCTGATGACGCGCCGTTCGGCCGCGCGCGGGTCGGTCGACGTATGGCCCGAGGGCACGCACCGCATCGAGCGCGCCGATACCGTGCTGCTGTTTTGCGCGGCCGGTACGGTGGGCGTCGACATCGACGGCGCGCACTATGCGCTGGAAGAAATGGACACGTTGCGGCTCGACGGGCCGCGGCGTGCGTTTGACGTCGTCGTGAGCGGAGGCGGCGCGCTGCTCGCCGTGTCGCTTGCCGTCGGCGAACGAGACTGAACGCATGAAACCGACTGTCTGGCATCACCTGAGGCTGTGTCCGCACGGCCATCCCGACGAGACGATCGACGACGCGGCGATCGCCGTCGACGAAACCGGCACGATCGCGTGGCTCGGCGCATTGTCCGCGCTGCCGCACGACTATGCGCACTGGCGGCGCGAGGACCTGCACGGCGCGTGGGTCACGCCGGGCCTCGTCGACTGCCATACGCATCTGGTGTACGGCGGCACACGCGCCGACGAATTCGCGCAGCGCCTCGCGGGCGTGAGCTACGAGGAAATCGCGCGGCAGGGCGGCGGGATCGTGTCGACGGTGCGCGCGACGCGCGCGGCCGACGAGACGGCGCTGTTCGTGCAGGCCGCCGCGCGCTTGCAGCCGCTGCTCGCCGAAGGCGTGACCGCGATCGAGATCAAGTCGGGCTACGGGCTCGACCTCGCGAGCGAGCGCAAGATGCTGCGCGTCGCGCGCCAGCTCGGCGAGCGCTTCCCGGTCACCGTCCATACGACCTTCCTCGGCGCGCATGCGCTGCCGCCGGAATACGCGGGCCGCGCGGACGAATACATCGACGAAGTGTGCGACCGGATGCTGCCGACGCTGGCCGACGAAGGGCTCGTCGACGCGGTCGACGTGTTCTGCGAACGCATCGGCTTTTCGCTCGCGCAGACCGAGCGCGTGTTCGAGGCCGCGACGCGGCGCGGGCTGCCGGTGAAGCTGCATGCGGAGCAACTGTCGAATGCGGGCGGGACGGCGCTCGCCGCGCGTTACCGCGCGCTGTCGGCCGACCACCTCGAATTTCTCGACGAAGCCGGCATCGAGGCGATGAAGGCGGCCGGCACGGTCGCCGTGCTGCTGCCCGGCGCGTACTACTTCATCCGCGAAACGCAATTGCCGCCGATCGAGCTGCTGCGCAAGCACGGCGTGCCGATCGCGCTCGCGACCGATCACAACCCCGGCACGTCGCCGCTCGAATCGCTGTTGCTGACGCTGAACATGGGCTGCACGCTGTTCCGCATGACGGTGCCCGAGGTGCTGCAGGGCGTTACGCGCCATGCAGCCGCGGCGCTTGGCCGCGCGGATCGCCACGGCGCGCTCGAGGTCGGTCGCCAGGCCGACTTCGCCGTGTGGGCGGTCGGCTCGCTGGCGGAACTGGCGTACTGGATCGGCCGGCCGCTGTGCGAGCAGGTCGTACGCGGCGGCACGACCGTGTTTCGCCGGATGAACGGATAGTTTTTGCGAAGAACCGGGCCGGGTACGTGACGTATCGGCCCGGCCGACGCTTTGCAGGGGACCGGACCCGTGCGCAACGGCGCACGCCGGTCGATCGCCGCGAGGCAGGCGCAGGCGCGACGCGCTCGCGTCTGCCGGCCGCGGCACCCGGACGAGATTGCTCAAGCGCTCGATCCGGTCGATGAGGATACGCAATGACCGACACCCTGTTGTTCGCGGACCATGCCTACCTGCCCGATGGCTGGCGCCGCAACGTGCTGCTGCGCTGGGACGCGGCCGGCACGCTGACCGACGTGACGCCCGATACCGACGCACCGGCCGGCGTCGCGCGCGCGGCCGGGCCGGTGCTGCCCGGCATGCCGAACCTGCATTCGCACGCATTCCAGCGCGCGATGGCGGGGCTTACCGAATACCGCGCGAATCCCGCCGACAGCTTCTGGAGCTGGCGCGACCTGATGTACCGCTTCGCGCTGAAGATCACGCCCGACGCGCTCGCGGCGATTGCGCGCTGGCTGTATGTCGAGATGCTCAAGTGCGGCTACACGTCGGTGTGCGAATTCCACTACGTGCATCACGCGCAGGACGGCTCGCGCTATCCGCAAATCGCGGAGCTCGGCACACGTGTGATCGACGCCGCGCGGGCGGCCGGCATCGGCATCACGATGCTGCCCGTGTCGTACCAGTTCGCCGGCTTCGGCAACAAGCCGCCGCGCGACGACCAGCGCCGCTTCATCAACACGCCCGACGGCGTGCTCGAACTGCTCGACGCGATGCGTCGCGCCGCGCCCGAGCATGGCGGGCTGCGCTACGGCGTCGCGCCGCATTCGCTGCGCGCGGTGTCCGAGAACGGGCTGCGTGCGCTGCTCGACGGGCTGCCCGACGATGCGCCCGTTCATATCCACATCGCCGAGCAGACGGCCGAGGTCGACGACTGCGTGCGCGCCTACGGCGCACGCCCGGTCCAATGGCTGCTCGATCGCTTCGACGTCGATGCGCGCTGGTGCCTCGTGCACGCGACGCACGTCGATGCGGCCGAGACGGCGGCGCTCGCGAAGCGTCGCGCGGTCGCCGGGCTGTGCCTGACGACCGAAGCGAACCTCGGCGACGGCGTGTTTCCGGCCGTCGACTATCTCGCGCAGGGCGGCGTGATCGGCGTCGGCTCGGACAGCCACGCGTCGGTCGACTGGCGCTCGGAGCTGCGCCTGCTCGAATACGGGCAGCGGCTCGTGCACCGCGCGCGCAACGTGCTGGCGAGCGCGTCGCAGGCGCACGTCGCCGATCGCTTGTTCGATGCGTCGCTCGCGGGCGGCGCGCAGGCGAGCGGGCGGCGCATCGGCGCGCTGCGCGCCGGCTGTCGCGCCGACTGGCTCGTGCTCGATCCCGATCATCCGGCGATCGCCGAACACGACAGCGCCGCATGGCTGTCGGGCATCGTGTTCGCCGAGCATGGCGACACGCCGGTGCTCGACGTCTACACGGGCGGCGAGTGCGTCGTGAGCGGCCGCCGCCATCGCGACGAAGCCGCCGCGTATGCCGACTACCGCGCCGCGCTGGCGCAACTGCTGCGCTGAACGCGCGGCAACCGGCGCACGGTGCGCCGGCCGACTCTTACGGTGAGGCGACATGACTGAACAACCGGCTGTATTCACGCTGAAGCAGGGCACGCTGCCGCTGCTGATCTCGATTCCGCATGCAGGCACGCACATCCCCGACGACATCGCCGCGACGATGACGCCCGACGCGCTCTTCGTCGACGATTGCGACTGGCATCTGGAGCGGCTGTACGGCTTCGCGGCCGATCTGGGCGCATCGATCCTCGTGCCGTCGCACGCGCGTTACGTCGTCGACCTGAACCGTCCGCCCGACAACGAGAACCTGTATCCGGGGCAGGACACGACGGGACTCGTGCCGGTCGATACGTTCGACAAGGCGCCGCTGTATCCGGCGAACGCGCTGCCCGGCAACGACGAAATCATGCGTCGCCGCGACCGTTACTGGCTGCCGTATCACGACGCGCTGCAACGCGAGATCGCGCGCCTGAAGGGCGAACACGGTCGCGTGCTCGTGTGGGAGGCGCATTCGATCCGTTCGCACGTGCCGCGTTTCTTCGACGGCCGCCTGCCGGACTTCAACTTCGGCACGTCGAGCGGCGCGAGTGCGGCGCCCGGTCTCGCGGAGGCGCTGGCGGCGCGCGTGCTCGCACACGGCGGCTACACGGCCGTCGCGAACGGCCGCTTCAAGGGCGGCTACATCACGCGTCACTACGGCGTGCCCGAGACCGGCGTCGAGGCCGTGCAGCTCGAGCTGTCGCAGATCACCTACATGGAGGAGACGCGTCCGTACGCGTACGACGAAGCGCGGGCAGCGCGGATCGTGCCGCTGCTGCAGACGCTCGTCGAAACCGCGCTCGCGCATCGCTGAGCACGGGCCGCCTTCATGCGGCAGCGCGGCGGAGCAGTGCGCGTCGCCCCGTCGGCACGCAGCAGGCAAGCCGACGCAATGCACAAAACGGCATCGATCCGCCTGATCGATGCCGTTTTTTTCGTCTGATCGAGGTCGTCATCGGCCCCTGAAAATTTGACGCAATTTTTAGGTGATATAAGCTGAATGTCAGGAAGTCGTCACGCGCGTACCGGCGGCAAGGCCATCGACGATGGCCGGACTGCGCCGGCATTCGCTACGAGACATCTTGCTGACGTGTCGCCACGCGGCATAGCGACACGTGTCCTGCCTCCATCAGTCAGTCGAGTACGATCGTGAAAGCCGCCAGCCCTTCGATACGCCGGACGCGAAGTCCGTCGGCGGGCGCGCCGCCTCAGGCCGGGCCGAACCGGCATGCTGAGCGCGGCACGCGCGCCGTCCCGCTACGCGAGCCTCGCTTCTTCGCCATTTCCCATCGCGGCCCGCGCCGCTTCAATCTCGCGACCGCACACCTGTTCAGCGCGGTGCAGTGCGACGGCAGCGCATCGTTGTTGCCCTAGCGTCCGTTTCCGCTTCCGTCCCGGGTCGCATCGCCCGTTGCCGCGGCGTCCGCGCGGCACGATCGCGCCTGCGCTTGCGCCGCGCGATGGCGCGCGCGTGCGGCGCGCCCGTGAACCTGCATCGTTGCGCGCGCAAGCATGTCGCGCGCCATGACCGGAGAGACGCCGATGCGTGCCCGCCCGATCGTAGCCGTCACCGCCGACCGCATCCTGCGCGGCGCCCACCCGAACCACACGGCGGGCGAGAAGTACCTTGCCGCCGTCGTCGACGGCGCCGGCGCGCTCGCGTTCGTCTTGCCCGCGCTCGGCGCGCGGCAGCCGGCCGACGCGATCGTCGCGGCAATCGACGGGCTGCTGCTGACCGGCAGCTATTCGAACGTCGAGCCGCATCGCTACGGCGGCGCCGCGAGCGCGCCCGACACGTTGCACGATCCGGCGCGCGATGCGACCGCGTTGCCGCTGATCCGCGCGGCGATCGACGCGGGCGTGCCCGTGCTCGCCATCTGCCGCGGCATGCAGGAGCTGAACGTCGCGTACGGCGGCACGCTGCATCAGCGGCTGCATGCGACGACCGGCTTCGACGACCATCGCGAACGGGCGGACGATCCGCTCGAACGGCAGTACGGTCCCGCGCACGTCGTGCAGCTCGCTCCCGGTGGCCTGCTGCAGCGGGTCGCGCGCGGCGCGCAAGAGGCGACGGTCAATTCGCTGCACGACCAGGGCATCGCGCGGCTGGGCGACGGGCTCGCGATCGAAGCAAGTGCGCCCGACGGGCTCGTCGAGGCCGTCAGCGTACGCGGTGCGCGCGCGTTCGTGCTGGGTGTGCAGTGGCATCCCGAATGGCGCTACGCGGAGCAGCCGCTGTCGCGCGACATCTTCGCGGCATTCGGCGCGGCGTGCCGCGCGCGGATGACGCATCGCCTTCATGCGGGCGGCGGCGCGACGCCGTCGCCGCCCGCATCCGATATCGACATCGACTCACGAGGCCGATCATGCAACCCGAACTGAGCGAATTCCTGCGACAGCACCGCATCACCGAAGTCGAGGCGATCATTCCCGACATGGCCGGCATCGCGCGCGGCAAGATCATTCCGCGCAACAAGTTCGAATCCGGTGAATCGATGCGCCTGCCGCAGGCCGTGATGGTGCAGACCGTCACCGGCGACTATCCGGAGGACGGCACGTTGACCGGCGTGACCGATCCCGACATGGTGTGCGTGCCCGACCCGTCGACGATCTGCCTGATCCCGTGGGCGGTCGACCCGACTGCGCAGGTGATTCACGATTGCGTGCACTTCGACGGTTCGCCGGTCGAGATCTCGCCGCGCTACGTGCTGCGCCGCGTGCTCGACCTGTACGAGGCGAAGGGCTGGAAGCCGGTCGTCGCGCCGGAACTCGAGTTTTACCTGGTCGACATGAACGCCGACCCCGACCTGCCGCTGCGGCCGCCCGTCGGCCGCACGGGGCGGGCGGAAACGGGCCGCCAGTCGTATTCGATCGAGGCCGTCAACGAGTTCGATCCGCTGTTCGAGGACATCTACGAGTACTGCGAAATGCAGGGCCTCGATATCGAGACGCTGATCCATGAAGTCGGCGCCGCGCAGATGGAGATCAACTTCGTGCATGGCGATGCGATGCCGCTGGCCGACCAGGTATTCCTGTTCAAGCGCACGGTGCGCGAGGCCGCGTTGCGTCACAACATGTACGCGACGTTCATGGCCAAGCCGATGGAAAACGAGCCGGGCTCCGCGATGCACATTCATCAGAGCCTCGCGGACCTGCGCACCGGGCGCAATCTGTTCGCCGACGAGAACGGCGCCGTGTCGCCGCTGTTCCACAGCTATCTGGCGGGGCTGCAGAAGTACACGCCGGCGCTGATGCCGATCTTCGCGCCGTACATCAATTCGTATCGCCGCCTGTCGCGCTTCATGGCCGCGCCGATCAACGTGCAATGGGGCTACGACAACCGCACGGTGGGCTTTCGCATCCCGCAGTCGAGCCCCGTCGCGCGGCGCATCGAGAACCGGATTCCCGGTGTCGACTGCAACCCGTATCTCGCGTTCGCGGCGACGCTCGCCGCCGGCTATCTCGGCATGTCGCAACAGCTGGCGCCGACCGAGCCGATCGCATCGGACGGCTACGATCTGCCGTATCAGTTGCCGCGCAACCTCGAGGAAGGCATCTCGCTGATGGCTGCGTGCGAGCCGCTCGCCGGCATCCTCGGCGACAAGTTCGTGAAGGCCTACCTGGCATTGAAGGAAACCGAATACGAAGCGTTCTTCCGCGTGATCAGCTCGTGGGAACGCAGGCATTTGCTGCTGCACGTGTAAGCGTGCAGCGCTGTTTGACGGAGAAAACATGACCGATCGAAACGACGCTTTTCCGCCGCGCTCGACTGCCGATTTTCGCGCGCTCGACGCCGCGCACCACATTCACCCGTTCTCCGACATGGGCGCGCTCAATCGCGCCGGCAGCCGCGTGATCGTGAAGGCCGACGGCGTCTACCTGTGGGACTCCGACGGCAACAAGGTGATCGACGGGATGGCCGGCCTGTGGTGCG
>NZ_JAUJPV010000037.1:0-36093 GCF_030481585.1 Burkholderia sp. AU45388 | reverse complement strand
CGATCGCGGAAGTGCTGCAGTACCTCGGCTTCGCGGACGTGCGCGAAGGCGACGTGTTCCTGACGCCGCCGGGGCGCGTGTTCGCGGAATTCGGCACGCAGGAGCGCAAGCTGATGTTCGCGGATCACCTGCTGAAGCACGTGCCGCTCGCCGCGCGGATCAAGAAGGTGCTGAACGAGCGCCCGGGCCATCGCGCGCCGCGCGTGCGCTTCGAGCAGGAGCTCGAGGATTTCCTGTCGGACGGCGCGGCCGAGGAAACGCTCGATGCGGTGATCGACTGGGGCCGTTATGGCGAGATCTTCTCGTACAACGACCAGACGGAGATCTTCAGTCTCGAGGACGTCGAGTCCTGATGTTGGCGGGGCGCTCGGCATAGCTGCACCTCGCAGAACGCCAAGGGCGCCGCCCGCGACGCGCGGCGCATCGCCCCGTTACTGCAAATTCCCCCACCGATCGACGGCCGGTTCCGCCGACGCCCACTTCCAGTGCGTGCCCTGCTGGCACGCATTCGCGAAATACCAGTCGGCCTTGTCGCCGTCCTTCACCGAGAACGCGAATTCCTTGCACAGCGCGAGCGCCGACGAATACGCGCGCGTGACGCGCACTTCGCCTTCGCCGTTTTCGAGCGGCAGCGTATTCTTCACCTTCCACGGCTTCACTTCGCCGACGGCGAGACTGCCGGCCGTCTTCGCGATCGCGTCCTGCTGATTCTGATGGAGCTGCTTCATCGTGCGGTTGACGGCTTCGTCGGTCGCGGCCTGCACGGCGATCCCGACGCCGACGCCGACCGCCGGGTTCGCGGTGACGAGGCCCGTCGCCGCGCCGGCCAGCGCGCCGCTCGCGGCGCCGACCGACCCGCAGCCCGACAGCGCGACCGTCGCCGCGCACAGCGCACCGATCGCCGCGATACGGATCGCGACGCTCATTGCAGCGCGCCCCACCGTTCGGTCGCCGGTTCGGCCGACGCCCATTTCCACACGGGCCCGTCGCGGCAGATGGTGGCGACGTAGAACGCCGATTGCGCGGCCTTGTCGGCCTTCGCCGGCGTATCGACCGCGAACACGATTTCCTTGCAGTCGAGCGGACCGACGCTGATCATCCGGCTGACCGTCACGCGGCCCTGCTCGTCGTCCTCGATCGGGAACGAATGGTGCGTCGACCACGGCGCGACGCCGCCGACGTCGAGCGGGCCGGCCGCCTTCGCGATCTGCTCCTGCGTGTAGCGGTGCGCGACGCGTTGCGAGTACTGGACGCCGGCCCGCGCGCCGGCGACGGCGCCGAGGCCGATGCCCGTCGCGACGGCGGCGTTGTTGGTGACCTTGGAGGCGATCGCGGCGCCCGCGATACCGGCGCCGGCGGTCGCCCCTTCGCTGTACAGCGAATTGCAGCCGGACAGCAGTGCGGCCGTGGCGATCACGGCCAGCACGACGCGCGCCGGCGTGGCCCGGCGCGGCGATTCGAAACGAATGTTCATCCCTGAGTGCAAGTCCTGTCTGGGTGAGCGGCGACGCGTGCACGCCCTGATGCCGCGTCATTGTTTCGCAATTGTCATGGGAAAACTGCAAAGCTTTGACAAATCGCCGTGCGGCGGGCCGCGTGCGCGCGGGCGGCGTTATTGTCGGATAGATGATCGGCGAGGGGTCGAAACGTTACAAATTGAAGGTAATTGTTACCTTCGGATGCGATCAAGCGACCTAGACTGTTTCGTTATGGAATGTTTCTACGACGGCCTCGAGCCGCGCCGCTTATGAGACACCCAGCCATGCGCCGTTCGAAACGGTTGTCACACCGGCCGCCTGTCGCGGCGGCCGACCATCCGGAAGCGCCGCCGCGTCCGCGGATCGACGCGCCTTCGGCCCCGCCTGCGGGTGCGCCGGACGAGACACCGTCGGACGGCGATCACAACCAGGGCGGGGCTCGCCCGGAAGGGCTCGACTATCAACGCGACCTCGGTCAGGAGCAGGACGCCTGATGCGGTCGTCGCCGCATTCCATCGTCGTATTTCATTGCAATTCTCGGAACTGAGTCGCCGCGCGGCCGCCTTCGGGCCGCCGCGCCCGCTTGGGCGTGCGTCGCGCGCCAGCCAATCGAATCGAGGAGGGGAAGTCGCATGAGCAGATTGATCGTGGTATCGAATCGTGTCGCCGCCGGCGAGGACACGCGCCCGAGCGCGGGCGGCCTGGCCGTCGGCGTGATGGACGCGCTGAAGGAAACGGGCGGCGTCTGGTTCGGCTGGAACGGCGAGATCGTCGGTGCGCCGGATGCCGAGCCCGCGATCCAGCGGGACGGCAACGTGACGTATGCGACGGTCGGGTTGACCCGGCGCGACTACGACCAGTACTACCGCGGCTTCTCGAACGCGACGCTGTGGCCGGTGTTCCATTACCGCGGCGATCTCGCGCGCTTCGACCGGCAGGAGTACGCCGGTTATCTGCGCGTGAACGGGATGCTCGCGAAGCAGCTCGCCGCGCTGCTGCGTCCGGACGACCTGATCTGGGTGCACGACTACCACCTGCTGCCGTTCGCGCACTGCCTGCGCGAGCTCGGCGTGAAGAACCCGATCGGCTTCTTCCTGCATATCCCGTTTCCGTCGCCCGACATGTTGCGCCTCGTGCCGCCGCACGAGGAACTCGTGAAGTTCATGTGCGCGTACGACGTCGCGGGCTTCCAGACCGACGCCGACAAGCAGGCGTTCACCGACTACATCGAGCGGCGCGGCATCGGCGCGGCGAGCGACGACGGGATGCTGCATGCGCATGGCCGCGTCGTGAAGGTCGCCGCCTATCCGATCGGCGTGCATCCCGACGCGATCGCGCAGGCGGCCGTCCAGTACGGCACGCGCAAGCCGGTGAAGATGCTGCGCGAGGCGCTGGGCGATCGGAAGCTGGTGATGAGCGTCGACCGCCTCGATTACTCGAAGGGGCTCGTCGAGCGCTTCCAGTCGTTCGAGCGGATGCTCGCGAATGCGCCGGGCTGGCAGGGGCGCGTGTCGCTGCTGCAGATCGCGCCGCCGACGCGTTCCGACGTGCAGACCTATCAGCACATCCGCGAAACGCTGGAAGGCGAGGCCGGCCGCATCAACGGCCGCTTCTCGCAGCTCGACTGGACGCCGATCCAGTATCTGAACCGCAAGTACGAGCGCAACCTGCTGATGGCGTTCTTCCGGATGTCGCAGGTCGGCTACGTGACGCCGTTGCGCGACGGAATGAATCTCGTCGCGAAGGAATACGTCGCGTCGCAGGATCCGGCCGATCCAGGCGTGCTCGTGCTGTCGGAGTTCGCGGGCGCGGCGGCCGAGCTGACCGGCGCGCTGCTCGTCAATCCGTACGACCTGTCGCAGATGGCCGAGGCGCTCGAACGCGCGCTGTCGATGCCGCTCGCGGAGCGGCAGGCGCGCCACGAGCAGAACCTCGCGCGGTTGCGCGAGAACGACCTGTCGGTCTGGCGCGATACGTTCGTCGCCGACCTGCGCAGTGTCGCGGCGGCGGCGTCGGTCACCCAGCGCGCGGGCCGGCGGGTCGCGCATGCGTGAGTGCGCGCCGGACGCCGGTAGCGACGACGAAACGGCGGGCGCTACGGCTGGCCGGTTCTTCGTCGTGACGGGCGGCCCGGGCTCGGGCAAGAGCACCTTGCTCGATGCGCTGGAGCGCGCCGGCTTTGCTCGCTCGCAGGAGGCCGGGCGCGGCGTGATCCGCGATCAGATGGCGGTCGACGGCCCTGCGCTGCCGTGGCGCGACCCGGCGGCGTTCGCCGAGCTGATGCTGGGCTGGGAGATGCGCTCCTACCATCTCGCGCGGCAGGCGCGCGGGCCGGTGTTCTTCGACCGCGGCGTGCCGGACGTGATCGGTTATCTGCGGCTGGCCGGATTGGCGGTACCCGCGCACGCGGAAGCCGCGGCGCGGCGTTTCCGCTATCACCGGCGCGTGTTCGTCGCGCCGCCTTGGCCCGACATCTATGTGCAGGACACCGAGCGCCGGCAGGATTTTGCCGAAGCGGTGCGGACCCATGACGCGATGGTCGATTGCTATACGTCGTACGGCTATCGGCTGATCGAATTGCCGCGCGTGAGCGTGAAGGCGCGCGTGCGCTTCGTGATGGATACGCTCGACGCCGCATGATGGCCGCCGCGAGCGCGGTAAGACGGTGTCAGGCCGCCGTGTCCGGCCGCGGCGACGCGATGCGCAGCAGGCTGACGAGCGCGGCCACCGCCGCGAACACCGCGGCGACATACAACGCGATCGTCGGCCCGCGGTCGGGCACGAGCCCGAAAATCAGCGCGACGAGCGCGGCGCCGAGCGTCTGGCCCGTCAGGCGCGCGGTGCTCAGCATGCCGCCGGCGCCGCCGCTGCGCTCGCGCGGCGCCGACGACAGCATCGCGCGGTTGTTCGGCGACTGGAACAGCCCGAAGCCCGCGCCGCACAGCGCCATCCGCCACACGATGTCGACCGTGCCCGGGTGCGCGCCGATCGTCGCGAGCGACAGCAGCCCGGCCGCGAACAGCGCGAGCCCGATTCCGCCGAGGATGCCGGCCGAATAGCGGTCCGACAGCACGCCCGCGAGCGGCGCGGCGAATACGATCACGAGCGGCCACGGCGTCATGTAGAGGCCCGTCTCGACCTGCGAGAAACCGAGCGAATTCTGCAGCCAGAACGGCAGCGCGACGAACGCGAGCATCTGCGACGTGAACGACGCCATCGACGTGTAGATCGACAGCGCGAACATCGGGATGCGCATCAGGTCGACCGGCAGCAGCGGCGCCGGCTGCGACAACTGACGCTTCACGAAGAAGTAGCCGACCACGCATGCGACGGCCAGTTCGGCCGCGACGTACGCATGACCTTCGCCGTGACCGAGCCCGTCGACGGCCGTGATCAGCAGGCCGAACACGCAGGCGTTCATCAGCGCGCTCGGGAAGTCGTACGGCGCGTCGTGCAGCGGGTTGGCCGGCAGCGCGCGCACGCTGCCGAGCACGGCCGCGATGCCGATCGGCACGTTGACCGCGAAAAGCCACGGCCACGACGCGAACGACAGGATCGCGGACGCGACCGTCGGCCCGATCGCCGACGACAGCGCGACCACCATCGCGTTGATCGACAGCCCGCGCCCGAGCATCGACGACGGGTAGATCATCCGCACGAGCGCCGCGTTGACGCTCATGATGCCGGCCGCGCCGAACCCCTGGATCACGCGCATCACGGCCAGCATCGGCAGCGAGTCGGCGAGCGCGCAGCCGAGCGACGCCGCGGTGAAGAGGGCGAGCCCGGCGATGTAGATGCGGCGATAGCCGATGCGTTCGCCGAGCGACGCGAGCGGCAGCAGCGTGATCGTGACCGCGAGCTGGTACGCGTTGACGATCCAGATCGACGCGGCGTCGGACGCGTGCAGGTCGCGCGCGATGGTCGGCAATGCGACGTTCGCGATGGCGCCGTCGAGCACGGCGAGCGTGATGCCCAGGGCGACGCAGACGATCGCCCAGTAACGTTGCGGAAGCGGCAGGCCGGTATCGGCATTCATGACGGGAGCGAGCGCGTGGTTGTCCGCGCGCCCGCTTGCCGGTTGCGTGCGCAACCATGTGCAGGGGCGGCGGCGATGAACGGCCCGGCCGGCGCGGGCGCGCCGGCACGGGGCCGGTCGAGTGTATCACCGCGCCGCATCGTGTGACGCCAAGCCGCGCGGGGGCCGGCGGGCGCACGCATTCAGCCTTCGAAGTCGAGGCCGCCGAGCCGCACGAGCGGCTCGGCCTGCGTGCGCGATGCGAGATCGATGTCGCGGGCGCTTTGCCAGGCACCCAGCTTTTTCGGCAACGCGGCGAGGTAGTGCTCGAAGCGCCGCGGGCCGTCCGGTTCCATCAGCCGCTCGATTTCGTCGATGTCCCAGGTCAGTTCGAGATTCAGCGGATACACGAAGCCGCTCACGTGCTCGTGTGGCGCGCTGCGGATCTGCACGCGCGTCGGGTGCCCGTGCCCGCCATAGGGGACGACGTCGGTCTGAACGTGATCGGCGAAGAATGCGGCGATCGCCTGCGCGATGCGCGGCGCGAATTCGGTATCGAAACGGCGGGCGGTTTCAGGCTGCATGAAGGCGTCTCCTGTCTGCCGAAAATCGTAGCACGGCGACGACGCGTTTCGACGCGGGCGATACGGTAATCGCGCGTTACCACTTGCTGCATCTATTACGGCCGCGTCCCGCCACAATGCATCGCATCCAGTACCACTTCGCGTGGGAGTCCATCATGAAAAAGATTGCCGCAGTGTGTGTCCTTGCCGGTTCGCTCGCGGTCGCGGGCCCGGCGTCCGCGCATGGCCGCGACGGCGGCGCCGTCATCGGCGCATTGATCGGCGGCGCGGTGCTGGGCGCGATCGTGACGTCCGCGATGAATCCGCCCGTCGCGTATCAGGCGCCCGCATACCAGGCGCAGGCCTATCAACCGCCGACGTACTACCAGGCGCCCGCGTACCAGCAGCCTGCCTACCCGACGTATCAACAGGCGCAGTATCAGGACGACGGCCCGAACTATTGCTACGACCGCTACCAGCGTGCGTACGTGTGCGGGGCGCCGGTGCGGGGCGGCTACGCGCAGCCGGCCGGCTGGTAAGCGCGGGCGGGTTTCGGGCCGGTTGACCCGTACCCGTCGATGTTCGCTTCGCCGGGCCGGACGACGAAAGGCCCTCGCTCGATGCGAGGGCCTTTGTCTTTTTGTGCGGCCGATTCGTTGGGGGGCGGAATGCGCCGCCGGCCTTCGGCGGGCCGTGCGCGGATACAAACGGTTGCAATTGCGCGTCAGTGGCGATGACCGCCGCCACCGCCGCCTCCGTTCCAGTCGCCGCGGTGTCCGCCGCCGCGCCCCCAGCCGTTGCCGCGGTTGCCGCGATCGCCGTCCCAGCGATGGTAGTCGCGCCGGCCGCGATCCCAGTCGCGTCCGCCGCCACCGCCCCAGATGTTGACCGTGCCGTACACGGGGGACGGCGCGTACGCATAGCCGGGATCGGAATAGTAAGGCTGCCCGTAGCCGTATCCGGCGTCCGGGGCGACGACGCAGCCGGCCAGCAGGGTAGCGACGCCGGCGGCGGCAATGAGCTTCAGCATGATGTTCTCCGTTGGTTCCGGTATAAGTACCGCGCCCGGGGATTGCCGGCTGTTTGCAATTGTGTCGCCAAATTACAGCCTCGTAAGGTCTTGCGACGAAAGTGTTAGCATCCGGGGCTCATTTGTTTTTCAGGAGCACATCGATGAAATTTGCGATCCGGGCCGCGCTGGCCGCCTTCTGCGTGACGACCGCCGCCGCATGCGTGGCCGCGCCGGCCTCCGCGCCCGCCGTGTCGGCCGAGTCGATCAAGATGTTTCCGCAGGCGGCGAGCGGCCAGCAGCGCGTCGTGATCGCGCTGCCCGCGCTCGAGAACGAGGGCGATGCGCGCGTCGAGCTGATGATCGGCAAGACGCTGCAGACCGACTGCAACCAGCAGTGGTTCGGCGGCGAGCTGACTGCCGAGGACGTGAAGGGCTGGGGCTATACGTACTACCGGCTCACCGACGTGAAGGGGCCGGCATCGACGCTGATGGCGTGCCCGGGCCAGGCGCCGCAGCAACGGTTCGTGCAGGTGCGCAGTGACGGTCAACTGCTGCGCTACAACAGCCGCCTGCCGCTGGTCGTCTATGTACCCGACGGCTTCGACGTGCGCTATCGCGTATGGCATGCGTCGAAGGACGTGCAGCAAGCCGAGAAGCAGTAATCGCTGCGCGGCGTCCTGCCGCCACCCACCGGCCGCGCTGCTCGTGCCGACGAGCGCCGGCCACGCGGCCAGCGCGGCTTGCGCGATGGCCTCCAGATTGCGGCGGCTCGCGCCGTCGCGCGCCTGGATCGACATGCCCTGTTGAACCGTCACGTAGTAGCGCGCGATTGCGTCGAGATTCGCGTGCGCCGATATTTCACCGGTCGCGATGCCTTGTGCGAGGCGTTCCCGCAACGCGTCGACCGTGCCCTCGCGCATCTCGATCAGCGTTTGCCGGACCATGGCGATTCAGCAGTACGGCAAGGCCGATGACGTGGCCGCGCTCGTGGCGTTCGTCGTCGGGCCGGAAGGGCGGTCGATCAATGGGACCGGGTTGACGATCGACGGCGGCGCGAACGCGTAAAGACCGATGCCCGGTGCGAGTGAGCCGGGTCACGGTGCGTTCGTCGTTGGTCGTGATTCGTTATTGGCAGCCGACGCGCAGGTGCTCGGCTTCCAGGTCGGCCCGTTTGTCATAGGCGTGCCGTTCGTTGCGCGGTTTGCCGTCCGGGCCTATCCCGCGCACGACTCGGTGGCCGCGATCGGGCGAGTGCGTGAGTGCATCGATGCCGGCGGCCAGTTCCCGGCACCGCGTGTCGGGGGAGGTGCTTTCCGGGCGTGGGGCTACCGCGCCCGCGCCCGCGCCAGTGACGTTGGCGATGCCCGGGCTGACGTAGCGTTGCTTGGCAGGCGCCATGCCGGTGTCGGCGGCGTTGGCCGTGGCGGTCATCGCTGAAAGCGCGGCGAGCGCCGCGATCGTTCGAATCATTCGAGAAATCCGTGTGCTGAACCGAAGAAGGTTCGGAATTCTACGCAATGTTCGCTGCATGTCCGCGGAGAATGGACGAGGTGCGATCGCGTGTCGCACGTCGCGGCGAACGGTCGATTACCCCATCTTCGTGTGCTGCGCCGCATGCGCGGCAACATCCCCGGACAGCAAAAAGCCCGCTTGCTTTCGCAAAGCGGGCTTCGGTATTTGGTTGCGGGGGTAGGATTTGAACCTACGACCTTCGGGTTATGAGCCCGACGAGCTGCCAGACTGCTCCACCCCGCGGCGCGAAGTGTACTTCGGGTTGATGCCGTGAGTCAATCGATTCGTGTCGCGCTAGTCCCCATGCCATATCGGGCCTGTTCCTTGAAACCCCTGCAACGCAGTGAAGCCGACGCGTACAGCCGCAAATTTTTCACACTCGCCACAATATTCGCGCGCCTGAAACGTCTTCAGACGCATGGAACCGCCACCCACTTCGCAAACGATGACCGACCCAGACCGCGACATCACTGCGACGGTGATGCGTGAACGAACGAGGCTAGGGAACTTCATTCGGCGCCGGATCCGCGACCCGGACGATGCCGAGGACGTTCTGCAGGATGTGCTTCACGAATTCGTGCAGGCTTATCGGCTTCCCGCGCCAATCGAACAGGCGAGTGCGTGGCTGTTCCGGACCGCGCGTAATCGCATCATCGATCGTTTTCGCAAGAAGAAGGAGCAGCCGCTGGCCGATCTGCTCGATGCCGATGACGACGCGGACAGCGAGTATCGCCTGGATCTCGCGCTACCGTCGCACGATGCCGGCCCTGAAGCGCTCTACGCTCGCACGTTGTTGCTCAAGGCGTTGCAGGATGCGCTCGACGAATTGCCGGCGAATCAGCGCGAGGTTTTTATCGCGCACGAACTGGACGGGCAGTCCTTCAAGGAGATGGCCGCGCAAAGCGGCGTCACGCTCAATACGCTGCTCGCGCGCAAACGCTATGCGGTCCTGCATCTGCGTGCGCGACTGCAACCCATTTATGACGAACTGGATATCTAGAGGAGTCGACGGATGAATTTTCGAATCAGATGTGCGGGCAAAGCGCTGCTCGTGGTGGTCGCCATCGGCGTGCTCGGGTGGGTCGTCATGATGCTGTGGAATTGGGTGATGCCGGGGTTATTCGTCGGCGCCCGGACGATCGACTTCGCCCATGCGCTGGGCTTGCTCGTGTTGAGCCGCATTCTACTCGGCGGATTCCGCGGACATCGCGGCTGGCACGGCCGGCGCCATTGGCGGAAGTGGGAGGCCATGACGCCCGAAGAACGCGAGCAATTTCGGGCCGCATGGCGATCGGGCGGCAAGCGGCCTACCGAGGAGTGAGCATGCGCGAGAAATCCACAGCCGAGTGCAAGCAGAAGGCGGGCGTGATTGCGCCGTTCGTCGATCTGAAACGTTGCGAAGGCAAGGGAGATTGCGTGACCGCTTGCCCTGAAAACGTGTTCGAGGTTCGGCGCATCGATCAGGCCGATTACCTCGATCTTGGTTTGATGCATCGGTTGAAGCTGCGCGTGCATGGAATGAAGGTCGCGTATACGCCCAATGCGGACGCGTGCAGATCGTGCGGGCTTTGCGTGACGGCGTGTCCTGAGCGCGCAATCACGCTTGCGCGACGGGCATAGCATCGTCTGTTCGCGCCGATGATGGTGGAACGGCAGATCGGGGAGCCTGACGGCGGATTGGCGATTGCTGGATACGCGGTCCACGTGATCAACCTCATCAGGGAACGCACTTGACTTCAACTACTCATGTTCTTCTGCAACGGCTTCATGAAGAAAGCCGGAGCGAAATCGTCGCCCGCGCCCGTGCGCAGTTCCAAGGGCCGAATGAGGCGTTTCCAACGCTCGTCGACGAATACGAAGCACTCGCCCCTCGGCTAAGAGGGCGTTTTCTGGAAACGTTCGGCTTGTTCACTGAAGATTTCGGGTCGTCGGCTGGCAGTGCTTTATCGTTAGCCGTGTCAGCGGAAACAGGAAGGTTTCTGCGCAACATGGTGCTCGCGCAACGGCCGGCCAGAATCCTTGAACTCGGCAGTTCCTGCGGCGTGTCGACACTGTATTTCGCCGACGCGCTGCGTACGTTGGGACGTGGCGTGGTCATCGCGACCGAAGGCGATGCGCTCAAGTGTGCGCGGTTGCGGGCTCACGTCGAAGCAGCCGGCCTGGACGCCTATGTCGAGTTGCGGGAGGGCGACGTATTCGACACGGTTGCCGAACTGGACGGTACCGTCGACATGGTATTTATCGACGTATGGGCAGACGCCTATCTGAAGCTGTTCAAGCAGGTCGAGCGCCTGCTACGGCCGGGGGCGGTTGTATTCGCCGACAACATGTACACGGCCGAGGACGCCGTTCGACCGTACAAGCTCTACCTCGACGAGGATCCACGGTTTTCGACCACGACGCTGGATTTTGAGTCGGGGGTGGAGTTTACGGTTGTTGTGGCTTGAGAGGGGAGTTTCTTGTGAATCTTGAGAGAGGTTTGGAGCTTGGCTGCTCGCCCGACAGAACTCATGTCTGTATGGCACAAATTGGTTGAGTGGGAGACGCGCCAAATAGAACTCCATAAAAATCAGTCTCGATTCGCCTCGATAATCTGGTCCAGTGCATTGGCATCGTCGGTAGGCTCCTCCGTACCCCGAAAAATGCAAACCTCCGTATGCCCGTCTCGGAACACGTCTATTTCGACTCGCATCCCAACCACGGTAACCGAGACCAAGACCGTATCGGGTCGATTGCGGCTCAGGGTGTAGTGAATTTTCGCGGAGTCGAGCCGGTCGAGCAGATGAAACAGTGTATTGGTGGTCATATCGGGTACCTATTTCTTGAATCGATTATCGTTGAGCAACTTGAGCGCCTTACGCGCCTCTTTGATACCGTCGCTCGCGTCGCCTTGAATCTCGTTGAGCGTCGAATTCAAATACTGCCCCGGAAACTCGCGGAGCACTGAGCCCTTGCATTCGGCTTTGATGATGTCGCAGGCCATCATATCGCCTCGGTCGATTCCTGCTACTTGAACCGCGTCGCCCAAGGTGTCCGCTGAATAATCGAACGGAGACGCGTCACTGAGTGAGGCGGAGTCAGTGAAATTCGCACCTCCTGCGAATTTAGCGGCACCGCCAGCGCCGCCGATTCCGACAACGCTTTGCAGATAGCTCATCAGTTCGCCAGCGGACACGTCGCTAGGCGTGGCCCAAGAAGGTAGTGGCTTATCTATCGGTAGTCCAGCCGACGCCGGCACGCTGGCGAGCCTACTAGCCTTGGGGAAAGGCGGGGTTGAGGGCGAACCTCCAGCCGCCCCGCCACGGGCCGTTGGGCGATCGATTGCTACGGACACTCTCCCGTCCTCTATGGCGGACCTGAGCGCGCCTACGGGATCGCCGGAGAGTGCCCCAGCTAGTCCCAAGTCTCGGAGATAGCTAACGGCTCCCGTCACCGGTCCGGAGTATTTCGGCCAATGGAGCATCAATTCTGAGACTGCCGCCCGCTGTTCCGCGGATCGACTTACTTCACCGTTGTTAGACAACGTGGCTCGCTTCCCTGATCCTATATCGATAGTCACTGACGCCATGCGGCTTGCTCTCCGATTCCGATCGATATACATCATACGATAACGGGAGGGCTTGCCCTTTGGGCTTCGTGGAGCAGGAGGTGAGCTGAAGTAATTCGTCGTTACGCCAAAGTTACGCCAAACTCGGCGAAGAGATTTGTCGCGTAACGCTGGGATGGGATCTCTGGTCCCCCCGACAGGAATCGAACCTGTATCTAGCGCTTAGGAGGCGCTTGTTCTATCCATTGAACTACGGGGAGAGCCAAGTCCGGGCAATCGCGCGAAAAAACCGCGAACCGGACGGCGGTGTGGACAGCGCGCAGAGTATAGCAAACGCGCGGCGCGTCGGCGGGGCGGAATGCACCACCCCAACGCGCGTATCGCGAGATCGCCCGCGATCGAAACGGAAAATCAGAAATCGACGACGACGAAATCTTCCTTGCCCACGTCGCACAACGGGCAGCGCCAGTCGGCGGGAATGTCGGCGAAACGCGTGCCTGCCGGAATGCCTTCGTCGGGCAGTCCTTCGGCTTCGTTGTAGACCCACCCGCAAATCAGGCAGACCCAGCTCTGGTATTCGGTTACTTCGCTCATGTTGCGCTCGGGATAATGAAAATTCGGCGATGCCGTCCGCGGCGTGGCCGGCGGACGAAAGGCGCAATGTTACCGGAATTTCGCCGAACGTCTGCGCAACGTCGTTTTAAACGTACGCATCGCGAACAACCGGCGGCGTCGCATCGGTCGGGCATGCAGTGTATGCTTCGTGGGCCTGTCAATCTGTAGGAGGAAAGGATGATCAACAGAAAGTGGATCGCGGGTGCAGTCTGTGTCGCGGCGCTGGCCGTGTCGACGCTCGCGCGCGCCGAGGCGCGTGTGTTCTTCGTCGAGCCGCAGGACGGCGCGACGGTGTCGAGCCCCGTGCACGTGAAGTTCGGTCTCGAAGGCATGGCGCTGAAGCCGGCCGGCGACATGACCCCGGATACCGGTCACCACCACCTGCTGATCGACGGCAAGCCGGTGCCGAAGGGCGACGTGATCCCGGCGACCGACCATTCGCTGCATTTCGGCAAGGCCCAGACCGAAACCGACGTGAAGCTGCCGCCCGGCCAGCACACGCTGACGCTGCAACTCGGTGACGGCGCGCACCGTTCGTACGGTCCCGAACTGAGCTCGACGATCACGGTCAACGTGAAATAACCGTGCATCCCGCGCCGGCGCCCGATGCGCCGCGCGGGATCTGCCGATCGGCCGGCCGCGGGCATCCGGTCGGCATTCGCGTGCTCATGCGGGCACGCAAACCGTAGCCGGCGTCCGAAAACCGGAGGTCGGCTACACCGCGCCCACGATACCGCGCCAGCGCCCGTCGGGAACGCCCCGCGGCACTCGTCCATCCAGCCGAGCCGATGCCGGCCTCCGCGCCCGGTACAATGGGCGCTTCCGATTTCTCTCTTCGCCGTCTCCCCATGTCGCTCTATTCCATTACCGGCGCGCAGCTCGCGTTCGGTCACGTCGCGTTGCTCGATCACGCGGATTTCTCGCTGGAAGCCGGCGAACGGGTCGGCCTGATCGGCCGCAACGGCGCGGGCAAGTCGTCGCTGCTGAAGATCGTCGCCGATCTCGCGAAGCCCGACGACGGGCTGATCACGCGCCAGCAGGAGCTCGTGACCGTCTACGTGCCGCAGGAGCCCGAATTCGAGCCGGGCGCGACGGTGTTCGACGTGGTCGCGTCTGGGCTGGCCCACACGCGCGAACTGCTCGAAGAATACGATTCGATCGCGCACCGCCTCGCGGAGATACCGGAAGGCGCCGAGCACGATGCGCTGCTTGCGCGAATGAACGCGCTGCAGTCGTCGCTGGACGCGCACGACGCATGGAACTGGCGTACGCGCGTGTCGATGACGCTCGCGCAAATCGGCCTGACGAACGGCGACGCGAGCGTCGACGCGCTGTCGGGCGGGATGCAGAAGCGCGTCGCGCTGGCGCGCGCGCTGGTGCTGCAGCCCGACGTGCTGCTGCTCGACGAGCCGACCAACCACCTCGACTTCGACGGCATCCGCTGGCTCGAGGAGTTGCTCGTCGCGCAGCGCGCGGGCCTGCTGTTCATCACCCACGATCGCGCGTTCCTCGACCGCGTCGCGACGCGCATCGTCGAGCTCGATCGCGGCCGGCTGCTGTCGTATCCGGGCAATTTCTCCGCGTACCAGACGCGCAAGGCGCAGCAGCTCGAAGTCGAGCGCGTGGAGAACGAGAAGTTCGACAAGCTGCTCGCGCAGGAAGAAGTGTGGATCCGCAAGGGCGTCGAGGCGCGCCGCACGCGCAGCGTCGGCCGCATCGCGCGGCTCGTGCAGATGCGCAACGAGCGCGCGGAGCGCCGCAATGCGCAGGGCAACGTGAAGCTCGACGTCGCGCAGGGCGAGAAGTCCGGCAAGATCGTCGCGGAGCTGACCGACGTGACGAAGCGCTACGGCGGCCGCACGGTGGTCGACCGCTTCTCGACGACGGTCATGCGCGGCGACAAGATCGGCTTCGTCGGCCCGAACGGCGCCGGCAAGACGACGTTGCTGAAGCTGATCCTCGGCGACCTGAAGCCCGACGAAGGCACGGTGCGCACCGGCACGAACCTGCAGGTCGCGTATTTCGACCAGATGCGCGCGCAGCTCGACCAGGAAAAGAGCCTCGCGGATACGATCAGCCCCGGCAGCGAATGGGTCGAGATCGGCGGCGTGCGCAAGCACGTGATGAGCTATCTCGGCGATTTCCTGTTCGCGCCGGAGCGCGCGCGTTCGCCGGTGAAGTCGCTGTCGGGCGGCGAGCGTAACCGGCTGCTGCTCGCGCGCCTGTTCGCGCGCCCGGCCAACGTGCTGGTGCTCGACGAACCGACCAACGACCTCGACATTCCGACGCTCGAACTGCTCGAAGAACTGCTGGCCGATTACGACGGCACGGTGCTGCTGGTCAGCCACGATCGCGCGTTCCTCGACAACGTCGTGACGTCGGTGATCGCGGCGGAGGGCGACGGCAAGTGGCGCGAATATGTCGGCGGCTTCACCGACTGGCAGATCCAGAGCGAGCGCTCGGAGCAGCTCGCGCAGCAGGAAGCGGCGAAGCGCGCGGTCAAGGAAGCGGCGCCCGCGAAGGACGAACCGGCGAAGAGCGCGGCCGGCCGCAACGCGCAGCGCACGGTGAAGCTGTCGTTCAACGAGCAGCGCGAACTCGATTCGCTGCCGGAGAAGATCGCTGCGCTCGAAGCGGAGCAGAAGACGATCAATGCGCAGCTCGAGGACGGCGCGATTTTCGCGAAGGATCCGCAGGAAGGCACGCGCCTGACCGAGCGGTTCGCGGCGATCGACGACGAACTGCTCGCCGCGCTCGAACGGTGGGAAACGCTCGAGGCGAAGCGCAAGCCGGTGTGACGCGCGCGGTGCGCGTCGATCCCGCGATTGGCGCGCCACGCGGAACCAGTAAAATACCGCGCGTCCAGGGTCGCGCCGCACACGCCGCGCGCCCGCTTTCGGAGCAGTCCAAGCACACCGTTGTTTCGATTCGCTTTTTTACGGAACTCAACGTTTTGTCCACGACGTTATCCACACGAGGTGTGGACAACGTCCCGATGAATGACGAAATTCAGCGCCTATGTCAACAAAGAAACCCAGCGCGGCCTATAGCGAAGCATCGATCAAGGTGCTCAAGGGTCTCGAGCCGGTCAAGCAGCGGCCCGGCATGTACACCCGTACCGAGAATCCGCTGCACATCATCCAGGAAGTCATCGACAACGCGTCCGACGAGGCGCTCGGCGGCTACGGCAAGCAGATCACGGTCACGCTGCACGCCGACCAGTCGGTATCGGTCGAAGACGACGGCCGCGGCATCCCGTTCGGCATGCATCCCGAAGAGGGCGTGCCGGTCGTCGAGATCGTGTTCACGCGCCTGCATGCGGGCGGCAAGTTCGACAAGGCCGCCGGCGGCGCGTATACGTTCTCGGGCGGCCTGCACGGGGTCGGCGTGTCGGTCACGAACGCGCTTGCGACGCGTCTCGACGTGACGGTATGGCGCGACGGCAAGATCGCCGAGCTCGGCTTCGCCGACGGCGACGTCGTGAAGCCGCTGTCCACGCAAGGCGCGGGCCGCGGCGAGAAAAAATCCGGCACGCGCGTGCAGGTGTGGCCGAATCCGAAATACTTCGATTCGCCGAACCTGCCGCTCGGCGAATTGCAGCGCCTGCTGCGCTCGAAGGCCGTGCTGCTGCCGGGTGTCGAGGTCGTGCTCGTCAACGAAAAGACGGGCGAGCGCCAGACGTGGAAGTATGAAGACGGCCTGCGCGGCTACCTTCTCGACGAAATGAACGGCAGCGAGCTGCTGATTCCGCTGTTCGAAGGCGAGCGTTTCGCCGATGCGCGTTCGACCGACGAAACCTTCGCCGAAGGCGAGGGTGCATCGTGGGTCGTCGCATGGAGCGAGGAAGGGTCGCTCGTGCGCGAGTCGTACGTGAACCTGATCCCGACGCCGGCCGGCGGCACGCACGAGTCGGGCCTGCGCGACGGTCTCTACCAGGCGGTGAAGAGCTTCGTCGAACTGCACAACCTGCAGCCGAAGGGCGTGAAGCTGCTCGCGGAAGACGTGTTCGCGCGCGTGTCGTTCGTGCTGTCCGCGAAGGTGCTCGATCCGCAGTTCCAGGGGCAGATCAAGGAACGGCTGAACAGCCGCGACGCGGTGAAGCTCGTGTCGTCGTTCTCGCGTCCGGCGCTCGAACTGTGGCTGAATCAGCACGTCGAGCACGGCAAGAAACTCGCCGAACTCGTGATCAAGCAGGCGCAGGCGCGTACGCGCGCCGGCCAGAAGGTCGAGAAGCGCAAGAGTTCGGGCGTCGCGGTGCTGCCGGGCAAGCTGACCGATTGCGAGACGGAAGACATCGCGCGCAACGAACTGTTCCTCGTCGAGGGCGACTCGGCGGGCGGCTCGGCGAAGATGGGCCGCGACAAGGAGTACCAGGCGATCCTGCCGCTGCGCGGCAAGGTGCTGAACACGTGGGAAACCGAACGCGATCGCCTGTTCGCGAACAACGAGGTGCACGACATCTCGGTCGCGATCGGCGTCGATCCGCACAGCCCCGACGATACCGTCGACGTGTCGAACCTGCGCTACGGCAAGATCTGCATCCTGTCGGACGCGGACGTCGACGGCTCGCACATCCAGGTGCTGCTGCTCACGCTGTTCTTCAAGCATTTCCCGCAACTGATCGAGCGCGGCCACGTGTACGTCGCGCGCCCGCCGCTGTTCCGCGTCGACGCGCCGGCGCGCGGCAAGAAACCCGCGCAGAAGCTCTATGCGCTCGACGACGGCGAGCTCGAAGCGATCCTCGACAAGCTGCGCAAGGACGGCGTGCGCGACACGCAGTGGAGCATCAGCCGCTTCAAGGGCCTGGGCGAAATGAGCGCCGAGCAGTTGTGGGACACGACGATGAACCCCGACACGCGCCGCCTGATGCCGGTGAAGCTCGGCGAGCTCGACTACGAGGCGACCGTCGCGCGGATGACGATGCTGATGGGCAAGGGCGAGGCAGCCGCGCGGCGCGGCTGGCTCGAGGAAAAGGGCAACGACGTCGAAGCGGACATTTAGTGCAGTGTTCGACGCCAATCGGCACTGATGCGCTGCGGCTTCGCGCCCGTGGCGGCGTCGCAAATCCTCGCGATGCGTCTGGCATCGCCGCGGTTTGCTTCTTGCCACGAACGCGAATCCGCTGGCGCATCAGCACCGCTTGACATCGAACACTGCACCGCCGCTTTCCGCGCGGCCGGGTATGACCCCCGGCCCGGCCTCACGCCACTTACGAATACGGAATTCAGATGGACGACAATACTTCCGATCTCTTTGCCAGCCCCGACGCGCCCGAGAGCGACGCGCTGACGCTCGGCAACTACGCGGAGCAGGCGTATCTCAGCTACGCGGTCAGCGTCGTGAAGAGCCGCGCGCTGCCCGACGTGTGCGACGGCCAGAAGCCGGTGCAGCGCCGGATCCTGTTCGCGATGAACGAAATGGGCCTCGGGCCCGACGCGAAGCCGGTGAAATCGGCGCGCGTGGTCGGCGACGTGCTCGGTAAATACCATCCGCACGGCGACCAGTCGGCGTACGACGCGCTCGTGCGTCTCGCGCAGGATTTCTCGCTGCGCTATCCGCTGATCGACGGGCAGGGCAACTTCGGCTCGCGCGACGGCGACGGCGCGGCGGCGATGCGTTACACGGAAGCGCGTCTCACGCCGATCGCGAAGCTGCTGCTCGACGAGATCGACCAGGGCACGGTCGACTTCATGCCGAACTACGACGGCTCGTTCGAGGAGCCGAAGACGCTGCCGAGCCGCATGCCGTTCGTGCTGCTGAACGGCGCGTCGGGCATCGCGGTCGGCCTCGCCACCGAAATCCCGTCGCACAACCTGCGCGAGGTCGCGGCCGCGGCGGTCGCGCTGATCCGCAATCCGAAGCTCACGCACGCGGAGCTGATGAACCTGATTCCCGGCCCGGATTTCCCCGGCGGCGGCCAGATCATCTCGAGCGATACCGAAATCTCGGCGGCGTACGAAACGGGCCGCGGCAGCCTGAAGGTGCGGGCGAAATGGAAGATCGAGGATCTCGCGCGCGGCCAGTGGCAGCTCGTCGTGACCGAGCTGCCGCCGAGCACGTCGGGCCAGAAGGTGCTCGAGGAAATCGAGGAACTGACCAACCCGAAGCTCAAGCTCGGCAAGAAGACGCTGACGCCCGAGCAGTTGAACACGAAGAAGGCGATGCTCGACTTGCTCGACGCGGTGCGCGACGAGTCGGGCAAGGAAGCGGCGGTGCGGCTCGTGTTCGAGCCGAAGTCGCGCACGATCGACCAGACGGAATTCGTGAACACGCTGCTCGCGTACACGAGCCTCGAATCGAACGCGACGCTGAACCTCGTGATGATCGGCGCCGACGGCCGGCCGGGCCAGAAGGGCCTGCTGACGATCCTCGACGAGTGGGTGAAGTTCCGCCAACTGACGATGACGCGCCGTTGCCGCCACCGTCTCGCGAAGGTCGACGACCGCATTCACATCCTCGAAGGGCGGATGATCGTCTTCCTGAACATCGACGAGGTGATCCGCATCATCCGCGAATCGGACGAGCCGAAGGCCGCGCTGATGAGCGCGTTCGGCTTGAGCGAGCGGCAGGCCGAGGACATCCTCGAAATCCGCCTGCGCCAGCTCGCGCGGCTCGAGAAGATCAAGATCGAGAAGGAACTCGAAGCGCTGCGCGACGAGAAGGCGAAGCTCGAGGATCTGCTCGCGAACGAAAGCGCGATGAAGCGGCTGATGATCAAGGAGATCGAGGCCGATGCGAAGCAGTATGGCGACGATCGCCGCACGCTGATCCAGCAGGAAAAGCGCGCGACGTTCGAGGCGAAGGTGGTCGACGAGCCGGTGACGGTGGTCGTGTCGCAGAAGGGCTGGGTGCGCGCGCTGAAGGGCCACGGGCTCGACCCGGCCGGCTTCACGTTCAAGGCCGGCGACCATCTCTACGCGGCGTTCCAGTGCCGCACGCCGGATCGCCTGATCGCGTGGGGCAGCAGCGGCCGCGTGTATTCGGTCGACGTGTCGGTGCTGCCGGGCGGGCGCGGCGACGGCGTGCCGGTCACATCGCTGATCGAGCTCGAATCGGGCTCGCACCTGATGCACTACTACGCGGCGCCGGCCGACCAGCAACTGCTGCTCGCGTCGAGCAACGGCTTCGGCTTCCTCGCGAAGGTCGGCGACATGGTGAGCCGCCTGAAGGCCGGCAAGTCGTTCATGACCATCGACGCGGGCGCGGTGCCGCTCGCGCCGATGCCGGTGCTGCCGAACGCGACGCAGGTCGCCTGCCTGTCGAGCGGCGGGCGCTTGCTCGTGTTCGGGATGGACGAGATGAAGACGCTGTCCGGCGGCGGGCGCGGCGTGATCCTGATGGCGCTCGACGACAAGGAAACGCTCGTGCAGGCGCTGGCGATCGATCCGGCCGGCGTCGTGCTGATCGGCACCGGCCGCGGCGGCAAGGTGCAGGACGAGACGCTGTCGTATGCCGGGCTCGCGCCGCACATCGGCAAGCGCGCCCGCAAGGGCCGCGCGCCGGACACGAAGCTCAAGGTCGTCACCGAGTTGCGTCCGCTGCTCGGTTGACGCCGCGCCGTTGGCCGGGTCGTCGGAATCGTCCGGTTCGGCCGCGATCGCAGGCCGCACGTCCGCTTCGGCGGGGGTGCGGCTTTTTCTTTCCGATGCGGGGATTCGGGTAAGCAAGCGTGGCGCTGTCACGCGGAATTTGCAAAATAGTGTGAAATCGCGTCGAGGGTCCGAACCGCCGCGCGACTGGCGGGTCGAACGTCGCTTGATGCCGCGTGCGACGCGGCCGTTCGCTGCACCCCACTCATCACAGGATCGTCCCCATGTCCCACGCCGTTGCCGTCGCGCTGTTTCTTCACCTGCTGGCCGTCGCCGTGTGGGTGGGCGGGATGGTCTTCGCACACTTCTGCCTGCGCCCCGCGCTGTCCGACCTGTCGCCGCAACTGCGGCTGCCGCTGATCGAAGGCGTGTTCGGCCGCTTCTTCAACTGGGTGTCGGGGGCCGTGATCGTGATCCTGCTCACCGGCGGCTTCCTGCTGATGAGCTTCGGCGGTGCGCACGCGACGTGGTCGCTGCATGCGATGGCCGGGCTCGGCGTCGTGATGATGCTGATCTTCGGACACATCCGCTTCGCGCTGTTCCCGCGGATTCGCCGTGCGGTCCAGGCGCAGAACTGGCCGGACGGTGCCCGCGCGGTGAATGCGGTGCGCCTGCTCGTCGTCGTGAACCTCGTGCTCGGCGTCGTCACGATCGGCGCGGCCGTGCTGTCGCGCGGGTTCTGACCGGCGACGTCGGTCCTTCGTTCTCGGCTCCAGGCCGGGGCGGCACGCGCCGCTACGCGGCCAGCATCGCGTCGAGCAGCCATGAGCCGGCCGGCCCGAGCGGCCGGTTGCGCGACCAGACCGCATCCACCCGCACCCGGCGCGGCCAGCCGCGCGCACGCAGCTCGCACAGGCGGTCGCGCGCGAAATGCTCGACCATCCAGCGCGGCAGTTCCGCCCAGCCGAACCCCAGCACGGCCATCTCCAGCAGCATCAGGTAGCTCGGCGCGAGCCAGTGCTGCGTGCCGACGACGATCCGGTCGTCGGTGCCGCGGCCTTCCGTTTTCACGTAGGTATTGAGGCGCAGTTCGCGCACGTCGCGCAGCGCCGCGTGCGGCACCTCGGCGTCGCCGTATTCGGCGAGCGCGTGCGTGCGGCCGACGAACAGCCCGATCTCCGATTCCTCCGCCACCGTCGCCGCGCCGATATCGGCCGGGTAGGCCGCGCGCGCGGCCATCAGCCCGAGTTGCGCGCGGCCCTGCTGGATCAGGTCGAGCACGTCGTCGTGCTCGGCGATCTGGCATTCGAGCTCGAGCGCCGGAAAGCGCCGTTCGAGCGCCATCAACGTCTCCTCGTAGCGCTTCGACTGGTAGGTATCGGACACGACGAGCGTGAGTCGCGCTTCCTCGCCGTGCGCGAGCCGCGCGGCCGTGCGGTCGATCGCCGCGCTGGCCTCGAGCGCGCGCTGCACCTGCGGCAGCAGCGCACGGCCGGCATCGGTGAGCGCCGGCGTGCGTGTCGAGCGGTCGAACAACTGCACGCCGAGATCGATCTCGAGATTCGCGATCGCTTCCGACACGGTCGACTGACGCTTGCCGAGCTTGCGGGCGGCGGCCGTAAACGAGCCGAGCAGTGCCGCTTCGGCGAATGCGAGCAGGGCTTCGGGGGCGTGATGCATGCGGGGCTCCTCGCAGCGTTATATCGGTAAAACCGATGATATCAAACTGGATTCGCACGGTTCTACCGATCAAAATGGCCGCCATGGATCAAGCAATGCATTGGAGGGCATCATGAAACAGACGAATAAAACGGTGACGGAACGCCTGCTGCACGCGCTGACGTTCGAACTGGTGGCGATCGCGCTGTGCGCGTCGATCGGCGCGTGGCTGCTCGACATGCCGGTGTCGCATGTCGGCGTGCTGACGGTGATGGTGTCGTTGATCGCGATGGCGTGGAACATGACGTTCAACACGCTGTTCGACCGCTTCGAGCGGCGGGCCGGGTTGTCGCGCACGCTCGGCATGCGGGTCGCGCACGCGGCGATGTTCGAACTCGGCCTCGTCGCGATGGTGGTGCCGGTGGCCGCGTGGTGGTTGAACGTGAGCCTCGTCGAGGCGCTGCTGCTCGACCTCGGCATCGTGCTGTTCTTCCTGCCTTACACGTTCTGCTTCAACCTCGCGTACGACGCGCTGCGCGCCCGCTGGATGGCGCGCCGGGTCGCGGTGCAGGCCGGTTGAGGCGTCAAGGCGGGGCGGGGCGCGCAGGGCGACGGCCGTGGCCCGTCAGTGCGTCGCCCACAGCCACACGCTGCACACGGCGGCGACCACGCCGTACACGGCATAGACGGGCACCTTGAAGCGCGTGAAGCACAGCGTCGCGAACGCGCCCGTCAGCCAGTAAACCGGGTCGCCCGGTTCGCGGTGGAGGATCTTCACGACGGCGACCACGAGAAAGGCTGTCGTCGCCGCGCGCAGCAGGCGCATCCCGTGCTCGAAGCGCGAATGGCGCTTGAGCCGGAACAGATGGTTCTGCGCGAACACGACGAGGCACCCCGACGGAATGAACAGCGCGGCGGTGGCGAGCAGCGCACCGACCCAGCCGTCGGTCAGGTAGCCGAGAAACGGCACGACGTTCAGCAACGGCCCCGGCGCGACCGGCGACAGCGCGAACGCCAGCGTGAAGTCGTGATCGGAGATGCCGGTCGCCGGCGACACGAACAGCGTCTTGAGCACCGGCAGCGCGGAGAAACCGCCGCCGAACAGCGTCATGCCGGCGCCCGCGAGGCGCGGCCACAGCAGATCCGCCTGGTAATTGCCGGGCAGCGGCATCGCGAACAGCACGACGAGCACACCGAGCAGCACGAGCAGGCCGCGATCGCGCTTGGACAGCGTGAAATCGATCGCATCGCGTTGCGACGGCCCCGTCAGCCAGCCCGCTGCAAACGCGGCGAGCAGAATCGCGACGAAAGCGGCCGGACCATGCGCGAAAGCAAGCAGAATCGTCGATAGCGCGGCGATCGCCTGTTCGAGCCGCGTACGCGCGAGCGAGCGCAACTGCTTGACCCACGTGACGCCGATCAGCGCGGCGAGCACCATCCCGAAGTGATTGATCAGCACCGGCGCGGCCAGCGAGCGGACGAGCGGCGTCTGATAGAAGATCGCGAACAGCGTCATCAGCACCGAGAACGGCAGCACGCTCGCGATGCCGGCGATCCATGCGCCGGCACGGCCATGCAGCGTCTGGCCGACCTGCACGGCGACATTGCAGCCGACGGGGCCCGGCACGAGCCACGCGAGCGCGACGAGATCGCCGAAGACGTGCGGCTCGATGCGCCGCAGCCGCTCCACGTAATGGCGTTCGAGCTGCGCCATCATCGAAAGCCCGCCCCACGAGACGGCCGAAATGCTGGCGACGACCTTGAACAAGGCCCATAGGGATGCCGGTGCCGCTTCGACACGCGCGGTCGCTTCGACTTCGACGGTTGTCATGATTGTGTGGTTGGCGCAGGGCCGGATATCTCGCGTAGGGCCGTGCCGACGGCCCGCCGACATGTCGGCCCTCCCGATTGTCCGCCGCGCATCGTGACACTGCCATGCGCGAAAACGCTAGTTAATGAACTAAACGACCGGATCGGAAAACGCAACAATTGCGGCGGCGCGCAACGCGCGCCGCGGCCGCAGCGGTGCGGGTCAGCCGCCCGTGCTGCCGGTCGCGCGATGCGCGACGACGTTCGGATGCTCGCCGCGCACGCCGAAGCGTGCGATCAGCGCGGGAATCGCATCGGCCGGCACAGGGCGCGAGAACAGGAAACCCTGCGCCTCGATTTCGCCGAGCGCGGACAGCCACGTGATCTGTTCCTCGGTTTCGGTGCCCTCGACGACGACGGTCAGCCCGAGCGAGCGCGCGAGATGCACGATCGACGACACCATCACGCACACGCTGCGATCGGTCGGAATCGCCTGCACGAACGAGCGGTCGACCTTCAGCGTGTCGACGGAGAAGCGGTGCAGGTACGACAGCGACGAATAGCCGGTGCCGAAATCGTCGAGCGCGATCCGGATGCCGAGCTTTTTCAGCGCGACGATCTTCTCGGACACGAGTTCCGGATATTCCATCATCGCGGTTTCGGTGATCTCGATCTCGAGCCGGTTCGCGTCGATGCCGGTATCCTTCAGCGCCTGCGAGATCGTCTCGATCAGGTCGCCGCGCCAGAACTGCACGGGCGAGATGTTGACCGCGAGCGTCAGCGTGTCGTGGCCTTCGTCGCGCCAGCGGGCGATCTGCTCGCACGCGGTGCGGATCACGAAGTCGCCGATCGGCACGATCAGGCCGGTCGATTCGGCGATCGAGATGAATTCGTTCGCGGAGATCACGCCGTGTTCGGGGTGATCCCAGCGCGCGAGCGCCTCGAAGCCGGTGATCGTGCGGTGCGCGAGGTCGATCTTCGGCTGGTACGCGAGGAAGAGTTGCCCCTCGGCGAGCGCGACGCGCAATTGCTGTTCCCACCGCATCAGGTGGTCGGCGCGGTGCGACAGGTGCGGCGCATAGAACTGGTAGCAGTTCTTGCCGGCGTCCTTCGCGCTGTACATCGCGAGATCGGCCTTTTTCAGCAGGTCGATCTCGCTTTCGTTCGCGACGGTATGCAGCGCGATGCCGATGCTCGCATGCAGCACGAACGAACTGCCGCGTACGTCGAACGGCTCGCTGAACATCTGAATGATCGCTTCGGCGAGCCGCACCGCGCGCCGCTCGACGTCGTCGCCCTTCATCACGACGACGAACTCGTCGCCGCCGATGCGCGCGAGCGAGCCTTCGTCGCCGACCGCATCGGCCAGGCGCGACGCGGTCATCTGCAGCACGATGTCGCCGGCGTTGTGGCCGAGCGTGTCGTTGACGGTCTTGAAGTTGTCGAGATCGATGAACAGCAGGCCGAGCCGCGACAGGCTCGCGGGCATCGACACGTCGTTGCGCAGCCCGCGGAGCGTCGCATAGCGGTTCGCGAGGCCGGTGAGCAGGTCGTATTCGGCGAGCTGCGTCATTTCGCGCTCGCGGCCGAGCAGCTTGCCGATCAGGCCTGTCGCGACGCCGAAGAACGCGAGCATCGCGAGCGTGATGAAGCTCGTCATCAGCAGGTAGACGTTGCGCGTGTGGGTGTAGTCCGCGAACTCTTCCGTCTGCGACAGCCCGACCATCACCGCGAGCGGGTAGCCGTCGAGGTGGCGGTACGACACGATGCGCGTCACGCCGTCGATCGGGTCGATGATCGTGCCCGTCACGCGCTCCGCGATCGGGTAGACGCCCGACGCCGAAAACGCGCCCGGCGCGTTGCTGACCGAGCCCGTGCGCCGCGCAAGCACCGCGCCCGTGTCGGACACGACCGCGATCACGCCTTCCTTGCCGATGGCCGCGTTGTTGTAGAAATCGTTCGTGAAGTAGCTCGGGTCTTCCGACACCACGACGATGCCCGCGAAGCTGCCGTCCGGATTGTTCAGGCGCCGCGTCATCTGCAGCGTCCAGTGGCTCGACACGCGGCCGAGCACGGGCTTGCTGATGAAGAGACGGTCGTCGTTGTGCGCGAGGTGGACCTTGAAGTGCTCGCGGTCGGACAGGTTGATCGGCTGCGGATGGGCTTCGGCGGTGTTCGCGAACAGGATGCCCTTCGCGTTGACGAGCGACACCTGGATCAGCGTGTCGCTCGGCACGACGCCTTTCTCGACGGCGCTCGCGAGATTGAAGCGCGCCGGCGACTTCTCGAATTCGAACTTGACGAAGCGGGTGATCTGGTCGACCTGGTGGATCGCCTTGACCGTATGCTGTTCGAGCGCGGACGACAGGATTGCCGCGGAAGCCGCCGCTTCCTTGTACGCACTGTCCTTTTCAACGGACAGCCGCGCGATGATCACGGCCCACAGCAGCGCGAGCGCCAGCATTCCGAGCAGCGGGATGGCAAACAGCGCACGCCGGCGCGATTTGCGCGGCGCGCGCAGCGGCCGGTTCGGCGGCGTGTGGTTGGACCGGGCGGAGCTCATCGAAGAGGGCGGCGTCCTGCTCGCGTGCGCCATCCGTCTGGATGGCCGACTAGGGTTCGGATTGTCCCGACGTCTGTTCGTTCGCGGGACGCGCAACCATGGACAGACCTCCGAAACAACGGATTAGGCCCGATATTACTGGCTGGAACGTTTTTGCGATAGTTGGGCAAAGCGCGGGGCGCCGGACGAGCCGGCGCCATCGCACATCGCGAAACGTCAGTCGGGCGACCGGAACGTGCCGTCGACGACCGTGACGACGTGGCCGCCGATCCACGTCGTGCCGTCTGCGTCGTAGCTGACGAAGATGCGGCCGTCGCGGCCGATCGCCGTGCCCTGGCGGGCCGTATACGACGGGCCGGGGCGGCGTTCCTGCCGCGTCAGCAGCCCGGCCAGCGCGGCGTTCGCGCTGCCGGTGACGGGATCCTCGCCGGGCGTGCCGAACTGGCCGCCCGTCATCAGGCAGCGGACCTCGAACGTCGCCGGGCCGCCTTCGGCATGCGGCGCGTAGGCGGCGAGGCCATCCACGCCGTAGCGGTGGGTCAGCGCCGCCAGCGCGGCCGGATCGGGCGACAGGCCGATGCACGCGTCGGCCGACTTCAGCCGTACGACCAGCCACGGCGCGCCGTTGTCCACCGCGCACGGCTCGGCGTCCAGGTCGAGCGCGTCGCTGCGCAGCGCGGCGGCCAGTGCCGCGTAGTCCGAACGGTCGAGCGGCGTGACGCGTGCCGGCGGCGCGGCGAACGCCCAGCCGTCGGCCTGCTCGCGCAGCGCGACGCGGCCGACCCCGCACTGCTGGATCAGCCGGCCCGGCGTGCGCGGCCGCGCGCCGCTTTCCAGGAACGCATGCGCGGTGCCGAGCGTCGGGTGGCCGGCGAACGGCAGTTCGCCGCCCGTCGTGAAGATCCGCACGCGGTAATCGGCTTGCGGATCGGTCGGCGTGCAGAGGAACGTCGTTTCCGACAGGTTCGTCCAGCGGGCGATCTCGCGCATCGCGTCGTCGCCGAGCGAATCGGCGTCGAACACCACCGCGAGCGGATTGCCCTTGAACGGCACCGACGTGAACACGTCGACCTGCTTGAAACGAACGAGACGCCCGGGCATCGCGCGGCGCCCGTTACGCGACTTCGGCGATCAGTTCGATCTCGACGCACGCGCCGAGCGGGATCTGCGCGACGCCGAACGCCGAGCGCGCATGCTTGCCCGCGTCGCCGAACACTTCGGCGATCAGCTCCGACGCGCCGTTCGTCACGACGTGCTGTTCGGTGAAGTCGAGCGTCGAGTTGACGAGGCTCATCAGCTTGACGATGCGCGTGACCTTGTTCAGGTCGCCGGTGTGCGCGTGCAGCGTCGCGAGCAAGTCGATCGCGATCGAGCGGGCGGCGGCCTTGCCGTCTTCCGTTTGCAGATCGGCGCCGAGCTTGCCGGCCCAGACCTTGCCGTCCTTCTTCGCGATGTGGCCCGACAGGTAGACCGTGTTGCCGCTTTGCGCGCTCATCACGTAGGCCGCGGCCGGTGCGCCGGCGGTCGGGAGCTCGATGCCGAGCGACTTCAGTTTGTCGTAGACGTTAGCCATGCGTTCGATTCCTCGTAGAGAGTCGTGACAGGGAAAAAGGGGATCAGAGGCGCTCGCGCAGCAGCTTGCCGAGGCGCGCGACGCCTTCCTCGATCTTCTCGGGCGGCACCGTCACGAACGACAGGCGCAGCGTGTTCTGCTGCGCGTTCTCCGCGAAGAACGGCGCGCCCGGCACGAAGGCGACGTGGTTGTCGACGGCCGCGGCGAGCAGCTTCATGCTGTCGATCTGCGCGGGCAGGTTCACCCAGATGAACATCCCGCCTTCCGGGCGATTCCACGTGACGCCTTCCGGCATGTGGCGCGCGAGCGCGCCGAGCATCGCGTCGCACTGCGCGCTGTACAGCTCGCGGATCGTCGGGATGTGCTCGTCGAGGAAGCCGTCCTTGATCACTTCGTGCGCGATGCGCTGGGTGAGCGTCGGCGTGTGCAGGTCGGTGGCCTGCTTGGCCTGCACGAGCTTGAAGTGGAGTTCCTCGGGCGCGATGATGTAGCCGATCCGCAGGCCCGGCGCGAGCACCTTCGAGAACGTGCCGAGGTGCACGACGTGGTCGGGCGCCATCGACAGCATCGTCGGCAGCGGCTCGCCCTGATAGTTCAGCGCGCCGTACGGATCGTCCTCCAGCACCGGGAACGGGCTCGATTGCGCGAACGCGGCGAGCGCGCGGCGGCGCTCGACGGGCAGGCGGCGGCCGGTCGGGTTCTGGAAGTTCGGCTGCGCGTACAGCAGGCGCGCGCCTTGCGTGAGTTCAGGCGTAAGACCTTCCGGCAGCAGGCCCTGCTCGTCGGTGGGCACCTGCACGTAGCGCGGTTCGTACAACGAGAACGATTGCAGCGCGCCGAGGTAGGTCGGCGTTTCGACGAGGATCGGGCTGTTCGGGTCGATCAGCGCCTTGCCGAGCAGGTCGAGCGCCTGCTGCGAGCCGGTCGTGATCAGCACCTGCGACACGCGCACGCTGTAGCGCTCGGCGATCCATTCGCGCAGCGGCAGGTAGCCTTCGGTCGCGCTGTACTGGAGCGCGGCGGCCGGCGCGTCGCGCAGCACGCGGTCGGCGGCGGCGCGCATGCGTTCCGCCGGGAACGTCGCGGGGGCGGGCAGGCCGCCGGCGAACGAGATGACCTCGGGGCGTTCCGTGACCTTCAGGATCTCGCGGATCGCGGAGCTCGTCAGCTTGCGGGCGCGTTCGGAAAGCTGCCAGTGCGGCGGATGCAGGTCGTTCGGATTCATAGTCTCCTCGTTCGGATATCGTGGTCAGTCAAGAAAGGTCGTTCGGGCGCATCGCTTCGACGCCGCCGGGTGGGCAGTGCCGGCACGATGAAGCCTTCACGGCTGGGTAAGCACGGCCAGTCAGGCAAAACCGATCAGGCAAAACGTTCATTATGGCGCACCTCATCAGCCGGCGCGAGCGGCGCGCGGCGCCGTGGCCACCGCCGAGCGGCGCCCGAGCACCACGGTCGCGATCACCGCGGCCGCGAACAGCCACGTCGACGACGTGACCGTTTCGCCGAACAGCAGCGCGGAAAAGGCGATCGTGAAGAAGATCTGCAGCAGTTGCACCTGGCCGACGCGTGCGGTGCCGCCCATCGCGAGCCCCGCGTACCACGCGAAGAAGCCGATGAATTGCGAAAAGAGGGTCACGTAGCCGAACGCGAGCCACGTGCGCGGCGCGAGCGGGCCCGGATGCGCCGCGTGCTGCATCCATGCGAGCCAGCCGACCGGCAGCACGAGGAACGGCGCCGACACGACGAGCGCCCAGCAGATCACCTGCCAGCCGCCGATCTGGCGCGCGAGGCGCGCGCCTTCCGCATAGCCGAGCGCGCCGATGCCGACCGCGACGAGCATCAGCGCGTCGCCGGCCTGCACGGCGCCGCCGCCGTCGCGCAGCGCAAACGCGATCACGAGCGCGCTGCCGGCCACCGCGCTGGCCCAGAACGCCTTCGACGGCCGTTCGTGCGACAGCCATGCCGCGTACAGCGCGACGAACAGCGGTTGCAGCCCGTTGACCACCGCGCCGTGCGAGGCCGGCACACTCTTCATCGCCCACGCGGAAAAAACCGGATACGCGATGATCACGCCGGCCGACGTGATCGCGAGGCTTTTCAGTTGCGCGCGGGTCGGCAGCGGCTCGCGGCGCGACCACAACAGCAGGCCGGCCGGCACGGCGGCGGCGAGCGCGCGGCCGAGCCCGTTGAGCAGCGGATTGAGTTCGGATACGACGATCCGCGTCATCGGGAGCGTCAGGCTGAAGATCATCACGCCGATGAGGCCGAGCAGCATGCCCCGGGTTTCGCGCGAATTCATGGGCTGGGTGTCTCCGTATTGCCGGGTGTGTGGAATGGCAGGCGGCGGAGCGCTCAGCGCAGCGTGCGCGCGCCGTGCGGCGTGTCGAATTCGGCGACGAGCGCCGGCGGCCCGTCGGTGGATTCGACGGCGAGCAGGTGAGCGGCGCCGAGCCAGTCGAGCTGCTCGCGGATCGTATCCGCACGCGGGTGGACACCCTTGAACGTTTTCAGCGCGACGCCGTCGTTCGGCAGCGATTCGGCCGGATGGCGCGGGCTGTCCCACTGGATCAGCGACGGCACGAGGCCGTCGCCCGCACCCTGCCACGCGGGGAAGCTGCCGTCGTCGGGCACCGTGAGGCCCCAGCTCAGGTCACCGCGCCGCATCGCGACGACCGGCGCGATGCGGGCCGGGTACTGGCGCTGCCACAGCGCAAGCCGGCGCGGGCGGTCGACGCGCGCGACCCAGTGCGCGAGAAACGGGCCTCGCGCGAGTCGCGCGTGGATCGCCGGATCGTCGAGCCCGAACAGCCGCGCGCGCGGCGGCTCCGCAGCGTCGCCCGGCGCGGGCGCGTCGGGGTCGATCGCGATCACTTCGAGGTAGAGCCCGCCCCACGCGCCGAACAGTGCATTGTGGGTCCGCATCAGCGGGTGGCGGCCGCCGCCGGCCGGTTCGATGCCGAGCGCGTCGGCGACATGGCGCACGCCTTCGTCGAGGGTGCGCGCGGCAATCACGAGATGATCGAGTGTCAGGGAGCGGGCTGGCATGAGCGTCGGTCGGGAAGCGAAAGTGTCATGGTAGGCGGGCGACGGGTCGAGCGGGGGCCGGACCGGCCGGCGCACCGGCCGCGACGCGGGCCGGCGGGCGCAGCGCACCGTGCGGCGCAGCCGCAACGGCGGGCACGATCGCCATTCCGGACAACTGTAATCGGCGCGACCGGCACAGTAACGGTACAATCGGCGCGATAGCCTTCGGTACAGTTGGAGCTGCCGCCCATGTCCACCGTCCCACTCGCCCAGATTCCCGCGCCGCACGACACGGCCACGCTCACGCTCGTCGACCAGTTGGTCCAGTGGGCGCGGCGGCGTATCGACGAACGCGTGTTCCGTCCCGGCATGCGCATGCCGTCGATCCGCAAGCTCGCGCTCGACAAGAGCGTGTCGCGCTTCACCGTCGTCGAGGCCTACGAGCGCCTCGTCGCGCAGGGCTACCTCGACTCGCGGCGCGGTTCCGGCTTCTACGTGCGCGAGCGCACGGGCGCCGGCCCGCAGCCGGCCGACGGCGTCGCGCGCACGGCCGAGGCCGCGCCCGTGCACAACACGATCGACGTCGTCTGGCTGCTGCGCAACATGCTGCACACGGTCAGCCCGGAGAAGGGCCCGGGGCTCGGCTACCTGCCGGGCCGCTGGCTCGACGGCGAGTTGATCACCGGCGCGTTGCGCGCCCTTGGGCGCCAGTCGGGCGCGCAGATGCTCGGCTTCGGCACCGCGCAGGGCTTCCTGCCGCTGCGCCAGCAACTGCAGACGCGCCTCGCCGAAGTCGAGATCGGCGCGAAGCCCGAACAGATCGTGCTGGTTTCCGGCATCACGCAGGCGATCGACCTGATCTCGCGGCTCTACATGCGCCCGGGCGATGCGGTGATCGTCGGCGATCCCGCGTGGTTCCAGATGTTCGGCCGGTTCGCCGCGCAGGGCGCGCAGCTCGTCGGGATGCCGTATACGCCCGACGGTCCCGACCTCGACGCGCTCGAAACCCTGGTGCAGATGTGGCGGCCGAAGATGCTCGTGATCAACTCGGTGCTGCAGAACCCGACCGGCACGTCGCTGTCGGCCGCGCAGGCGTTCCGGATCCTGAAGCTCGCGGAGGCGTACGATTTCCTCGTCGTCGAGGACGACGTGTACGGCGACCTGTGCCCGCCGAGCTATCCGGCCACGCGCCTCGCGAGCCTCGACCAGTTGAAGCGCGTGATCTATCTCGGCAGCTATTCGAAGACGCTCGCGGCGAACCTGCGGGTCGGCTACGTGGCCTGCGCGCCGGAGATCGCGAAGGCGGTCACCGACCAGAAAATGCTGGTCGGGATGACCACGCCCGAGCTCAACGAGCGCGTGCTGTACAAGATTCTGACCGAAGGCCATTACCGGCGTCACGTGGAGCGGCTGCGCGCGCGGCTCGACGGCGTGCGCGACAAGACCGCGCGGATGCTCGAGCGCACGGGGCTCGGGCTTTTCACGATGCCGGCGGCCGGGATGTTCCTGTGGGCCGACACGGGCGTCGATTCGGACGCGCTCGCGGCGGTCGCGCACGAAGCCGGCTTCCTGCTGACGCCGGGCAGCCTGTTCTCGCCGCAGCAATCGCCGTCCACGTGGATGCGCTTCAACGTCGCGAATTGCGGCGATCCGGCGCTGCCCGGGCTGCTGGCACGCTATATCGACTCGGCGGCGCGGCGCGCGTCGTGACGCGGCGCGGCACGCCGGCTCTTGAAATGCCGCGCGCCGTCCCCAGATACGCGCGCAAATCGCCTGCGCCAGGCGGTCGTCCCGAACGGGCCGTCCCAAACGGGCCGTCCTTCGCGGGTCCGCCGGCATCGCGCGCCGGGCGCCGGCGCCCCCCTTTCAGTTCAAGTAAGAGGAAACAGCATCCATGGCACACGAAACGATGAGCTTTCAGGCAGAGGTCAAGCAACTCCTCCACCTGATGATCCATTCGCTCTACAGCAACAAGGAAATCTTCCTGCGCGAACTGGTGTCGAATGCGTCCGACGCGGCCGACAAGCTGCGTTTCGAAGGGCTCGCGGACAGCGCGCTGTACGAGAACGATCCGAACCTGCGCATCCGCATCGGCTACGACAAGGCCGCGCGCACGATCACGATCGACGACAACGGCATCGGCATGAGCCGCGACGAGGCGATCGCGAACCTCGGCACGATCGCGCGTTCGGGCACCAAGGAATTCTTCACGAAGCTGTCGGGCGACCAGCAGAAGGATGCGGCGCTGATCGGCCAGTTCGGCGTCGGCTTCTACTCGGGCTTCATCGTGGCCGACAAGATCACCGTCGAAACGCGCCGCGCCGGCCTGCCGGCGAACGAGGCCGTGCGCTGGGAAAGCGCGGGCGAGGGCGATTTCACGATCGACGCGATCGAGCGCGCGCAGCGCGGCACGACGATCACGCTGCACCTGCGCGAAGGCGAGGACGACCTGCTGTCGTCGCACCGCCTGAAGTCGATCATCCAGAAGTATTCCGACCACATCGCGCTGCCGATCCTGATGCGCAAGGAAGAGTGGGATCAGGAAAAGGGCGAGATGGTCCTGAAGGACGAGGACGAAACCGTCAACCAGGCGAGCGCGCTGTGGACGCGTTCGAAGAGCGACGTCACCGACGAGCAGTACACGCAGTTCTACCAGCACATCGCGCACGATCATCAGGATCCGCTCACGTGGACGCACAACCGCGTCGAGGGCCGCAGCGAATACACGCAACTGCTGTTCGTGCCGGCGCACGCGCCGTTCGACCTGTGGAACCGCGATTATCGCGGCGGCCTGAAGCTGTACGTGAAGCGCGTGTTCATCATGGACGACGCCGAGCAACTGCTGCCGCAATACCTGCGCTTCGTGAAGGGCGTCGTCGATTCGGCCGACCTGCCGCTGAACGTGTCGCGCGAGATCCTGCAGGAAAGCCGCGACGTGAAGGCGATCCGCGAAGGCGTGACCAAGCGCGCGCTGTCGATGCTCGAGGAACTCGCGAACGCGGAAGACGATGCCGGCAAGGACAAGTACAAGACGTTCTGGGGCGCGTTCGGCCAGGTGCTGAAGGAAGGCCTCGGCGAGGATCACGCGAACCGCGAGCGCATCGCGAAGCTGCTGCGCTTCGCGTCGACGCACGGCGACACCGACGCGCAGGACGTGTCGCTCGCCGACTACGTGTCGCGCATGAAGCCCGAGCAGAGCAAGATCTACTACGTGACCGCCGATACGTGGCAGGCCGCGAAGAACAGCCCGCATCTGGAAGTGTTCCGCAAGAAGGGCGTCGAGGTGCTGTTGCTGACCGATCGCGTCGACGAATGGATGCTGTCGTTCCTGCACGAATTCGACGGCAAGCCGCTCGCGAGCGTGGCCCGCGGCGATCTCGATCTCGGCGAGCTGAACGACGAGGAGAAGAAGGCGCAGGAGCAGGCCGGCGAGGCGATCAAGCCGGTCGTCGAGAAGATGAAGGAAGCGCTCGGCGACAAGGTGAAGGAAGTGCGCGTCACGTTCCGCTTGACCGATTCGCCGTCGTGTCTCGTCGCGGACGACAACGACATGAGCGGCTACCTGCAGCGGATGCTGAAGGCGGCCGGCCAGAACGCGCCGGCGATGCAGCCGATCCTCGAGATCAACCCGGAGCACGCGCTCGTGAAACAACTGAACGCCGACAGCGCCGATTTCGGCGACTGGTGCCATCTGCTGTTCGATCAGGCGCTGCTGGCCGAAGGCGGCATGCTCGACGATCCGGCGAGCTTCGTGAAGCGGACCAACGCGCTGCTGCTGTCGCGGGCCGCGTGAACGCGCGCATGCGATTCGACGGCGCGCAGGCCGGCTGGCGCGAGACGCCGCGGCCTGGCTGCACGCTCGACCAGCGCGACTGGCTGACGCGCGGCGGATCGCTGACCGCGCACCTCGCGCGGCTGGGCCGCGTGACCGTGCGCGTGACGCGCGAGGCCGTCGACGCGCCGTGGTTCGACGAGCCCGACGCGCTCGCGAGTTCGCCACGCGCGCCGATGTGGGTGCGCGAGGTGATCCTGTCGGTCGACGGCACGCCGTACGTCGCCGCGCACAGCATCGCGCCGCTCGCGGCCAGCAAGGGCGTGTGGCAGGCGATGCGGCGGCTGCGCACGCGGCCGCTCGCGGAGCTGCTGTACAGCGATCCGCAGGTCGAGCGCTCGGCGCTCGTGAGCCGGCGCGTGATCGCCGGTCATCCGCTGTATGCGCTCGCGAGCCATGCATTGCAGGGCGCGCGCGCGCCGCACGCGTTTGCCGCGCGGCGCTCGGTGTTCCAGCGTCACGGCAAGCCGCTGATGGTCACCGAGTGCATGCTGCCGACGCTGTGGCGCCATCTCGCCGCGCACGGCGACGGGCCGCGATCGGTCGGGTCGCACGGAGACGCGTGATGTTGCAGGGCTTTCCGCCGGTCGTCGCGCCGAACACGCACACGATGATCCTCGGCAGCTTTCCGGGCGAGGCGTCGCTCGACGCCGCGCAGTACTACGCGCATCCGCGCAACCAGTTCTGGCGGCTGCTCGGCGCGGTGCTCGGCGAGCCGTCGCTGCATGAGCTGCCGTACGATGCGCGGCTTGCGCGCGTGCTGTCGCACGGCATCGGCATCTGGGATGTGCTCGATGCATGCCATCGGCAGGGCAGTCTCGATTCCGCGATCAGGAATGCGAAGCCGAACGACTTCGATTCGCTGCGCGCGCATGCGCCGTTGCTCAAGCGCGTGTGCTTCAACGGCAAGACGGCGGGGCGGTTCGCCGACGTGATCGGCCAGGCCGGGTACGAGACGCTCGTGTTGCCTTCGTCGAGCCCGGCGAATGCAATGCTGTCGTTCGAGCAGAAGCTGGTGCTTTGGCGCGGGATACGTCCTTGAAACTCGTTGGATTCAGAGTGTCCCGAGAAGCAGGATCAGGTGGACGGCAGCAGGTGGTCGAGTAGTGGCTCTCCGTCGCCATTCCGCTACTGCTTGTGACGGTATCGCGCAAGGTTCGAGCAAGGCCGAGCAGATGCTCGAATTCGCCGCGGTTCGCCGGAAAGGGTTTGAGTTTTCCGATGCGTGCGAGGTTATCGAACCTGTCCGCATTTTTGTGGGCGAGGCGGTTGAACAACGTGTTACCCACGCGCCTGCATAAATCGCTCTCCGAACAGGATAGCAAACTGATTCATTGCTGATTTCCAGTCGAATGCGGACCG
>NZ_JAUJPV010000036.1:0-38991 GCF_030481585.1 Burkholderia sp. AU45388 | reverse complement strand
TTGCCGCCGGTGCGGCGATAGACGATCACGCTCTTGACCGCTTCGCAGCCGCCCAGCGCGATCGCCTCGTCGGCGATGCTCTTGAGCGGCAGCGTCTTGCCGCCGCGGGCCTGCTCGTCGGCGGTGATCAGCGCGACCGCGCCGACGTCGACGAGGCGCTCGTTCAGCGATTTCGCGGAGAACCCGCCGAACACGACCGAGTGCGTCGCGCCGATGCGCGCGCAGGCCTGCATCGCGACGATGCCTTCGATCGACATCGGGATATAGATGACGACGCGATCGCCCTTGCCGATGCCGCGTTTCTTCAGCGCATTGGCGAAGCGCGACACGCGTGCGAGGAGGTCAGCGTAGGTCACGCGGGTGACGGTGCCGTCGTCGGCCTCGAAGATCACCGCGACGCGCTCGCCGTTGCCGGCTTCGACGTGGCGGTCGAGGCAGTTGTACGACGCGTTCAGCTCGCCGTCGTCGAACCACTTGTAGAACGGCGCGTTGCTCTCGTCGAGCACCTGGGTGAACGGCTTGCGCCACGTGAGGCCTTCGCGCGCGAGCCGCGCCCAGAAGCCTTCGTAATCCTGCTCGGCCTCGGCGACGAGCGCGCGATAGGCCGGCATGCCGGAAATGGTCGCCGTCTTCTCGAGCGCCGCAGGCGGCGCGAACTGACGGGTTTCGTGAAGAACCGATTCGATCTTGGACAAGCGTGTCTCCCTGCGTTCGTGTAATTCCTGACGGCGCTTATGAAAATGCAACATGCGTGCCAGTTGCGCGACCGGTGCATGCCTGCAGTGAAATCCGCGGCAGCCGGGCATAGGGCGCCCAATCCGATCGGCGCGGCTGCGTCGTGGTGGCGGGACGATGCCGCGCGGCGTTCAGAAATGCAGCAGATCGTGTTGCAGCCCTGAGCAGTCCGCGTCCGGGCCGGAAGATGGCCGACCGGCACGGCCGCATCAGGCGAGCAGCGAGCGCAGCGCCGGTGCGTGCCTGAATTGCCGGATGCGTTCGAGCGCCGATACCTCGAGCTGACGAACGCGTTCGGCCGACAGGTTCAGTTGCCGGCCGATCTCGCGCAGCGAATACTCGTTGTCGACGTCGATCCCGTATCGCAGGCGAAGAATCCACGCTTCGCGGGCGGGGAGGCAATCGATCAGCGCCGCGACCGCGGTGCGCAACTGGCCGGCGCTCGCGGCTTCTTCCGGCGTCGGTGCGTCGGTGTCGATCGTGACGTCGCACAGCGTGAGGTCGTGATCGGGCGAAACCGGCAGGTCGGCCGAGATCGGTTCGCGCACGATGCCCATCAGCTCGCGCACCTTGTCGACCGGCAGCCGCATCTGCGCCGAAAGCGCCCGCGCGTCGGCGACGTCGCCGGTTCGTTGCCGATGGATGCGCGCGAGCCGCGACAGCTTGTTGAGCGCATCGACCGTATGCGCGGGCACGCGTATCGTGCGGCCCAGGTCGGCGAGCGCATGGGTGATCGCCTGCCGGATCCACCACGTCGCATAGGTCGAGAATTTGAAGCCGCGCCGGTGATCGTAGCGATCGACGGCCTTCATCAGGCCGATATTGCCTTCCTGGATCAGGTCGGAGAACGGCAGGCCGCGATCGGCATAGCGTTTGGCGACCGACACGACGAGCCGAAGGTTGCTCTGGAACAGCTTGGTTCTCGCGGGTTGCATCGCCCGCTCGATACGCGCGCACCGTGCGTCGAGCGCGATCGCGATGTCGAGCGGCAACGGCGACTGAGCGGCGACGCGCGCGAGTGCGCTGCGCGCGTCGATCAGCGTCGGCGCATGGCGGGCGAGGGCGGCGGCGCAGTCGGGGTGTGCGGCGCTGCATGCGTGCAGCCATGCGTATACGTCGTCGCACGGCGTGAAGAGGTCGTGGCGCGCGGATTCCGTACGGATGCCCGAGGCGGCCAGCGTGTCGACGAGCCGCTTTTCGAGCGTGCGCGCCTGGGTCGCGCGCTCGCGGTTCGCCTGCCCGATGCGTTCGATTGCGCGCGACGTGAAGCGGACGGTGCCGGTCGACGCGGCCGCTTCGCGCAGCAGCGCCCGGCAAGCGGCCGACGCGAAGCCGTCCGCGTGCAATGCATGCTGCATGGCCGGCGCCAGCGCACCGGCGCGCTCGAGCGCCTCGACCACCGTATCGCGCCACGCGGCGCCGTCGACGGAAGGGTCCGCCGTATCGTCCGGCGCCGGCGATTCCGTGGCCGGATCGTCGGGCAACACCGTCGGCGCGCCGGCAGGCGATTCGATATCGCCGGTCAGCCCCGTCACGTAAACCGACGCCGCCACCTTTCCGGCACGGATGTCGTCCGCGATCGCGGCGACGGCGGCGAGCGCCGCCGGGTCGCGGCTCAATGCGTCGATGCATGCGGCACGGCCGCTTTCCAGACGAAGCGCGAGCGCGATCTCCTCGTCGCGTTCGAGCAGCGGTGTCGCGCTCATTTCCCGCAGATAGAGCCGGACCGGATCGTTGGTCCGGCCCGCGAGCAAGTCGTCGGTCGCGAGCGGCGTCGACGCGTCGGCGAGCGGCGCCGCGACTTCCGACATCTGCGCAAAATGACGGTCGAGCGTCCACGCGGTGTACTCGCCGGCATGCTCGCGTACGTCGATGCCGAACTCGCGCAGCATCGACGCGGCTGCGTCGACATCCGCGCGTTCGACCGTCTCGTCGGGCAACGCATCGGCGATTTCGCCGTGCGTCACGTATCCGCGGTCGATGCCCAGCGCGATCAGCGCATGCAGATGCACCGCACGTTCGGCATCCGCGCCGCGTCGCGACGCGTCGTCGCGCTCGCGGGCGGGCCCGGCATCAAGCGAGCTTGGCATAGACGTTGCACCAGCCTTCGGCGGCAACCGTCTTGCCCGCGAACATCGGGCACGTGCCGACGGATTCGCCCGCGGCAGCCTTGTAGAAGCGGCAGTTCGAACACGTCTGGCCGGCCTGATACTTCGGGAACTTGCCCGCGTCGACGGTCGTGGCCTTTGCGCGGTAGCCGAGCGTCTTCGCCGTCGCGTCGTTTTCGTCGACCGGCGGGGCGGCCGCGAATGCGCGCGTGCCGGCCGCGAGCGCGGCGCACAGGCCGGCGGCCTGCACGATGAAGGTTCTGCGATGGCGGGAGATCATGGTGTCGTCCTGAACGAAATGAAAGGAAAGGAAAAAGCGGGGCCCGCACGCCGGGCGGGCTGCCCGGCGCGGCGGTCGACCGAAACGGAAGCGGGCGGGAAAGTTACTTGCGCGGCCCGGCGATGAGCGGCGCCTTCGACGCGTTGGCGATCTCGGCGGTCAGCTTGGCCTGCGACGCGTCGTAGCCGTTCGAGTACAGCAGGAACGCCATCAGGTCCTCGTATTCCTGTGCGGTCATCTTGCCGGGGCGGTCGGCCGGCATGTTGCTCGACATGTACAGGAAGATGCCGCCGACCGTGATGTGCGACTTGCCCTCGGGCGCGAACGATTCCCCGCTCAGCGCGGGCGCGGTATTGCCCTCGAGCTGGTCGCCGTGGCATTTCGCGCACGCATCGCCGTAGAGCTTCTTGCCGTGTTGCACCTGCGCCTGGTCGAACGACGGGACGCCGCTGCCTTCGCTCGTCGAAACCTTGACGAAGCCGCTCTTCGCCGGCCGCTGCGCGGATGCGATCGCGCCGTCGAGAAACCGGCCGGGCACGTGCGTGGCGGCGGCTTGCGCGATGTCGTCGGGAAGCGTCCAGCCGCGCGTGAGCGACGCGAGACGGCCGTTGCCGCTCATCCGCGACAGCGTGGCGTCGATGCGCTTTTGCAGCGCGTCCTTGCCGGGCCCGAATGCGAACGACAGTTGCCAGTCGGAGTACGGCGAGGCAGTCGCCGCCACCTTGAACCGCTGTTTCGGATGGGCACGCTCGTAGGCGACGACGCTCGGATACCAGACGATCGCGCGTTGCGCGCGCCCCGCGGCGAGTGCGCCGATCGTTTTCTCGCTCGTGTTCTCGAGGTCGAAGCGCGCGTTCGTCTGCTGCGCGGCGATCAGTTGCGACGGGCTGCCGTACGTGGCAGCGATCGTTTCCTTGGCGCCGGACGGCGCTTGCGCATCGGGCAGCGACACGCTGACGTAGCCGGAGCGCAGATAGCCCTGCGAGAACGACATCTTCGATCCCGACGCATCGGCGATCGCCGAACGCGGGAAGCCGGCGATCACGTCGCAGTCGCGTTCGAGCGATTTCGTCAGCTCGCTGGCGGAGATGCCGTCGTCGTCGCCGTTGTCGTCGACGCCGCGTGCGTTGAAGGTCGCGGCGATGCCCGCGGTGCGGAACACTTCGCGCGCAACGGCGCGGTCGAGCGCGGTGGTCGGGCTGCCGGGCAGCGTGCAGACGCGCACGCCGGCCGACGCGGCTGCCGGTGTCAGCGCCACGCCCACGGCGAGCAGACTGGCGACGGTAACGGAAGTGAGGCGAGTATTCATGGTGGTGTGTCCGGTTGAAGCGGGTGGGGCGTCGCGCCCGCATCGGGCGCATGCGGGCGCGACTCGGGCGTGGCGCCGGTTCAGTTCAGCGCGAACACGTAGAGCGTGCCGCCGCGCGGAACGTCCTTCGCGATGTCCGCCATCGGGCCGCCCCAGATCGGGTTCGCGCCGCCATAGCCGGCGAGCACGGCGACATACTCCTTGCCGTCGACCTCGTACACCGACGGCTGCGAAATGATGCCGCTCGCCAGTTGCGGGCTTTCCCACAGCACCTTGCCGGTCGCCGTATCGAACGCGTACAGGTGGCCGTCGAGCGAGCCGCTGAACGCGAGGCCGCTCGCCGTGGTCGCGACGCCGCCGTTCCACGGCTTCTTCGACCAGTGGCTCCACAGCTTCTTGCCGGTGTTCACGTCGATGGCCATCAGTTCGCCGTAGCCTTCGCTGCCCGGTTCGGGCTTGATCTCGAAGCCTTCGCCGAGATACGGCAGCCCTTCCATGTAGCTGACCGACTTGCCGGTCAGGCTCATGCACGCATGCAGCGCGGGCACGACCGCGATGTTGCGTTCCTGGTCGTACGAGATCGACCACCAGTTCTTGCCGCCGAGGAAGCTCGGGCACGTTTCGATCGTCGTGCCGGCCTTCGGGAACTTCGATGCGTCCTGGATCGGCTTGCCGTCTTCCGTGTAGCCGGTGACCGACAACGCCTTCACGAACGGCGTCGCGTAGATCAGCTTGCCGGTCGTGCGGTCGATCGCGTGGAAGAAGCCGTTGCGGTCCGCGTGAATGATCGCGTCGTAGTCCTTGCCCTTGTACTTGATGTCCGCGAGGACGGCCGCGTTCACGCCGTCGTAGTCCCACGTGTCGTTGTTCGTGTACTGGTAGTGCCACTTCAGGTTGCCGCTCTTCGCATCGAGCGCGAGCAGCGAGTCGGAATACAGGTTGTCGCCGGGGCGTAGCGCCGCGAGCCACGGGCCGGGGTTGCCGACGCCCCAGTACAGCGTGCGCGATGCGGCGTCGTACGTGCCGGTGAGCCACGCGGCGCCGCCGCCGTGGCTTTGCATGCCGTCGGGCCAGGTTTCCGCGCCCTTTTCGCCGGCGGCCGGGATCGTGTAGCGTTTCCAGACCTGCGAGCCGTCCTCCGGATTCAGCGCGGCGATGTAGCCGCGAATCCCGTATTCGCCGCCGGACGTGCCGACGACGATCGCGCCGTCGATCGCGAGCGGCGCGAGCGAGAACGCGTAGCCGAGGCCCGGCTCGAACATCTGCTTCTTCCACACGAGATTGCCGCTCTGCGCGTCGAGCGCCGCGATTTCGCCGTTCAGCATCGCGATGTAGACGTTCTTGCCGTACAGCGCGACGCCGCGGTTGACCACGTCGCAGCACGCGGTCTTGAACGAGGCCGCGCCGAGCTTCGGCTCGTATTTCCACAGCTGCTTGCCGGTCTTCGCATCGAATGCGTAGACGTTGTCCTTCGGCGTCGTCACGAACAGGTAGTTGCCATTGACGATCGGCGTCGCCTCGAAGCCCTGCTTCAGGTCGGCGGGGAACTTGTACGCCCACACCTGCTTGAGATCCTTCGCGTTCGACGTGTCGATCTGCTTGAGCGGCGAATGCGAGCGGCCGTCGTAGGTGCGGTAGTAGGTCAGCCAGCCCGGATCGCCGTGCGCATCGGTCAGGCGCTGGTAGGTCACGGCCGGGTAGTCCGCGGCCGCTTCGACGAGGCCGGGGTTCAGCGCGACGGCGGCTGCCACCGCGATGCCGATCGTCGCCAGCCGGCTCGCTGAAGCCGAGAGTTTCTTCATGGTTGTCTCCTGAGTCATTGTGGTCGCACCGCCGCGACCGATTCGTCGCGCCGGCACGGTTGGGGTTCCGGGCCGAGTGCACTGCCCGTCACGCAAGTCGCATGCCATCGCGGCGGGAAGCCGGTATGACGCGGCACACCGCCGCATCGCGTGCGATGGGCCGATCGGCGGCGCGCACCGTGGCGTGCACGCAGGTGTTGCATTCAGGTACACCGTCGCGCGCGAAGTGTTGCCAAACATGACAGGTGGCGCAGTCCGCTGAACAGCGGGCCGTCGGTCGCCCGCATGCCTTCACAAGGCGAGGTGCGGCACAGCGCGCACCGCTTGCGCTCGCGGCGCTGGCACGGTTCTCGCACGCGGACTTCGCGACAACAATCAGCGCCGCGCGGTGCATCGCACGGGCCGGCGGAATACAAGTGCGGAGACAACGGAATGATCAGGAGACCAAAGGCAGCCGCGCGCGACGGCACGACGCGGGGCGGCCGGCGTGCGCGATGCATCGGTACGACCGTCGGCGCGCTGGCGCTGTTCGGCCTGCCAGCCGGCGGTGTGCGCGCGCAGCAGCCGGCCGACGGCGGCACGATTGCGCCGCCCGAGCCGGCCATCGTGCTGCCCGCGGTCGTCGTCGTCGGCACGACGCCGCTGCTCGGGATCGGCACGCCGTTGTCGGAGGTGCCGGCGAACGTGCAGACGGTGCGTGCGGCGGAGCTCGACGCGCAGCACCGCGCGACGCTCGCCGATTTCTTCGCGGCGAACCTGCAGAGCGTGACGATCTCGGATGCGCAGGGCAACCCGTACCAGACGGACGTCAACTATCGCGGCTTCACCGCGTCGCCGCTGCTCGGCACGCCGCAGGGGTTGTCGGTGTTCGTCGACGGCGTGCGCGTGAACGAGCCGTTCGGGGACGTCGTGAACTGGGACATCCTGCCCACGCAGGCGATCGACCGCGTGCAGCTGATTCCGGGCTCCAACCCGGTGTACGGGCTCAACACGCTCGGCGGTGCGCTCGCGGTCACGACGAAGAACGGCAGGTCGAGCCCGGGCGGCGAAGCGGAGGTGTCGGGCGGTGCGTGGGGCCGCAAGACCGCGAGCATCGAGCAGGGCGGCACGATCGGCCCGAACCTCGACTATTACGCGACCGCGAACGTCGCGAACGACGGCGGCTGGGCCGACCATAACGCGAGCCGCGTGCGGCAGGCGTTCGGCAAGCTGCGCTACACCGATGCGGACACGACGCTGTCGATCGCCGCAGGCGGCGCGGACAACACGCTCTCCGGCACCCAGACGATCCCGCGCTCGTTCCTCGACAACCGGAAGCAGGCGTATACGTATCCGGACCGGAACCGCAACAGCGCCGGCTACCTGACGCTGTCGGGCGAGCGCTTTTTCGGCGAGAACGTCGAGTTGAGCGGCAATGCGTACTACCGGCACCTGCGCAACGCCAACACGAGCAGCAACAACAATACGGATTACGGATCGGTGGACGACGACGGCACGGTCGACACGGTGCAGGGCAGCAACGCGCAATCGACGATCGTCACCGACAGCTACGGCGGCAGCGTGCAGCTCACGCTGCTCGGCAAGCTCGGCGGGATGGCGAACCGGCTGGTCGCGGGCGTCTCGGCCGATGTCGCGAACTCGAGCTACGTTGCATCATCGCAGGACGCATCGTTCACCGATGCGCGCGCGGCGATCGGCATCGGCGATTTCGTCCGGCAGACCAGCGCGAAGACGCGCAACGCGAACGTCGGCCTGTACCTGAGCGACGCGCTGTCGCTGACGCCGCACTGGACGCTGACGCTGTCAGGCCGCTACGACTGGTCGAAAGCGCGGATCGGCGACGAGAGCGGCGTGCAGCCGCTGCTCGACGGCAACCACGTGTTCTCGCGCTTCAATCCCGCGGTCGGGCTCAACTGGAACCCGGTCCCGGGTTTCACCGCGTATGCGGCCTACAACGAAGGCATGCGTTCGCCGACCGCGATCGAGCTCGCGTGTGCGGACCCGGCCGCGCCGTGTTCGCTGCCGAACGACTTCATCGCCGACCCGGCGCTCAAGCCCGTGATCTCGAAGACGTTCGAAGCCGGCGTGCGCGGCCGCATCGGCGCCGCGACGACCTGGAGCGCCGCCGCCTATCGCACGACGCTGACCGACGACATCCAGTTCATCAGCAGCCCGGCCAGCGCGCAGGGCTACTTCCGCAACGTCGGCGAGACGCGGCGGCAGGGGATCGAGCTTGCCGGCCGCACGCGGTTCGGCCCGCTCGGTGTCGGGCTGTCGTACAGCTACGTCGATGCGACCTACCGATCGTCGTGGATCGAACACAGCCCGGCGAATTCAGCGGCCGACGCGAACGGCAACGTGACGGTCAAGCCGGGCGACCGCATCCCCGGCATTCCCGCGCATACGGTGAAGCTGCGGCTCGACTATGCGGCGACGCCCGCATGGGACATCGGCGCGAACGTCGTGTGGCGCAGCGGCGTGTATGCGCGCGGCGACGAGAACAACGGCGACGTGAACGGCAGGATCGCGGGCTACGTGCTGGTCGATCTGGACATGCGTTACCGGATCACGAAGCGGTTCGAGGTGTTCGCGAGCGTGACGAACCTGTTCGACACGCGCTACGCGAGCTTCGGCGCGCTCGGCCAGAATTTCTTCAACGGGCCGAACCATACGTTCGACGGCGCCAATCCGGTGAACGAGCAGTTCGTCGGGCCGGGCGCGCCGCGCGGCGCGTGGGTCGGCGTGCGCTATGCGTGGGATTGAGCGTGAGGCGGCCGCGTGCGCGGTCCCGTCGTGACACGACCGGGCGCGGGGCCGTCACGTGAACGGCACCGTCGCGAACATCGCATTCGCCGCGCGGGCGACGCTGCGCGCCAATGCCGGGTCGCTTGCCAGATGCCCGGCCTTCACGCGTTCGATTTTCGCGTCGGGCACGGCCCGCGCGAGGCGCTCGACGTTGCCGACCGGACAAACGGGATCGTGCATCCCGTGCGCGGCGAACAGCGGCACGTGGGCCTGTGCGGCCCGTCGCGCGAGCGCGAGCACGCGCCGCTCGCCGAGCCAGCAATCGTGTTGCAGGTAGTGCGCCTGGATCCGGTATTTGTCGATCAGCCGGCCGACGGTCTTCTCGGACCGGATCGCGCGCATGGGCGCGCGGCGTGTGCGTGCCGACCCGAGGATCGCGTTTTCATACGCGTGCCACGCGAGCGCGATTGCGCGCTGCCGGGCCGTGCTCGCGCCGGGGCGCAGCCCGACAGCGCAGCGCGACAGCAGCCGATCCGGCCGGCCGCCGCCTGCTGCCGCATGCAGGCGCCGCCATTCGCGCGGCGCACACGTGCGGGACGTCATGAAGAGTGCGCGGACTTCGCGTGGCGAGCTCAGGAACAGGCCGCGCAGCACGACGCCCGTCACCCGCTCCGGATGGGTGCCCGCATACGCGAGCGCGAGCGCGGCGCCCCACGATCCGCCGACGACGCCCCAGCGTGCGATGCCGAGCTGCTCGCGCACCGCCTCGAGATCCGCGATCAGCCGCGCGGTGTCGTTGTGACGCGTGCCGCCGCGCGGTGTCGACGCGCCCGCGCCGCGCTGGTCGACGAGCACGACGCGCACGCGGGCGAGATCGAACAACCGCAGGATGCCGGCCTGGCTGCCGCTGCCGGGACCGCCGTGCAGCACGACGACCGGATGGCCTTGCGCGGCGCCGGCCACGGCGAACGCGATCGATTGCGCGTCGCGATGCAGGCGCCGGCGAACGGGCGCGCGCGGCGACGCCGGTGGGCCGGGCAAGCCCCGCATGGCGAGCGGCGGCGTGGATCGAATCGGGCGATGCGTCATGTCGACAGGGTTCGGGCGGAATCGGAAGGCAACCGTCATGCGGCCGGGCAGGCCGGGCAGGTTCTGCGATAAAGCCAGAAACGCGCCAGCCGCGAGGATCCGGATTCGCACGGGTAGTCACGCGCCGCGAATTCGCGGTATCACGAAGGCCTGCCCGTTGCGCACGCGGCACGACACGCCCGGCCGCGCCCGGACGATTCATTACATCGTCCTTTCAACTTTATTGCGCCTCGCCGGCGTGGCCCGATGCTTGCTTGCAATGACGGCAAAGAGTCCGGCAGTTGACCGGAAGGATCCCCCGGAGGAGACAATGCGCGATGACGTAGAGCAGGCGGCCGGGTCACGGGCCGCGCATCCCGCTGGCTGGCCCGCGCCGTCGATCCAGAAGGCCCACGAGCGCTCGGAGACGTTCGGCCTGCAGGTATCGGCACGACCCGACTACGACGTGCTGTCGAACGCGGCGCTCGTGCTCAAGCGCGAGCAGAGCCGGGTGCTGTGCGTGCACGCGATGCCGGTGATGGAGACGCTGCACGAGCAGATCGTCAACACGCAGAGCATGATCGTGCTGACCGATGCGGAAGGGCTGATCCTGCATTCGATCGGCGACGACGATTTCCTGCGCCGCGCGGAGAAGGTCGCGCTGCGCCCGGGCGCGAACTGGGCGGAGAACCGGCAGGGCACCAACGCGATCGGCACGGCGCTGGCCGAGCTGTGCCCGATGGTCGTCCACGGCGACCAGCACTTCCTGGCCGCGAACCGCTTCCTGACCTGTTCGAGCGTGCCGATCCTCGATCCGTACGGCGACGCGATCGGCGTGCTCGACGTGACGGGCGACCACCGCAGCTATCACCAGCACACGATGGCGCTCGCGAAGATGTCGGTGCAGATGATCGAGAATCACCTGTTTACGACGACCTTTCAGGAAACGCTGCAGGTGTCGTTCCATGGCCGCCCCGAGTTCCTCGGCACGCTGATGGAGGGGATCGTCGCGTTCACCGCCGACGGGCGCTTCCTGTCGGCCAATCGCAGCGCGCAGTTCCAGCTCGGCATGCCGCTCGCCGCGCTGCGCGCGCACACGCTGTCGTCGCTGTTCGACGTCACCAGCGCGCAGTTGATCGACCGCATGCGCGCGAGCACCGACCGGCACCTGATGCTCAATCTCGGCAACGGCGCGGTGGTCTGCGCGCGCGTGCACTTCCGCCGCGCGACGCTCGCCGAAGGCAGCCGGCCGACGGACGTTCACGACGCCGGCGCGCCGGCCGCGCGCCCGAACGCGGTGCCCGCGCCGGCGACGGGCGCGTCGGCGGGCCTGTCGCGGCTCAACTATCTCGACACCGGCGATGCGCAGGTCGCGTGCGTGATCGCGAAGGTGCGCAAGGTGATCGGCAAGGACATCCCGATCCTGATCACCGGCGAGACCGGCACCGGCAAGGAACTGCTCGCGCAGGCGATCCACAACGACTCGCCGCGCCGCGACGCGCCGTTCGTCGCGGTCAACTGCGCGTCGATCCCGGAGACGCTGATCGAGTCCGAGCTGTTCGGCTACGAGGAGGGCGCGTTCACCGGCGCGCGTCGCAAGGGGGCGATCGGCAAGCTGCTGCAGGCGAACGGCGGCACGCTGTTTCTCGACGAGATCGGCGACATGCCGTATCCGCTGCAGGTGCGGCTGCTGCGCGTGCTGCAGGAGCGCCTCGTGAACCCGCTCGGGTCGACGAAGACGATCGCGGTGGACATCGCGATCATCTGCGCGACGCACCGCGACTTGCGCGAGATGATCGCGCAGAACCGTTTCCGCGAGGATCTCTACTACCGGCTGAACGGCCTCGTGGTGCGCCTGCCGCCGTTGCGCGACCGCACGGATCTCGCGGTCGTCGTGCAGAAGATGCTGCAACGCGAGGCGTTCGCGGGGCCGGGCCGCCCGCCCTTGTCCGTCGCGCCGGACGTGATGGAGCTGTTCGTGCGCTGCACGTGGCCCGGCAATTTCCGCCAGCTCGGCAACCTGCTGCGCACGGCGGCGGCCATGGTCGACGACGATGGCGAGATCCGGCGCGAGCATCTGCCCGACGACTTCTTCGACGACCTGCGGCGCGCAGACGTGCAGGACGTGCACGCGGGCCAGGCCGCGCCCAATCTGCCGGCCGCGGCGAGCGCCGGGCCCGCCGTCATGGACGCGGTGCTGCCCGCCGACGCGCGCCTGCAGGACGTCGCCGCGTCCGCGATCGCCGCCGCGCTGGCGCGTCACGGCGGCAACGTGTCCGCGGCGGCGCGCGCGCTCGGCGTCTCGCGCAACACCATCTACCGGAAGATGCCGGCCGCCGACGCCGGGCGTCAACCGTCCGACGAAAGCTGACGCGCCCGCCGCGCTGCGCGCGACCTGTCACAGCCGGTGTGTCAACTTGCAACACCGGTGTTCAACGATTCAACACCTGTGACCACTCGCGGACATCGTTCCGCCGGGGCGGCGGAGCGCATTCGCACGAATCGCGTCGGCTATTTGTAAGGATTGCGCCGCGATGCCCGGACGAGAGCCATCTGCCGCTGCCGGGCCGCCGAAATGCGGCTTCGGCACGCTCCTTGCTGAATAGAAGCCGACCGCTCGATTGCCGCGGTCGTTCGACTCACCCAGCAACGCATCCATCATCAACTCGACAGGAGACACACCATGCAGTGGACGACACCGTCTTACACCGACCTGCGCTTCGGCTTCGAAATCACGATGTACATCGCCAACCGCTGATCGCCGTGCGTGCCGCCCGTTTCGCCGTGATCGGCGCGGGCGGCCTCGGGAGCTGACGCCCATGAAGATCAAGATACTCGGCTCGGGAGCCGGCGGCGGGCTGCCGCAATGGAACTGCAATTGCGCGAACTGCCGCCGCGCGCGCAGCGGAAGCGGCCACGTGCTGCCGCGCACGCAGTCGTCGATCGCGGTCAGCGACGACGGCGTCGACTGGGTCCTCGTCAACGCGTCGCCCGACATCCTTTCCCAGTTGCGCGCGGATCCGGATCTGCAACCGGCGCGCGCGATTCGCGACAGCGGCATCGCCGCCGTCGTGCTGTGCGACGCGCAGATCGATCACGTGACGGGCCTGCTGATGCTGCGCGAGCGCTCGACGCCGCTGCCGCTCTACGCGAGCGCGCCGGTGCTCGACGACCTGTCGACCGGCTTGCCGCTCGTGCCGCTGCTCGGCCATTACTGCGGCGTCGCCGCCCACACGATCGTGCCGGGCGAGCCGTTCGCGGTGCCGGCGGCGAGCGGAATCCGTTTTACCGCGCTCGCCGTCGACAGCAAGCCGCCGCCTTATTCGCCGCGACGCGCGTCGGCCGCGCCCGGCGACAACATCGCGCTGTCGATCGAAGACGTCGCGAGCGGGCGGCGCGCGTTCTATGCGCCGGGGCTCGCGTCGGTCACCGACGACGTGCGCGCGGCCATGGACGGCGCCGATCTCGTGCTGGTGGACGGCACGTTCTGGACCGGCACCGAGATGATCGATCTCGGCCTGTCGGGCAAGCACGCGGCCGACATGGGGCATCTCGCGCAGTGCGCGGAATCCGGGCGGCCCGGCATGATCGACTGGCTCGACACGCTGCCCGCGCGAACGCGCAAGGTGCTCACGCACATCAACAACACGAACCCGATTCTCGATCCGCATTCCGTCGAGCACGCGCACCTGCGCGCGCACGGCATCGACGTCGCGCACGACGGCATGCAATTCCAGGTCTGACGATGAACGCACCGATCCCCGCTACGGCGTTGCACGCGACGCCCTGGACCGCGACCGAATTCGAGGCGCGCCTGCGTGCGCTCGAGTCGCGCTATCACATCCATCATCCGTTCAACCGGCGGCTCAACAGCGGCGCCTGTTCGCCCACGCAGATCCGCGGCTGGGTCGCGAATCGCTTCTATTACCAGATCTGCATCCCGCTCAAGGATGCGGCGATCCTGTCGAACTGCCCCGATCGCGAGACGCGGCGCCGCTGGATCCAGCGGCTGATCGACCACGACGGGCAGGGCGACAACGAAGGCGGTATCGAGGCATGGGTGCGGCTCGGCGAGGCATGCGGTCTGACGCGCGACGCGCTGTGGTCGCTCGAGCACGTGCTGCCCGGCGTGCGCTTCGCGGTCGATGCGTACGTGAACTTCGCGCGGCGCGCGCCGTGGCAGGAAGCCGTGTGCTCGTCGCTGACCGAGATGTTCGCGCCGCAGATCCATCTCGACCGGCTCGCGGGCTGGCCGTCGCATTACCCGTGGATCGAGCCGGCCGGGCTCCATTACTTCCGCAGCCGCGTGCCGCTCGCGCAGCGCGACGTCGAACACGGGCTCGCGGTCACGCTGCAGCATTTCACGACACCGGACGCGCAGCAGCGCGCGCTCGGCATTCTGCAATTCAAGCTCGACATCCTGTGGTCGATGCTCGACGCCGTTGAAAAGGCCTACCCCGTATGAACGCGATCGAAGCCGCCAGCGGCGTGCCGCTGCGCCCCTGCCTCAGGGGCATGTACCGCCTGCAATGGGAGGCGGCCCAGGATGCGTACGTGCTCCTCTATCCGGAGGGCATGGTCAAGCTCAACCCGAGCGCCGGCGAGATTCTCGCGCGCTGCGACGGCACGCGCGAACTGGACGACATCATCGGCGAGCTCGAACGCCTGTTCATGCAATCGGATCTCGCGACCGACGTCTACCGTTTCCTCGATCATGCGCGACTGCGCGGCTGGCTGGACTGACATGACGCCCGACATGCTCCGTCCGTCCGCGCCGCTGTGGCTGCTCGCGGAACTCACGTACCGCTGCCCGCTGCACTGCGCGTTCTGCTACAACCCGGTCGACTTCGCGACGCACGGCGCGGAACTCGACACCGACGCGTGGCGCACGGTCATCACCGATGCGCGCGCGCTCGGCGCCGCGCAGATCGGCTTCTCGGGCGGAGAGCCGCTGCAGCGTGGCGACCTCGAGACGCTCGTCGCGCATGCGCGCGGGCTCGGCTTCTATACGAACCTGATCACGTCGGGCATCGGGCTGAACGTCGCGCGCATCGAGCGGCTCAAGGCCGCCGGGCTCGACCACATCCAGTTGTCGCTGCAGGATTCGACGCGCGAGCTGAACGATTTCCTGACCAGCACGCGCACGTTCGAACTGAAGCGCGACGTTGCACGGCTGATCAAGGCGCACGGCTACCCGATGGTGCTCAACTGCGTGCTGCATCGCTACAACCTGCCGCACGTCGGGCAGATCATCGAGATGGCGCTCGATCTCGGCGCCGATTACCTGGAGCTGGCGAACACGCAGTACTACGGCTGGGCGATGCTCAATCGCGACCAGTTGATGCCGACCGTCGAGCAGGTGCGCGCGGCCGAGGAAACGGTCAACCGCTATCGCAAGCTGATCGGCGAGCGCTGCAAGATCCTGTTCGTCGTGCCCGACTATTTCGAGCGCCGCCCGAAGGCGTGCATGAACGGCTGGGGCTCGGTGTTCCTCGGCGTCGCACCGGACGGCACCGCGCTGCCGTGCCATGCCGCGCGCTCGCTGCCGGGGCTCGCGCTGCCGAACGTGCGCGACCGGTCGCTGCGGGAAATCTGGTACGACAGCGATGCGTTCAACGCGTTTCGCGGCGACGACTGGATGCGCGAGCCGTGTCGCACGTGCGACGAACGGCATGTGGATCACGGCGGTTGCCGCTGCCAGGCCTACCTGCTGGCCGGCGATCCGAAGGAGGCCGATCCGGTGTGCGCGAAGTCCGCCCATCACGGGCAGGTCGAACAGGCCGTGCAGTTCGCGCGACGGCGCGCGCCGAACGATGAACAGCCGCTGGTTTTCCGCAGCAAGGAGAATTCGCTCGCGCAATGCGGCGCGGCGTGCGACGCTTGACGGGCGCGCCGCCAGGGCGACGGCACGGGTGAGCACGGCGCCGCACGCGTCGAACTGGAGACCGATGCGGCCGGCCAGGCGGTCGCCGCGCGTGTCGTGACCGGCGGCGGCTATCCGCGCCTCGATGCCGCGGCGCGCGACGCGGTGCTGGCGAGCCGCTGCGCTGCGCATGGGGAAAACGGCGCGCCGTCGCCGACGCGGGCGCGCGTGCCGATCACGTTCAATCTCGATGAATGACCGGGTACGTCGCCGCGATTACCCGTCATCCGCCTTCGCCTGCAAACCCTTCAGCCCCTGAATCACGACCAGCAGCGCGCGCCCGTGCTCGTCCGAGCCGTCCCACGCGTCGACGATCGCGTCGCGCAGCAGGTCGTTGTACCGGCGGCGCGACGGCTCCGTATCGACACCATAGAAACTGCATAGCTTGCTGAATGGCGCGCTGCGGCGCAGCCGGCGCCCGTTCGACAGCCGAAGGCGCGACACGGTGGGCTGGCTGACCCCGGAAAGTCGCGCGATTTCGCTGGACGAGCGTGTATCTGCCATCAAGCGGCGCAACAGGTCTTGAACGGGAAAATCCTGGTCCGGGGCTTCCATGCGATGCATTATACCTATACAGTTACGGATGTTGAATGGGCTTGCTGTCGGCAGCGAGGCTGTATCCCGAGAAAGTTGATGACACTGAAACACCTCCCTCCCACGTTCTGCTGGACCAAGATCGGCGCCGAGTCCGGCGAGGAACTGCCGACCGTTGTGCTTCGCAAGGAATGGGAGCGCCGGCTCGGCGGCGGGCGTTTTCTGTGGGGCATCAACCAGCCGCTCGGCAGCAGCGCGCAAGTCGCCGCGCATCGCACGGGCTCGCTGCTCGCGCTGTTCTCGCCGGTCGCGTCGCGTCCGCGCGCGGGCGAGCGCAAGGACGCGCTGTTGTGGAACGCGTGGGTCGACGCAAGCGGGCAGGTGCGGCCGTTGCCGCCGCATACGTTCATCGCCAGCCGCTCGACGCTGCCGTCGGGCCGGCGTCGCGAACAGCACTACGCGCTCGTGTGCGCATCGTCCACCGCGCTGACGGTCGGCACGCAGTTGCGCGTGTTTCCCGACCATCTTCGCAGCGTGAGCACGGGCAGGCCGCTGGGCGCCGCCCAGGGCGCGGCCGTGGTCGACTGCATCGGGCGTGCGAAGGAGCAGACGGGAAAGAGCTATCCGCTCGCGCTGTCGGTCGAGCTCGAGGCGCCGTATTTCGTGCGGCTCGCGCAGCCGTGCGTGCTGAAGGCGCGCGATCTCGCGGAAGTGAACAAGGCCACGCGCGCGGGCGATTTCGATCGCTTCGTCGAGCTGGTCGCGCGCTTGCGCGGCCGTTCGCCGACGGACGCCGTGCGCGGCGTCACGCGCGATCTGTTCGACGTGCCGCCGCTCGAAACGGCGGCCGCGTACGTGGCGCCCACGCACGTCGCGCGCATGCGCAACCGGCCGGCGGCCGAGCATCCGCGCGATCTCACCGGCGATCTGTTCGACCTGTCGCCGGGCGAGGCAGCCGCGTTCGCGGGGCTCGCGCATCCGCGCATCGGGCGCGCGTGACGCCGGGCGCGAAGCCGTTCGCGCAAGAATTTGTTGCAATCTCGCCGTAGCGGATCGGCGGGCGCGGAGGGACAATCGGCACGAAGCGCGCGGCGCGGCGGCCGATGCGTCGACACGCGACGGGTCGTGGTTCACGCCGCCGACATGCGCACCACGCACACTGAGCGTCGGCGTGCTTCACACTGCAATCCCGAGGGAGGAGTGTCGATGTCGACCCACATCTGTTCGTCGGAAGCACAGGCCGCACAACGCTTCGTCGAAGCGACGCGCAACGTCGATCAGGCGTTTCGCGCGGTACGCCGCGAAGGCGACGACGACGGCTCGTCGGCCGAATACGCACGCGCGATGTCGCGTCTCGATCGCGCGCTCGACGAGCTGGCGCGTGCGCAGGAATTCTTCGATCGCGTCGTCGGCGCGGACGCCACGCACGGCAACTGACGGTTTCGTCGTTTCTCTTTCTCGCGCGTCGGGCGACGCGCGTTCATCTTTTGGCCGAGCGCGCTGCCCGGCCGCTCTTTCATCCCGTTTCGATTGTCGACGCGAGGCCTTGCAGCCTTCGACCGGATCGCCGCTGCAAAAAGGGCCGACCGTGCATCAGCCCGCGCGCGTCATCCCCGGCGCAGGCGGCGCGGCACGGTACGCGTAGCCGCGATGCTGGAACGACGTCGCGAAGAACCGCATCTGGTAGCGGATCGCATTCGCCCAGTAATCCCACGTATGGCCGCCCGGCCGCTCCGCATAGTCGTGCGGCACGCCGAGCGCGACGAGCCGTTCGTGCAGCGTGCGGTTCGAGTCGACGAATGCGTCGTCGCGGCCGCAATCGATCGTCAGGTCGAGATGCGCGCGCACGAACGCCCGCGCGTTTTCGACGATCACGTTGCGGTTCCAAAACGACGGATGGCGATCGGGATCGCCGAATATGTGGGTGATCCCCGGCTCGTCCGTGCAGCAGCGCGGATCGACCGCGCCGCTGATGCTGCCGACCGCGCCGAACGTGTCGGGCCGGTCGAGCGCGATGCGCAGCGCGCCGAAGCCGCCCATGCTGAGCCCGGTGATCGCGCGCGCATGCTGGGCCGCGATCGTACGGAAATGCAGGTCGACATAGGACACGACTTCATCGCCGACGAAGGTTTCGTAGCGGCTGCCCGAATCGAACGGGCTGTCGATGTACCAGCTTTCATGTCCGCCGTCGGGCATCACGAGGATCACGCGATAGCGGTCGGCCAGCGCGGCGATGTGCGTGTTCGAGGTCCAGTCGGTATGGTCGCCGCCCGAGCCGTGCAGCAGATAGACGACGGGGTAGCGCTCGCCGTGGTTGTCGCGCGCGTAATCGTCGGGCAGCACGATGGTGGCCTTCAGCGTTTCGCTCATCGCGGCGCTCGGAATCGCGACGACCCGCGCATGAAATGCGAACGCAGGGCTCGTGACGGCGAGCAGCAGTAGCAGCCAGAAAGTACGTGCCAGGTTCATCGATCCTTGCATGTGTCGTTCCAGTCCGGGGCAGGGAAAACCCTGTTCCGACGACTTTAGCAATCGCGCCTTTCAACCATATTTCGGCGAACCCTACGGGTTGTCAGGCGGACGGCTCGCATACGATGCGCGCGACGGCGGCGTGAAACGCATCGGGCCGCTCGGTCGCGATCAGGTGCCCGCAGCCGGCGATCGTGTCGAAACCGGCGCAGCGGGCGAGCGCGAAGGCCGGCACGTGCCAGCCCGCGCGTGAGCGTTCGCCGGCGATCAACCAGACGGGATGGCGCTCGAACACCTGCGCGAGCGCCGGCAGGTAGCCCGCATCGCCGGTCGTCTCGACCACCGAGCGGCCCATCGCGCGCAGCGTCGATGCCGGCTGATGCGCGAGCCAGCGGCGTGCGTCGTCGAGCTGGCCCGGCGACGGGTGGTCGATCGCGCCGCGCAGCCAGTCGAGCGGAGCCACGCGCAGGCCGTCGAGCATCGCGTCGGCTTCGCCGGGCGTCATGCGGCCGACCGATGCCGACCAGAATGCATCGTCGAGCGTGAAGTTGCCTTCGACGTTGACGATGCGCCGCACGCGTTCGGGGTGCGCATGGGCGAACAGCATCGCGATCGCGCCGCCGACTGAATGGCCGACCACGTCGACCGGTTGCTCGCCGAAGTGCGTATCGACGGTTTGCCGCACGTGCTCGACCTGCGCGGCAAGCGAGATCGCATCGGGCGGCGTGGCGCGATGCGCGCCGTAGCCGAGCAGGTCGGGGCGCAGATGCGGGCCGTTCCATCCGCGCACGTCGAACGTGCCGATGAAACCGTGAATGAAGACGACGGGCGTGGTCGCGATCATGCGACCGCCGCTGAAGGCAGGGGCGGCAATTCGAGTTCGGCGAGCAGTTCGTCGAGTTCGAGCAGGTGGGTGCGATCATGGTCGAGCAGTTCGCGCACGAGGTCGTCGAGCGACATGCGGCGGATGCCGTCGCGCAGCCCGCAGCGTGCGAGTTGCGCCGGCTCCAGTGCGGCCGCGGTCGCGCACAGCGCGGCGCGGCCGCGGGCGAACGCCGCGACGGCGAGGTCGAGCGGCTGCGCGAGATAGTCGCGTTGCGCGGCGAGCGCGGTGCCGTCGACGGATTCGATCACGGGAAGCTCGGCCGTGCGCACGGCGTCGATACGCGCGGCGAATACCGCATCGAGATCGCGCAGGTGGCACGCATGTTCGACGAGCGAGAAGCCGGTGCCGGCCGGGCGGTGCGTGGCCAGTGCGGCCGGGACGTGCGCGGCGTAAGCGGCGAGCCGCGCGGGCATGCGCGCCAGCGCGGCGACGACGTCGGCGAACGGCAGCCGGTGCGGAAATGCACTGAACACCGCGCCATAGCTGAACAGCGTACCGCCGAGCCGACCGCGCGCCTGCACGACTTCGTGGCCGCAGCGGCGCATGACGTCGGCGACCATCGCGCCGCAAAACTGGCGGGCCGTCGTGTCGGCTTCGACTTCGGGGAATGTGCGCGCGATTTCATCCTGGATCGCGCCAACCGCCGCGACGCCGACGCGCGACAGTGCGGCGAACTCGAGATAGCGCTCGGGCTGTTCGATAAGCGCTTCGAGCTGGGCGCCGAGCGGGGTCGAGCGGAAACGGTCGAAACGGGAATGCATGACGGGCTCCGCCAAGTAACGTTTCAAAACGATACGTTATTGGGTGGAGCCTCGTCAACCGGCGCGTTGGGGCGCGCGCCAAGCCTGCTCGCGCCGGCCGCCTCGCGGTCAGGATGCCCGCGGCGGGCCGACCGCCGGCAGCGGGGCGCTTACAGCTTCCGCAGCCCGGGCGTGAAGGCGGGACTGAAATCCTCGGCCTCGAGCAGCGGGCGAATCTCGATGTCGGAGTCGCCGGGCATCGGGTTTGGGCAGCGCTTCACCCATTCGACGGCTTCTTCGATCGATTTCACCCGCCACAGCCAGTAGCCGGCGACGAGTTCCTTCGTTTCGGCGAACGGACCGTCGACGACGGTGCGGTTCTTGCCGGAAAAGTGCACGCGCTTTCCGCGGCTGCTCGGGTGCAGCCCATCGGCGGCGAGCAGGATGCCGGCCTTCATCAACTCCTCGTTGAAGCGGCCCATTTCGGCCATGCATTCGGTGTCGGGCATCCGGCCGGATTCGGAATCGGCGGTGGCCTTGACGATGACCATGACGCGCATTGTCGTCTCTCCTTGAACGGGAAAAGGGCGTTTGCCGGCAGTACGACGGCAAAACGAACGGTTACGACAACACGACGCGCGACGGCGACGCGAATCGACATCGCGGGTAAAAAAATTCAGTGGTGATCGACATGACGAAGGGCGCCGTAGCGGCAACGCGTCATGCCGCGTCGGCATGCGCGTCGAGCACGCTGCGGATCCGGGCGGCGAGTTCGTCGCGCCGGTACGGCTTGCCGAGCAGCATCACGCCGGGATCGAGCCGCCCCGCATGGAAGATTTCGTCGCGTGTATAGCCGGACGTGAACAGCACCGGCAACGGCGGCTTGCGCAGCGCGGCGCGGCGCCCGAGCTCGCCGCCCTTCACGCGGCCCGGCATGATCACGTCGGTAAACAGCAGATCGATCGGCGTCTCGCTGTCGAGCACGCGCAGCGCGGCTTCGCCGTCGGACGCCGTGATGACCTTGTAGCCGAGCTGCGCGAGCATGTCGACCACCGTCAGCCGGACATCCGCATCGTCCTCGACGACGAGGATGGTTTCTCGGCCGCGCACCGCGTCGTGCTGCGGCGTGCGTGCGGGCTCATCGGCCGCCTCGTGGCAGCGCGGAAACGTGAGGCGCACGGTCGTGCCCGCGCCGGGCGTGCTGTCGATCGACACATGGCCGCCGCTCTGCTTGACGAAGCCGAACACCATGCTGAGCCCGAGCCCCGTGCCTTCGCCGTCCGGCTTGGTCGTGAAGAACGGTTCGAAGACGCGCTCGAGCACGTCGGCCGTCATGCCGGCGCCCGTGTCGGCGATCTCGAACGTCACGTATTCGCCGGGCGGCATCGGTGCGCGGCCCGTGCCGGCCGCATGGCCGGGCTGCGTGCTGTTGTACGCGGCGATCGTCAGCGTGCCTTCGCCGCGCATCGCATCGCGCGCATTGATCGCGAGATTCAGCAGCGCGTTTTCGAGCTGGTGCCGGTCGGCGAGCACGTTGCCGACGTCGGGCGACAGCACGGGGACGATCCGCACCGTTTCGCCGAGCGCGCGGTGCAGCATCTCGTTCATGCCGTCGATCAGCCGGCACGGGTTCAGCGTCGTCGGCGCGAGCGGCTGGCGTCGCGCGAACGCGAGCAGGTGCGACGCCAGTTGCGCGCCGCGCCGCACGGCATTGTTCGCGTTTTCGATCCGCGGCTGCGCGCTTGCATGCGCGCCGAGTTCGACGGAGAGAATCTGCAGGTTGCCGCTGATCACCTGCAGCACGTTGTTGAAGTCGTGCGCGATGCCGCCGGTCAGGTTGCCGATCGCCTCCATCTTCTGCGCGTGACGCAACTGTTCCTCGACCGCCGCGCGCTCGGCGATCGCATCGGTCACGCGCTGTTCGAGCGTTTCGTTCAGGTCGCGCAGTTCGGCATTGGAGGCCTGCAGCGCCGCTTCCGCGCGATCGCGATGGCGCGTGGCGAGCACGCGTTCGGTGGTTTCGACGACGACGGCGAGCACGCCGCCCGGCGCGCCGTCGTCGTCGGGCAGCGGGCTGTAGTGCAGATCCATCCAGACATCCTCGGGGCGGCCGCTGCGCAGCAGCACGAGGGCCTTGTCGCGATAGGACAGCGTGCCGCCGGCGAGGCAGGTGTTCATCACGTTGCGGTTGAAATCGGCGACTTCGGGCCAGCCGAGTTCGACCGGCTGACCGAGCAGATACGGATGGCGGCCGCCGGCGAACCCGGCATATGCGTCGTTGTAGATCATGTAGCCGGGGCGGCCCCACAGCATCACCAGCGGCAGCGGCGACGCGAGCACGGTGCGGACGGCAGCGACGAGGCTGGCCGACCAGCCGTCGATCGCGCCGAGCCCGGTGGCCGACCAGTCGAATGCGGCAATGCGCCGGGCCATGTCGCCCTGCCAGCCGGGGCAAGTGTGATGCCGCGCGAACAATTCGACATGCATGGAAGCGCTCCGATGAGGACATGCGGCCGCGGGAGGCGCGGCAGGTCGCGTAAGCGGGGATTTTAGAGCAGATCGATACGCGCGGCGGCGTGCGGCCGCTGTCACGGAGCGCGTCGGCAAAACTGGTATGCTGATCCGCATCCTGTCTACGCGGAGGGCGCCATGGCTGCTAAGGAAGTCTCGAAGAAGAAGTACCTGAAAATCCTGAACAAACGCCTGCGCGCGGAGCCGGAGGCTCCGGCCGGCGCGTCGTTCGTGTTTTTCCCGCTGGGTGCGAAGGCGAAGCATGCGACGGGCGTCGTGTCCGGCGACGCGCGCAGCAAGCGCGAACTGGCCGTGATGGCCGCGGTCCAGCGCAAGGCGGCCGAAGAGTTCGTCGTCGCCGACGCCTGACGCCCCGGCTGCGTCGCGACCGAATGATCGCCACCGCGGCCGACGCAGCGGTGGCTTTGCAGTGAGCGTGTGCACCGGCGAGCACGCTGTCGTGCGTGATCGCCGGGCCGTGCATCGGCAGCAGGATGTCGAGATCGAGTGCCGGGGCCCGGCTCGAAACGGCTTGAAAACCCGCCAGGCGGTCAGGACGCCTCGTCCGCCGCCGCCGGATAGCGGCCGTTGCCGCCCGCTTCGTCGCCTGCCGCCAGTTGCTCCAGCGCGAGGCCCTTCGTCTCGATCCCCAGCGTCCACACGGCGATGGCCGCCGCGATGAACGACAGCGCGCCGAGCGTGAACACGCCGCCCTGACCGAACACCGGCAATACCACGCCGACCACGTAAGGCCCGATCAGCGAGCCGATCCGGCCGATCGCCGACGCGAAGCCCGAGCCCGTCGCGCGCGCGCCGGTGCCGTACAGCTCGGGCGTGTACGTGTACAGCGCCGCCCACATCCCGAACAGGAAGAACTGCATCGCGAGGCCCGTGACGATCAGCAGCGTCGTGCTGCCGCCGTACAGCGCGCTCTGGCCGTATGCGTACGCCATCGCGCCGCCGCCGATCAGCGACGCGATGCAGGTCGGCTTGCGTCCCCAACGCTCGACGAGCCACGCGGCACACAGGAAGCCCGGCACGCCGCCGAGCGAGATCAGCACCGTGTAGAACACCGATTTCGTGACTTCGAAGCCGGCCTGCTGCAGCAGCGCGCCGAGCCACGACGTGAGGCCGTAGAAGCCGAGCAGCGCGAAGAACCACAGCAGCCACACCATCACCGTGCGGCGGCGGTACACGCCGCTCCAGATCTCGCGCAGCGCGCCGCGGCCGCGCGCGGCGGCCGGTTCGGCGAGCCGCGACGGCGGCGGCAGCGTCGCGACGCCGGCCGAGCGCATCACCTTCGCCTCGATCGTCTGCATCACCGCATCGGCTTGCGCGTGCCGGCCCGCGTGTTCGAGCCAGCGCGGCGATTCCGGCACGATGCGGCGCACGACCAGCACGAACACGGCCGGAATCGCGAGCAGCGCGAACACGGTGCGCCAGCCGAACTGCGGCAGCACGAAATACGCGACGATGCCGGCCGTGATGAAGCCGAGCGGCCAGAAGCCGTCCATCAGCGCGATCAGCCGGCCGCGCTTCTCGGTCGGCACGAATTCGGACAGCAGCGTCTGCGCGACCGGGAACTCCATCCCCATTCCGATGCCGAGCAGCACGCGGTAGACGATCAGCGCGTCGACGCTCTGCGCGGTCGAGCACAGGTACGACGCGGCGCCCCACAGCACCATGCTCCACTGGAACACGGGCCGGCGGCCGAAGCGGTCGGCGAGCAGGCCGGCCACGGCCGCGCCGAGCACCATCCCGAAGAAGCTCGCGCTCGCGACGAGGCCGGCGGCCGCGGTCGACAGCCCGAATTCCTTGCGGATCGAGCCGAGCACGAACGTCATCGTGCCGAGGTCGACCGAGTCGAAGAAGAACGCGATCGCGATGATGAAGAAGATCCGCTTGTGATAGCCGGAGAACGGCAGGCGTTCGAGCCGGGCGGCGGCGGAGGCGGGAGCGGTGGCGGCGGGCATGGCGTCCTCTGAAATGAAAAAGGGGCCGCGCAGCGCATGCTCGAGGGCCCCGATGCTTCGTATTCAGTAGACGCGACCACAAACTGCCGCATCAGAGGAAAAGCGCCGCCTGCTTGCTCAAATGCGTCATCGGCGGGCGGCGCGCGTGACGCCGGCCGGCGTCAATTCTTCAGCTTGTAGCCGGTGCGGAACATCCACGCGACGATCGCGAGCAGGATCACGAGGAACAGCGCGGTCGCGGCGAGGCTGATCCACACGTGCACGTCGGCAATCCCGTAGAACGACCAGCGAAAGCCGCTGATCAGGTAGACGATCGGGTTGAACAGCGTGACGACGCGCCACGCGGGCGGCAGCATGTCGACCGAGTAGAAGCTGCCGCCGAGGAACGTGAGCGGCGTGATGATCAGGAGCGGCACGAGCTGCAGTTTCTCGAAGCTGTCGGCCCAGATGCCGATCACGAAGCCGAACAGGCTGAACGTGACGGCCGTCAGCACCAGGAACAGCACCATCCAGAACGGATGCAGGATGTGCAGCGGCACGAACAGCCCGGCCGTGGCGAGGATGATCACGCCGAGCAGGATCGACTTCGACGCGGCCGCGCCGACGTACGCGATCACGATCTCCCAGTACGACACGGGCGCGGACAGGATCTCGTAGATCGTGCCGGTGAAGCGCGGGAAGTAGATGCCGAACGACGCGTTCGAAATGCTCTGCGACAGCAGCGACAGCATCACGAGGCCCGGCACGATGAACGACCCGTAGCCGATGCCGTTCACGTCGCTGATGCGCGAGCCGATCGCGGAGCCGAACACGACGAAATACAGCGACGTCGAGATCACCGGCGCGATGATGCTCTGCATCAGCGTGCGGCGCGTGCGGGCCATTTCTGCGCGGTAGATCGCGCGGATTCCATGCCAGTTCATGGGTCAGGCTCCTTGCACGCCGTTGCGGCGGTTGTCGATCAGGCTGACGAAAATGTCCTCGAGCGAGCTCTGCGTCGTGTGCAGGTCGCGAAAGCCGATACCGGCCGAGCCGAGCGCGTTGATCAGCTTCGCGATGCTCGCGTCGTCGCGCTGCGAGTCGTACGTATAGACGAGCGCGGCGCCGTCTTCCGCGCGTTCGAGCCCGAACGGCGCGAGCGCGGGCGGCACCTCCGCGAGCGGCTGCTCGAGCTGCACGGTGAGCTGTTTCTTGCCGAGCTTGCGCATCAGTTCGCGCTTTTCCTCGACGAGCACGAGCTCGCCGCCGAGGATGATGCCGATCCGGTCGGCCATTTCCTCCGCTTCCTCGATGTAGTGCGTGGTCAGCAGGATCGTCACGCCGCTTTCGCGCAGCGAATCGACGAGCTTCCACATGTCGCGGCGCAACTCGACGTCGACGCCGGCCGTCGGTTCGTCGAGGAACAGGATGCGCGGCTCGTGCGACAGCGCCTTCGCGATCATCACGCGGCGCTTCATGCCGCCCGACAGCGTCATCAGCTTGTTGTCGCGCTTGTCCCACAGCGACAGCGCCTTCAGCGTCTTCTCGATGTACGCGGGATCGGGCGCCTTGCCGAACAGGCCGCGGCTGAACGACACGGTGGCCCACACGGTTTCGAACGCGTCGGTGGTCAGCTCCTGCGGCACGAGGCCGATCATTTCGCGGGCCGCGCGGTATTGATCGCGGATGTCGTGCCCGCCGACCGTCACGCGGCCTTCGGTCGGCGTGACGATGCCGCAGATCGAGCCGATCAGCGTCGTCTTGCCGGCGCCGTTCGGCCCGAGCAGCGCGAAGATCTCGCCGGGGCGGATGTCGAGGGTCACGTGCTTCAGCGCCTGGAAGCCGGACGCGTAAGTCTTGGAGAGGTCGGAGACGGAAAGGATCGGTTGCATGCTCACGGATGGCACGGCCGGCCGGCGCGACGGCCGGCGCCGCGCGTGCCCGGCGCCGCCGCTGCGAAGCGGCCGGGATCGGGCGCGGCATGGCGAACGGGCGTCATGTCGAACGGCAGGGTGGTGCGGGATCGCGGGACCGCCATATTAGCAATCGGCAGATCGAAATGCATTCTGATGGAAAGGCCGGCGCATGTCGGTGCCGAATTTGCGTGGATTGCGCTGATATTGCTCAACGATTCGGTGCTTTATTTGAATGATGCGAACAATTCCGGTTGTTTTCCGTCAATCGGCCCGGGCTCGCGCGGCCGCCCGACAGGCTGGCCGACTGTGCTGCCCGCCGGCCCTTGCGCCGTACCGGGACGGCACGTTTGGCGCTCGCGATAATGCGTTCCATTCTCGGCGATACGGAGCGGCGCGCATGTCTTTGATCGATTTCAAATCCGTGGCAAACGCGCAGGCCTGCGCCTGGAAATCCACGATCGTCGGCGAAGTGGGGCCGGCCCGGATCAAGGTGCTGCGCATGGATGCCCAGCCTTACGAGGCGGAAGTGCACGACTACGACGAGGGGCTACTGGTGCTCGACGGCACGCTGATGCTCGAGGTCGAAGCGCAAACGGTCGTGGTCGGCGCCGGGCAGATGTACCTCGCGCGCGCCGGCACGCGCCACGCGGTGCTGCCCGGCAGCCACGGCACGCTCGCGGTCATCGACGTCTGAGGTTGCGCCGCAGCATGCGCGCGGCCCGCTGAAGGCCGGGCGGCCTGATTCGGCGCGGATTGGCGGGAGCCGTTCAAACGCGTGTTCCACGCGGCGTTTATTTGTCTGAGCAAATAAAATGAAGGCCGTTTGAAAATCTGTTAAATACCGTATAAACGCTAGGATCGCGCGGTTTCCGTCGTTTGGAACTCTGCATCCATTTACTTGCGGGAAGGGTCCGCTCATAGTCTCGACACACGACGCATCACGAAAACGAATCAAGCGTACGTATGGAGACCAAATCATGAGACGCCTATCCGAGGGGCCAGCGGGACTGCCGTTTCCCGATCTTTCGCCGAATGCAGGCGCGACGCCGGTCGCGGGCCTGCGTCGTCACCTCGCCGTGTAGCGGCAAGCCACTTTCCGTTTCGATCGTTCCGACGGCGCCGTGCCGCATGACGGCGCTGCGGGAGCGCGCCTGTCTACCGCCGCGGCGTGTGCCGCCTATGCCCGACCGGCATCGCGGCGGTCTTGCGTGCAGCATCATGCGCCGCGCATTCGTGCGGCGGCGCGATACCAACCGGCAGGCCATGCAGCCCGGCCGGACGAGACTTGTCGTACCTGAAAAGGAGGGGTTGATGATTTGCATTCCTGAATGGCGGAAGGCGATTCTGTCGTGCGCGGTGCTGGTGCTGCCGTTCGTCGCCGGTTGCGGCGGCGGCGACGATCCGGGGCCGATCAACGTGCCGCAGTGCTCGGGCAGCGCATGCGGGCCGAGCGGCGCCGAAACGACGCCGCCCGTCGTCACGAAGCTGTGCCCGGACGCGCTCGACTACACGACGACGTATACGGGCGGCGCCGGCAGCGGCGAATACGTGAAGGTGAAGTTCGACACGACGAAGCTGACTTACCAGATGCAGTTCATCGACTCGTCGGTGCCGACCTCGGCAGGGCAGATCAACAACACGCGCGCGGGCCTGACGATCAGCGGCGCGTTCCATCATCCGACCAATCTCCCGACGGCCGAGCAGAATCGTTGTGCGTTCGTGCTCGACAGCGGCGCGACGAGCGACGGTGCGTATTCGGTGACGATCAATCGTGCCGATCCGCCGATGCTGTTCGTCGGCAACGGCGTGGTCGGCGGCGGAATTCCGGGCGCGACGATCGCGTTCCAGGGCATCGAACTCGCGCCGGGTTTCTTCCTCGGCTCGGTGCCGTCGCGCACGTTCGACTTCTATCCGTTCATCGGCTTTACCGACACCGAAACGGATTTCACGAAGGTGGCCGGCGTGTACAACGAAGTCGGCATTCATCTGTCGCCGACCGGCACCACCTTTCAGACCACCACGCCGCAAGGCTGGCAGCCGGACGTCGTGAACTGGAACCAGACGCTCAATGCGGACGGCTCCTGCACGATCACGCAAGGCAGCGACTACTCGTGTCAGACGACAGGTTCGCCGTGGACCTTGCGCAAGAATGCGGACGGCACGCCCGACAACGTATTCGTCAGCAATGCGCAATCCGGGCAGGCCTATCCGTCCGCCGGCCAGGGACAGCCGCTCGTGATCTTCGTGCCAAGCCAGGCGCACGGCGTGATGATCGTCGGCAAGCTGAACGGTGCGCTGGTGCCGATCGTGATCCGCGTCGGGTATGCGTTTGCCGCGCCGGGCAATCCGCTGGGCTCGGTGGCCGATGCGGAGGTCGGCATCTCGATGCTCGCGCCGGCCACGGCCGTCGCGCCTAACCTGCTGAAGGGCGGGTTCATCGGTGCGACGAGCGCATCCGCGTGCGGCGTGGTGACCAACAACGGGCCGTCGAGCAGCGCCGCAGGACCGGGGCCGAGCTTCAATCCGTTCGTTCCGCATCCGGACCTGCCCGGCACGTTCAACACGGCTTTCAATTACTTCACGCCGTCTGCCGGCAACTGCAGCGACGGCACCGCCGTGTCGACCATCGCGGCGAACTACACGTCGACGCTGTTCCAGGGCAATACGGCGGCGTTCATCGATCCGCAGACGTCGTCGCCCACCGCGCAGTTCGGGCTCGACTACACGCAGGCGTCGCCCGGCAAGGTCAAGGTCACGGCCAGCAGCGACTTCAACGCGAAAGGCGCGACCGGCAACGTGGCGATCTTCAAGAAGGGCGATACGGGCTGGATCGTGACGGCCGGCAACGTCTACGCGATGGTCGTCAATAACAACCAGGTCAACCCGTTCTTCACGATCGGCGCGTTCGTCCAGTAACCCGGCATTGAACACGTCACACCGGCGGCGCATGCGCTGCCGCCGGTGAACCGAATTTCAAGAGGATTCCTATGAACTTGAAGCATTGGATGGCCGCGGCATCGCTCGCGCCCGTGCTGGCCGCATGCGGCGGAGACGGCGATCCGCCGCCCGCGCCGGTGGTCCGGTTGTGTCCGCAGACGATCGACTACAACACGGTGTTCATCGGCGGTTCCGGGTCGGGCGAGCTGGTGAAGGTGCAGCTCGACACGACGAAGATGACGTACCGGATGACCTACCTCGCGTCGCCGGTGCCCACCACCGCGGGCACCGTGCAGCCGACGCGCGACACCGCGCCCGCGAACGTGGTCGACGGTACGCTGGCCGACGAAACCGGGCTGCCGACGGTGAAGCTGAACCAGTGCACGTTCCGGATGCAGAACGCGAGCCTGGACCCGAGCCGGCCCGCACGGCTGTTCCTCGGCGAAGGCGTGCTCGGCGGCGCGATCCCCGGTGCGACGATCCAGTTCGACGGCGTGATCGGCGTCGGCAAGATCCCGAAGACGACGTTCCCGTACTACCCGTTCATCAGCTTCTCGTCGCTCGAGACCGACCTGACGAAGATCGCCGGCACGTACAACCAGCTCGGCTATCACCAGGTGCCGTCGCAGAACTTCCAGCCGGTGGCGCTCGACCAGAAAGTGACGATCAATGCGGACGGCAGCTATACGGAAACCGACAACTTCGGCAAGAAGAACGGCGGGCAGCCGCTTGCATCGAGCGCGACCGTGAACCAGCCGTTCACGCTGCGCCCGGATGCGCCGGCATTCCAGTCGCTCAATTACCAGCCGCAGATTCCGGCGACGCTCGCCGCGCTCGATCCGGCAAAGGCCGGCAAGGGGATCCTGATCGTCGGCAAGCTGCGCAACCAGCTCGTGCCGATCTTCATCCGCACCGGCGCCGCGAACGCGGACCTCACGCAAGGGGCGCCGAGCGCGGACGACGAATCGGGCATCTCGTTCCTGAGCCCGCAGACGGCGATCGCGCAGGGCTCGCAGGACGGCGAGTACACGGGCGTCGACAGCGCGTTCAACTACCGCGCGACCGCGCTCGTCGGCGCGCAGGCCACGCTGCTCGATCCGTTCAACGCGTCGCAGGCGGCGCTCACGCGCGCGCTGAACCTCGACTACTCGCAGAAGGTGCCGGGCGTCGTGACGACCGTGCACGCGGATGCGGCGTCGGGGCCGGCGACCGGCAAGTTCGTGTTCACCGGCGGCGTGTTCGGGTTCCTCGACATGGCCGATACGAGCAACCCGTACTTCACGGTCGGCGCGTTCGTGCAGTGATCGCGGGTGGATGGAGACACGGCGGCGCCGCGCGCGAATGCGCGGCGCCCCGACAGAATGAGGGGGAGACTTCATGAAGAAGCTGATTGTCGCGGGTGTCGTCGCAGGCGTGTCGACGCTCGCATCGGCCCAGCAGGCGGGCGACAACGTCGCGACGCTGGGCTGGCTGCACATCATGCCGCAGGATTCGACCAACGGGCTGACGACGAATCTCGCGAGCATGCCGATCAACGGGCCGCTGCGTTTGCCGGGTTCGTTCACGTCGCCGGGCACGAGCCTGACGGTCAACAACGCCGATACGGTCGGCCTCACGCTCACGCACTTCTTCACCGATCACATCGCGGTAACGTCGGTGCTCGGCGTGCCGCCGGAATTCACGCTGACCGGGCACGGCGTGATCAGGCCGCCTGGCCCGGCGGGCTCGCTCGGCAACGTCGACATGGACAAGTCGGCGAACCAGCCGGCCGTGAAGAACGCGCGACAGTGGAGTCCGACGGTCATTCTGCAGTACTACTTCAATGCGCCGACGGCGAAGTTCCGCCCGTTCGTCGGGATCGGCGTGGCCTACAGCTGGTTCAGCAACATCGAGCTGAACGGCAACTTCGCGAAGGACATCAACGAGAACCTCGGCAGCGTGCTCGCGGCCGGCGCCGGCAAGCCGGGCGCGACGTCGGTGGAGGGCAAGGCGTCGTCGTCGTTCACGCCGGTCTACAACGTCGGCGCGAGCTATGCGATCGACAAGCACTGGGGGCTCACGGCGACGCTGACGTACATGCCGCTGAAGACCTACTCGTCGCTCGTGATCAAGGCGGCCGACGGTTCGACGCTCGCGACCACGCGCACGAAGCTGAAGGCCGACCCGCTGATCACGTTCGTCGGGATTTCCTACAAGTTCTGAGCCGACCGGCGCGCGTGACGCGTGCCGGCGGCTTCCTGCGCCCGGCTGGCCGGATCGTTCCGGCCGGCAGGTCGCGTTCCTGGCGGCGTGCCGCCATTTGTGAAGAGAGGGGGCAGTTCAAATGAGCATTCGCAAAATCGTATCGCTTGTTGCTGCAGTGGCTTTCACCGCGGTTTCGGCCGCGCCTGCTTTCGCGGTCACCGTTTCCCGCGCGGACGGTCAGCCGATGAACCCGAACGGCGAGCCGTTCTCCGCGTCGGGCCTCACGAACCTGAGCAAGGGGTCCATCACGGCGGGCTGTACCGCGACCTTCAACGGCACGATCACGTCGACCGGCATCGTCAACATCACGTCGACGACGTTCACGGGCGGCGCGACGTGCTCGCTGATCAGCGGCAGCGCGAGCAGCACGTCGCCGTGGACGGGGCAGGCCGACAGCACGACGCAGCTGTCGATCAACAACGTGAAGGTGAACGTCACGCTGCTCGGCACGTGCGGGCCGAGCAAGGTCGTGACGGCGTGGAGCGATGCGAACTCGTCGCTGACGTTCAACAACGCGACGCTGACGCCGGACTGCACGGTGGGCGGTACGGTCCTGACGTCGCCGAAGTTCCACGTGCAGTAAGCGTCGCGCGATCGACGCGGAACCCGCCGCGCGCGAGGGCCGTGCGGCAAGCGCGGCGGGTTTTCGCGGCTTCGACGGGTTCGAGCCGTCGCGCGTATCGGCGCGGCGGCCGGTCGACCGCCCGTGTCGCGATCCGGCACGGGTGGGGTGGCAGGGCGGCGCCGTTCGTACTGCGCCGCCCGATTCGATTGAAACAAAACCAGATCAATTAGCCAGAACCATCCCGGACGACCCATGCTTACCGATCCAGCAAAGTATGGCGACGCCCGCGGCGCGACGCCCGACCGGCTGCGCACGGCCGCGTGGCTGCAGTACCTGATCGAACATCTCGACGCGGCGGCTTGCGCGGCCGCGGCGGGCGGCACCGGCGACCCGGCTGTCGTCGCGTCGTACGCGATACGTGTGGGGGCGGGCGCGAACTTGTCCCGCGAAGTGACGGCCGTGCTTCATCGGCTGGTCCCGTGGATCGCGACGGACGGCGGCGGCTGCGCGTGCGATCCGGCCGACCCGCTCGGCGCATGCTCGCACGTGCCTTCCGCGCAGCAACTCGCGGAAGCCGAACGGTGCTGCCCGGGCTCGCATGCCGTATTCGACACCGCGCACGGCGTGATCGACGCGGTTGCATTCGACGATCCCGAGCTCGGCTGGGCCGCGCTCGAACGAATTGCCGGCGGCGTCGCACGCAGCGGCGACGACGCGGGCGCACGCAGCGCGAACGAACATGACGGGCCGTGCGCGACGCCGCCTGCGAAGAACCTGAGAGAACGGCTGACCGCGGTCGCGGCAACGCGCACGGAAACGCCGGCCCGTCCCGGCGCCGTGATCGACGCGATCGTGCTGCGCGTCTGCGGCCCGCGCGACGATGCGGCGCGCATCGACGAGATGGCTGCGCTCGCGATGTTCTCCGCCGAGCTTGCCGCCGGCCACGGCGTTTCCGTTCAGGCGTACGGCGGGCAGCACAACCTCGTCGCGCGCGCGATCCGCACGCATCGCGCCGATCTCGCGTCGCTGGACGGGCTGCTTGCCGCACTCGCCGTTTGCCGACTCGATCGACTCGTTGGCGCGGGCAGCTTCTGGGCTTATTACCTGCTGGCGGGTATCGCGATCGCCGCGCCGGATACGGTGCGGGAAATCGGCCGCGGCTTTCATGGCGACACCTGGCAGACGTGGCTCGACCACGTGCTGGCGTGGCCGGCGGTCAGCCGCTTCGGGCCGACGGAGGATGTCGCGTTCGAACGCCTGCGCGACGCGATGAGCCTGACGTCGCGCTGGAACCCGATCGTCCGCGCCAAGCGGATGCGCACGCGCGCCGTGACGGCCGCCCGGCCACGCAGCGCAAACGAGCCGGCCCCATGAAACGCGGCTCGCGGCGAGAACGCCGCGAGCCGCAGGGAGAGTATCGCGGCGCCGGTGCGGGCGCCGGATCGATCAGACCGTCTCGGGTTGCCGCATCGCCTGCGCGACATTGCGCGCCGGTGCGCCGTTCGCGACGAAGTACGGCACGTCGATCCGCGCGAGCGGCGTGCGGCCGCGGATCTTGTCGGCGATCTTCTCGGCGATCATGATCGTCGGCGCATTCAGGTTGCCGGTCGTGATGATCGGCATGATCGACGCATCGACCACACGCAGCCCGTCGAGCCCGTGCACGCGGCCTTCTTCATCGACCACCGCCATGTCGTCGTAACCCATCTTGCACGAGCACGACGGATGGAACGCGGTTTCCGCGCGGGCGCGCACGAACGCGTCGAGTTCCTGATCGCTCTTGCAATCGGCGCCCGGATTCAGCTCGCGGCCGCGATAGCGGTCGAGCGCCGGCTGCCGCATGATCTCGCGCGTCGCGCGGATCGCATCGCGGAACTCGCGCCAGTCGAGCGCTTCGGCCATGTAGTTGAACAGGATGCTCGGATGGTCGTTCGGGTCGCGCGAGCGCAGCTTCACGCGGCCGCGGCTCGGCGAGCGCATCGAGCCGACGTGCGCCTGGAAGCCATGCATCTCGATCGCGTTCGAGCCGTTGTAGTTGATCGCCACCGGCAGGAAGTGATACTGGATGTTCGGCCAGGGGTCGTCGTCGCGCGTGCGGATGAAGCCGCCCGCCTCGAAGTGGTTGCTCGCGCCGAGGCCCGTGCCGTTCAGCATCCATTCGAGGCCGATCTTCGGCTGGTTCCACCACTTGAGCGCCGGATACAGCGACACCGGTTCCTTGCACTCGTACTGGATGTACATCTCCAGGTGATCCTGCAGGTTCTGGCCGACGCCGGGCAGGTCGAGCACGACCGGAATGTCGAGTGCCTTCAGCCATGCGCCGGGGCCGACGCCCGAGCGCTGCAGCAGTTGCGGCGATGCGATCGCGCCGCTGCACACGAGCACCTCGCGGCGCGCATGCGCGGTCGCGCGCTCGCTGCCGCGCAGGTACGTGACGCCCGACGCGCGCTTGCCGTCGAACAGGATGCGATCGGCGAGCGCATGCGTGACGATCTCGAGGTTCGGCCGCACCTTCGCCTGGTCGAGGTAGCCACGCGCGGTGCTCGCGCGGCGGCCCTTCGGCGTGACGGTGCGATCCATCGGGCCGAAGCCTTCCTGCTGATAACCGTTCAGGTCGTCGGTGCGCGGATAGCCGGCCTGCACGCCCGCGTCGACCATCGCCTCGAACAATGGGTTCGCGCCCGGCTTGCTGGTCGTGACCGACACGGGGCCGCTGCCGCCGTGATAGTCGTTCGGGCCGACGTCGCGCGTCTCGGCTTTCTTGAAGTACGGCAGGCAGTCGAGATACGTCCAGTTCTCGAGGCCCTTGTGCGTCGACCAGTTGTCGTAGTCGAGCGCGTTGCCGCGGATGTAGCACATCCCGTTGATCAGCGACGAGCCGCCGAGCCCCTTGCCGCGCCCGCACTCCATCCGGCGGTTGTCCATGTGCGGCTCGGGGTCGGTCTCGTACGCCCAGTTGTAGCGGCGCCCCTGCAGCGGGTAGGCGAGGGCGGCCGGCATCTGCGTGCGGAAGTCGAAGCGGTAGTCGGGACCGCCCGCTTCGAGCAGCAGCACCGTGACGTCCGGATCTTCCGTCAGGCGCGTTGCGAGCACGTTGCCCGCGGAACCCGCGCCGCAGATGATGTAGTCGTATTCGCGCGTCGTCATGACGGATCTCCTTGTCTTAGAACACCGGGTTGTAGCGGCCGAGCTCGACCTGCACCGATTTGATTCGAGTGTAGTGCTCGAGCGTCGTGATGCCGTTCTCGCGCCCGACACCGGATTGCTTGTATCCGCCAACCGGCATTTCGGCCGGCGATTCGCCCCACGTGTTGATCCAGCAGATGCCGGCTTCGAGGCGATGGATCGTGCGGTGCGCGCGCGACAGGTTCTCGGTCACGACACCGGCCGCGAGCCCGTAGTGCGTGTCGTTCGCACGGGCGATCACTTCGTCCTCCGATGCGAAATCGAGGATACTCATCACCGGCCCGAAGATTTCCTCGCGCACGATCTTCATGTCGTCGCGGCAGTCGCCGAACACGGTCGGCGCGACGTACTGGCCGTTGGCGAAGTGGCCGTCGGTCAGGCGCGCGCCGCCCGCGAGCAGCTTCGCGCCTTCGGCCTTGCCGCTTTCGATGAAGCCGAGCACCTTGTCGAGCTGCGCGGCCGACACGAGCGGGCCGAAGTTGGTGTCGGCATCGGTCGGCTTGCCGACGCGGATGCGCTTCACGCGGTCGAGCACTTTCTGCGTGAAGGCGTCCTTGATCGAGCGGTGCACGAACACGCGCGTGCCGTTCGTGCAGACCTGGCCCGAGCTGAAGAAGTTGGCGGTGACCGCGATGTCGGCCGCGCGGTCGAGATCCGCATCGTCGAACACGATCAGCGGCGACTTGCCGCCGAGTTCCATCGTCACTTCCTTCAGCGACGATGCGCCGGCGAGCGACATCACTTTCTTGCCGGTCTCGACGCCGCCGGTGAACGACACCTTCGCGACGTCAGGATGGCCGGTGAGCAGCGCGCCGACCGAGCCGTCGCCCTGCACGACGTTGAACACGCCGGCCGGCACGCCGGCTTCCGTATAGATTTCCGCGAGCTTCAGCGCGGTGAGCGGCGTGACTTCGCTCGGCTTGAACACCATCGCGTTGCCGGCCGCGAGCGCGGGCGCCGTCTTCCAGCACGCGATCTGGATCGGGTAGTTCCATGCGCCGATGCCCGCGCATACGCCAAGCGGCTCGCGGCGCGTGTACACGAACGACTCGGCGCGCAGCGGCACCTGCAGCCCTTCGATCGCGGTCGCGAGGCCCGCGTAGTACTCGATCACGTCCGCGCCGGTGACGATGTCGACCGCGAGCGTCTCGCCGATCGGCTTGCCGGTGTCGTGCGTCTCGATCGCCGCGAGTTCGTCGTTGCGCTCGCGCAGCAGATCAACCGCGCGGCGCAGGATGCGCGAGCGCTGCATCGCGGTCATCGCTGCCCATTCGCGCTGGCCTTCCCGGGCCGACGCGACCGCGCGGTCGACGTCGGCCGCGCTCGCCTGCTGCACCTGCGCGAGCAGTTCGCCGGTGGCGGGGTCGAAGGTGTCGAAAGTCTTGCCGCTGGTGGCGTCGACGTAACCGCCGCCGATGTAGAGGCGCTGCAAACCGTATACGGACATGAGGATCTCCTTGAGGGCGACTGCGTCGCGCGTCAGTCGGACGCGAGCAGCAGGTCGATGTAGTCGTGGGCGAGCTTCAAAGCGGCTCGGGTGTCGATGGGGCCGCCGGCGAGTGCGCCGCGCAGCCACAGGCCGTCGATCAGCGCGGCAAGGCCGCTGGCGGCTTCGCGCGCTTTCGGGCGCGGCAACGCCTTCGCGAATTCGGCGCACAGGTTCGAGTGCAGGCGCCGCGTGTTCACGTGCTGCAGGCGCTTGAGCATCGGGTCGTGCATGCTCTGCGACCAGAACGCGAGCCAGGTTTTCATCACGGGCGCGCTGACCTGCGTATCGTCGAAGTTCGCGGCGACGACCGCGCGCAGCCGCGAACGCGGATCCTTGCGCGCGGCGACGCGGCGGCGCGTGGTGGCCGACCACAGGTCGCGCAGCACGTGCCGCATCGTCGCTTCGAGCAGGCCGTCCTTGTCGCCGAAGTAATGGCTGACGATGCCCGTCGAGATGTTCGCGCGTTGCGCGACCGATGCGAGCGTCGTGCCGGGCAGGCCCGCTTCGTCGATCGAGCGCAGCGTGGCATCGATCAACTGCGCGCGGCGTATCTCCCGCATTCCGACTTTCGGCATCGCGACTCCCTTCGCCCGGGCGGGCCGTCCATGGAAGTCGAGAGCTTAGCGGTTTTTTATTGATCGTTCAATCAATAAAAAACGGGGCCGAACGGCACGCTGCGTTCTAAACGGATGAGGATTCATCCCGTCAGCAGCCGTGTGCAGGTGCGGAAAAACGTATTGTAAGAAGATTAATTAAGTTTGAATCTGTTTAAAACGATTCATGAAAATATGACGCAATGCGGAGAGCTGTTTCCGTGCTTGATTTCATTACAAACCGAAAGAGTATCGAGCTGTGTAAAATCATTCACGATATGAAATCGTAAAATCATATTATGAAGATGCTCGGTTTTATAAAAACCGTTTGAATTTAGTGATTTAAACAACATAAATAAATGAATATAAACGGAAATTCGCGTTTTGTGAATGCTGGGCAGGATTGCTCGCAAACGATTGCCATCTTCTTTTTCGAGATTCTTCCTACCATGGAAATCGACAAATAAATTTGAATTCGGCGTATTTCCGGGCGAAGTAGAAGGATTTTTTGAATGACTTGAGTAGGCAATATCGACCGTATTAGTATGGCGCCGCACCACAAGGAATGAATGGCGCCGCGGGAAATTGCCGCGGTGCGTCGGCAATACGCGCGTCGCTCGACTTCGCCCGGCGCCGGCGCCAGCCATTACGCACTGCAGCATGCCGCGACGTCGAGACGCCGCATCCACCGGAGAACGACGATGCCGACCGAAAAACACGTGGTCCCGCTGCCGAATGGTCTGAAGGTCTACGTCGAACGGAACGTGTTCGACCCGGCGTTCGACACGGCGATGCTCGTCAACGGCGCGCTCGCGACGACCGCGTCGTTCGGCCAGACCGTCCAGTATCTCGGCGAGCGGATGAACACGATCTGCTTCGACCTGCCGTATGCGGGGCAGTCGCGCCAGCACAACCCCGGCTGCTTCATCCTGACCAAGGACGACGAGGCCGCGATCCTTCAGTACCTCGTCGAGCGCTTTGCGCCGGCGTTCCTCGTGT
>NZ_JAUJPV010000035.1:0-39992 GCF_030481585.1 Burkholderia sp. AU45388 | reverse complement strand
TCTCCTGTTCTTCAGCGAGAAAATTCAGGGTGTCATCAAGCATGGCGACGCAGGTTAACAGCCTCCATCACCGTTTACAACACCCAAAACAAAAATGCCGTTCAGTTCTTAACTGAACGGCATTAGCGCCGCGGCGCCCGTTTTCTTTTGCGGCGATCGCCGGCGCGGCCGGCTCGCGCTCAATGCGCGGCGAGCGTGTCCAGCGCGTCGCCCGTCACGCGCACGATGCGCCACTCCGGCAGCACGGTCGCGCCCATCTTCTCGTAGAAGTCGATCGCCGGCTGGTTCCAGTCGAGCACCGACCATTCGAAGCGCGCGCAACGGCGCTCGACGGCGAGTGCCGCGAGCTGGCGCAGTATCGCGGTGCCGAGGCCCGTGCCGCGCTGCGACGGCTGCACGTACAGATCCTCGAGATAGAGCCCGCGGCGGCCGAGGAACGTCGAATAGTTGTGGAAGAACAGCGCGTACGCGACGATCGCGCCGTCGCGCTCGGCCACCAGCGCTTCGGCAGCCGGGTGCTCGCCGAACAGTGCATCGGCGAGATCCGCTTCGGTCGCGACGAACAGCGCCGTGAGCTTTTCGAACGCGGCCAGCTCGCGCATCAGCGCGAGGATCGCGCCGACGTCGCGCGGGTCGGCCGCGCGGATCAGCGGCGTGCCGCTCATGCTTCTTCCGGCGGATCGGACAGCACGATCTCGATGCCGCCGAAGCGCGACGCGACCCAGTTGTATGCGTGGCATGCAATCCACAGCAGCACGAAACCGAGGATCGCGTTCAGCAGCAGCGCGCTCAGGATCGTACTCAACTCGACCATCCCGTAACGGATATACGCGACGAGGATGCCGAGCAGCACGATCGGCACGCTGAACGTCAGGTAGACGAGGATCAGCGCCTTTGCGGTCTGCCCCGCGGCGATCGACGAGATTTGCTTCTTCATGTGCGGATTGCCCCCGTAGAGATATACCGATTGGAATTCAGATCAGGCCGTCGAGCGGCAGGATGTCGACCGGGGCGCCCGCGTCGACTGCCGCGGCATCGTGGCCCAGGACGATGAAACAGTTGGCGGCCGCCAGACCGCTCAGCGACGCGGAGCTTTGCGACCCGGCCGGCGCGACGTGCCATTGGCCGTCGGCGGCGCGCGTCGCGACGCCGCGCAGATAGTCGGTGCGGCCGGGGCGTTTCTTCAACGCTTGCGTGCTGAGCGCCGTGTACATGGCCGGCGCCGGCGTCAGCGCGCCGGCCAGCGTCAGCAGCGCGGGGCGCACGATCGCATGGAACGTCACGACGGACGCGACCGGATTGCCGGGCAAGCCGAAGAACAGCGCGCGACCGGCGCCGTCGGCCGCGCGGGCGAGCGTGCCGCACGCGAGCGGGCGGCCGGGCCGCAGCGCGAGACTCGCGAACGTCACGTCGCCGAGCCGCGCCATCACGTCGCGCGTGAAATCGGCTTCGCCGACCGACACGCCGCCCGACGTGATGATTGCATCGGCCTGCGCGGCGAGGGCGTCGCGCAATGCGGCTTCGAGCGCGGCCGGGTCGTCGCGGACGATGCCGAGATCCATCGCGTCCACGTGCAGCCGTTCGAGCATCGCGATCAGCATGCCGCGATTGCTGTCGTACAGCGCGCCGTGGCCGAGCGGTTCGCCGGGCTCGCGCAGCTCGTCGCCGGTCGAGAACACGGCGACACGCACGCGCCGGCGCACCGTGACGTCGGCGATGCCGAACGACGCGAGCAGGCCGAGATCGGACGGCCGCAGGATGCGGCCGGCGGCGAGCGCACAGGCGCCCTCGGCGAGATCCTCGCCGGCCTTGCGGCAGTTCGCGCCGCGCGCGACGTCGTGCGCGGCGAAGCGGATCGTGTCGCCTTCTACACGCACGCGTTCCTGCGGAATCACCGTGTCGCATCCAGCCGGCATCGGCGCGCCCGTCATGATGCGCACGCATGCGCCGGTCGGCACCGCACCGTCGAACGGATGGCCGGCGAACGCGGTGCCCGCGACCGTCATCGCGACCTCACCCTGCGACGACGCAAGGGCGGCGCTGCCGCCGTCGAACGCATAGCCGTCCATCGCCGAGTTGTCGTACGCGGGAATATCGAACGGCGCATTCACGTCGGCCGCGAGCACGCGGTCGAGCGCATCGCGCAGCGTCACCGTGTCGCACGCGTCGACGGGCACCGCGAAGCGGCACGCGAGCGCCTGTGCGTCGGCGAGCGACAACGGCGCATCGGGATCGGGTGCGGTTCGGGAGGCGGGCGAGGATTGCGTGATCATCAGTCGGACTGCGCCGCAAGGCGTATCGGGTTCGTGGCCGGTGGCGCGAGGAGGGTGCCGGGGCGCGGGTTTCGCGTGTGGCGGACACCGGGCGGGAACGGCGCGGTGCCGTCAGCGGCGGGCCAGCGCGGCGAGTTCCTGCCAGGAGTTGGCATTGTAAAACGCACGCTCGTCGCGAAACTCGACTTCGACCGTCGTGTGGCGTGCGTACCACGCACGCACCTTGCGGTCGCCGGCCGCGAGCCGGGCGGCCAGGTCGTCCGCCAGCGACGTGCGCAGCAGCGCGAACGTCGGCTGCGGCGAGCGCATCTGCTGCGCGTCGACGGTGACCGCCATCGCGATGGCGGCCTGTTGTGCGTCGAGCGCCGCATGCAGCCGCGCGACGAGGTCGGCGGGCAGATAGGGCGTATCGCACGGCGAGCACACGACCAGCGGCGCGCGCGCCGCGCGCATGCCGGCGAGCAGGCCCGCGAGCGGCCCGGGGAAGTCGGGCGTTTCGTCCGCGACGATGCGCGCGTCGAACGGCGCGCCGAGTTCGGCATAGCGATCGGCATGGCGATTCGCGCTGATCAGCGTCTCGTCGACCTGCGGCGACAGCCGGCGTAGGACGTGCAGCGCGAGCGGCGTACCGTCGAGCAGTTGCAGGCCCTTGTCGACGCCGTCCATGCGGGTGGCGCGCCCGCCCGCGAGCAGCAGGCCGGCGATCGACGGGGAGGCGGGAGCGGGCATCGCGCGAAGGGGGAAGAGCGGCGGGCGTCAGCCGCCGATATACGACATTTCGACGCGCTTGCCTGCGCCATCGGGCGCTGCGTCGGCCGGCGCGCTGCCGCGCAGTTGCGAATAGCGGTCGGTGCGCGCGTGCCAGATGCGGGCGATCGCGGTCGCGATCTCGGCATCGGTCGCGCCGCCGCGCACGAGCGCACGCAGGTCGTGCCCCGTCGACGCGAACAGGCACAGGTACAGCTTGCCTTCGGTCGACAGCCGCGCGCGCGTGCAGTCGCCACAGAAGGCCTGCGTGACGCTCGAGATCACGCCGATCTCGCCGCTGCCGTCTGCGTAGCCCCAGCGCTGGGCGGTCTCGGCTGCCGTGTGCGGCTCGAGCGGCACGAGCGGGAAATGTTCGGCGATGCGCGCGACGACGTCCGCCGACGGCAGCACCTCGGTCATGTTCCAGCCGTTCGACGTGCCGACGTCCATGTATTCGATGAAGCGCAGGATCACGCCGGTGCCGCGAAAACGCTCGGCCATCGGCAGGATCTCGCTGTCGTTGGTGCCGCGCTTCACGACCATGTTGACCTTGACCGGCGCGAGGCCCGAGGCCTGCGCGGCGAAGATGCCGTCGAGCACGTCGGCGCTCGCGAATTCGGCATCGTTCATGCGCTTGAACAGCGTATCGTCGAGCGCATCGAGGCTGACCGTGACGCGCGTGAGTCCGGCATCCTTCAGCGCGCGCGCCTTGCGCGCGAGCAGCGAGCCGTTGGTCGTCAGCGTCAGGTCGAGCGGGCGGCCGGCGTGCGTCGTCAGGCGCGCGAGGCGCTCGATCAGGAATTCGAGGTTCTTGCGCAGCAGCGGCTCGCCGCCCGTGATGCGGATCTTCTCGACGCCGTGCGCGACGAAGAGCCGCGCCACGCGCTCGATTTCCTCGTGCGTGAGCAGCGCGCTGTGCGGCAGGAACGGATAGTCCTTGTCGAAGACCGCGCGCGGCATGCAGTACACGCAACGGAAGTTGCAGCGATCCGTCACCGAAATGCGCAGATCGCGCAGCGGCCGGGCGAACGTGTCGGCCAGCGTGCCGTCGGGGGCATGCGCGACGCCGGAGACGTCCGGCATCCCGCTGACGTCGGCGAGGGGAATGATGCGTCGGGACATGTTGGAAGAAGTGCGAACCAGACTGCTATTTTAGCTGCAACCGGCCGGCGGGGCCGGTGGGCGGAAACCCGCAGCGCGGACGTGAAAAAGCCCGCCGGAGGCGGGCTTCCTGGTCGGGCGATGCGCCGTTCAGTGGTGCGTCGTTTCGACCTGCTGCATCGGGGCCGTATCGGCCGGCGGCAGCACCTTGCGTTCGCGCGGCACGCGGGCCGGGCGCGGGAGGCGCGATGCGGCTTCCTGCGCGGCCGCGAACTTGTCGGCGTCCGTGTTCACCCAGACGAGGCCGGCCTGCTCCAGCACGACATCCAGGCTCGCCGAAGCGGGCGCGGCTGCCGGTTGTGCGGGAGCGGGTGCCGGTGCGGCGACGGCCTGGGCCGATGCTGCCTCGACAGGCGCTGTTTCGACCGGTGCCGGTTCGGCAGCCACCGGAGCGGCTTCGATCGCGACGGCCGGTGCGGCCTGCTCGACCGGTGCGGCTTGCGGCGCTTCGACAACGGCCGGAGCGGCTACCGGCACTTCGAACGCGTCGGTCGGCGACACCGCGACCGGCGCCGGGCCCGCTTCCGCGACCTCTGGTGCGACCGGCGCGACCGGTGCCGGTTCTGCTGCCTGGACGGCGACGACGGGCTCGGCCGGGGCGGCCGGAGCCGCTTCGACGTGTGTCGGTGCCGGCTGCGCTTCGACAGCGGCCGGTGCGGCATGCTGCTCGACGACGGCTTCCACGGCGACCACGCTCGCCACGGTTGCGACGACTGCCGGTGCGGCCGTGTGGGCCGGTTCGGCCGCGACCGGTGCGGCCGGCGTCACGGCTTGCGCCGCGACTTCGCCTTCCGCGCCTTGCTCGGCCTGGTCGACCGAGCCGTCTTCTTCGCGCTCGCGACGACCGCCGCGGCGGCCGCGACGGCGACGGCGGCGTTCTTCGCCGTCACGTGCGCCGGCTTCCGCATCGGCTGCCAGTTCCGCGCCGGGCAGGGCTTCCGCCGCAGCCTTGTCGGTTTCCGTCTCCGGATGGTTTTCGCCGCGGGTGACGGTTTCGAGCGTGGCCGCATGCTGGGTCGGCTTGCGGCGTTCGCCGCGCTCGCGACGCTCGCCGCGTTCCTGGCGCTCGCCACGGCCGGCGGCTTCGACACCTTCCGGCTGTTCGACGCGCTCGCGCGGTTCGCGGTTTTCGCGCGGTTCGCGCGGCTCACGGCCTTCACGCGGCTCGCGACCTTCGCGCGGGCCACGGCCCTCGCGGCCTTCGCGACCCTCACGGTTGTCACGACCTTCGCGGCCCTCACGACCTTCACGCAGCTCACGACCCTCGCGCGGCTCACGGCCTTCACGCGGTTCGCGCACTTCCTTGCCTTCGCGTTCCTGGCGTTGCGGCTGGCCACGGCCCGCGGCTGCCTGATCGCGGCCGCCTTGCGCCTGCTGGGCGCTGCCGCGACGGTTGCGGTTGCGATCGCCGCCGCGCTGCTCGGTCTTTTCGGTGCGGTCACGAGCCGGACGGGCTGCCTGCTCCTTCACCGGTGCCGGCGCGACCGGCGCGGGCGCCGGTGCCGGCGACACGCCGAACAGGCCCTTCAGCCAGCCGATGAAGCCGCCGCTTGCGGCGGCGACGGGCGCCGGGGCGGGGGCCGCAACCGGTTCGACCGGACGCTGCGGCGCCGGGCTCGGGGCCGGACGCTCGGGCGTGATGCCCTTGACCGCCGCTTCCTGCTTCGGCTTCACTTCGGCTGCACGCTTGCTGTAGCCGGTTTCCGACTCGAGTTCGCGGGCCGCTTCCTCGGCCATCTTCCAGGACGCTCGCGGATCGTCGAGGCGCGCGTCGTCGTGACGCAGGCGCTCGAGCTTGTAGTGCGGCGTATCGAGGTGCTTGTTCGGGATCAGCACGATGCCGACCTTGAAGCGCGACTCGATCTTGTTGATTTCCTGACGCTTTTCGTTGAGCAGGAAGGCGGTCACCTCGACCGGCACCTGGCAGTGGATCGCCGCGGTGTTTTCCTTCATCGCTTCTTCCTGAATGATCCGCAGGACCTGCAGCGCGGACGATTCGGTATCGCGGATGTGACCGGTGCCGTTGCAGCGCGGGCACGTCACGTGGCTGCCTTCCGACAGCGCCGGACGCAGGCGCTGGCGCGACAGCTCCATCAGGCCGAAGCGGGAAATCTTGCCCATCTGCACGCGCGCACGGTCGTGCTTGAGCGCATCCTTCAGGCGTTGCTCGACTTCACGCTGGCTCTTCGCCGATTCCATGTCGATGAAATCGATCACGATCAGGCCGCCGAGGTCGCGCAGGCGCAGCTGGCGGGCGACTTCGTCGGCCGCTTCGAGGTTCGTGCGGGTGGCCGTTTCCTCGATGTCCGCGCCCTTGGTCGCGCGGGCCGAGTTCACGTCGATCGCGACGAGCGCTTCGGTGTGGTCGATCACGATCGCGCCGCCGGACGGCAGCGGCACCGTGCGCGAGTACGCGGTTTCGATCTGGTGCTCGATCTGGAAACGCGAAAACAGCGGCACGTCGTCGTGGTAGCGCTTCACCTTCGCGACGTTGTCCGGCATCACGATGTCCATGAACGCACGGGCCTGATCGTGAATTTCGTTCGTGTCGATCAGGATTTCGCCGATATCGGGCTGGAAATAGTCCCGGATCGCGCGGATCACGAGGCTCGATTCCAGATAGATCAGCATCGGCTGGCCGGCGTTGCCGCTTTGCGACGCCGCTTCGATCGCGCGCCACAGCTGCAGCAGGTAGTTCAGGTCCCACTGCAGTTCCTCGGCGCTGCGGCCGATGCCCGCGGTACGGGCGATCATGCTCATGCCGTCCGGAATCTGCAGTTGCGCCATCGTTTCGCGCAGTTCCTGGCGCTCGTCGCCTTCGATCCGGCGCGACACGCCGCCGCCGCGCGGATTGTTCGGCATCAGCACGAGGTAGCGGCCGGCGAGCGAGATGAAGGTGGTCAGGGCGGCGCCCTTGTTGCCGCGCTCTTCCTTCTCGACCTGGACGATCAGCTCCTGGCCTTCGCGCAGTGCATCCTGAATGCGCGCGGAGCGCATGTCGATGCCGTCCTTGAAGTACTGGCGGGCGACTTCCTTGAACGGCAGGAAGCCGTGGCGGTCTTCGCCGTAGTTGACGAAGCACGCTTCGAGCGACGGCTCGATGCGGGTGATGACACCTTTGTAGATATTGCCTTTGCGCTGTTCGCGCCCGGCGGTTTCGATGTCGATGTCGATGAGCTTTTGCCCATCGACGATGGCGACGCGCAGCTCCTCCTGCTGCGTCGCATTGAACAGCATGCGTTTCATGAACGGCTCCAGGCGGCTCCGCTGCCGGCGCCTCGCGGTTGTCAGGCGCGAGGGCGGGAACGACGGCAGGCCGCACCTTGTTGTGTTGTCACGAGCACGCTGGAGCGGGAATGCTGGCGGGGAGAATTGCCTGAAGAGGCGCTTGGGCCCGAAAGACGGGGCCGGCGGCCATAGGGCACCTGCGAATACGGCTTCAAAGCACGGCGTTCACACACCGCACGCTGCAAAAGCGCGCTAAGCCTGTCCGGGCATCGCCACGGGCGCGCGCAATACGTCGCGCGCGCCGACGGGCGGCAGATGCTGCGGCTTGGGCCGCAGCGGGGAGTATCGAATCCAGCCCGACTTTCCCGCTTGGGGTGTACTTCCCTGGTTTGACGTCGCCAAGCCCCGCACGCTTCGCGGGGCCAAATCGGGCGCAACGCCGTAATTTTCGCAACCGGCAGCCTGCGGACGCACTGCGCGCCGTCGGGCTGCCGATCAAATTCTTTTCAACCAACTTTCCGTTACCGCGGCGCCTTGCCGACCGAATCCGCCTGTGGGCGCGATCCTTGCCGACGGGCGGCGCCGTGCGTGCAACTTGCTGCATCTCGTTGATTAGGGGCGAGCAGCGGACCCCCGGCGCAAGTAAAATAGCGGTTTGCGCTTGCGCCTTGCCCGATTCAGCCGGGGCCGGCCGGTCAGGCCACCCACAACGTCAGGCTGGGCAAAATTATATTCAGTATGAATGAGTTAGGCAAAATATCCCAGAATTCGGTCGCAAGCGGCCAGGTATCGATGATCGAGATCGACGAAAACTCGGCCGGTCAGCGCATCGACAACTTCCTGTTGCGCGTCTGTAAAGGCGTGCCGAAAAGCCATATTTACCGGATCCTCCGCAGCGGCGAAGTGCGCGTCAACAAGGGCCGGATCGATGCGCAGTACCGCCTCGAACTGGGCGACCTCGTCCGCGTGCCGCCGGTGCGCGTGGCGGCGGCCGACCTCGCGCGCGCCGACACGCCCGTCGTGCCGCCCGCGAATTTCGACGTGCTGTACGAGGACGACGCGATGCTCGTCATCGACAAGCCGGCCGGCGTCGCGGTCCACGGCGGCAGCGGCGTCGCGTTCGGCGTGATCGAGCAGATGCGCCAGGCGCGCCCGCGCGCGAAATTCCTCGAACTGGTGCACCGGCTCGACCGCGAGACGTCCGGGATCCTGATGCTCGCGAAGAAGCGCACGGCGCTCGTCGGCCTGCACGAGCAGATCCGCGAGAACCGGATGGACAAGCGCTACTTCGCGTGCGCGCACGGCGAATGGCAGCCCGACTGGGGCCGCCGCCGCGCGGTGAAGGCGCCGCTGTTCAAGTATTCGACCCCGGAAGGCGAGCGCCGCGTGCGCGTGCAGGACGACGGGCTGGCCTCGCATACGGTGTTCAACCTCGTCGACCGCTGGCCGGACTACGTGCTCGTCGAAGCGGAACTCAAAACGGGTCGGACCCATCAGATTCGGGTGCACCTCGCGCATCTCGGCCTGCCGATCGCCGGCGACGCCAAGTATGGCGATTTCGCACTGAACAAGGCGCTGGCGCGCGCGAACGCGCAGCCGTCGCTGAAACGGATGTTCCTGCATGCGCACCGCCTCAAGCTCGCGCACCCGCTGACCGGCGAGGCGCTGCAGTTCGATGCGCCGCTGCCGGCCGACTGCCGGCGCTTCCTCGATCAACTCAGCGCATTGCGCGATACCGCCTGAACCGCATGGCCCGACAGCAATTTGACCTGATCGTCTTCGACTGGGACGGCACGCTGATGGATTCGACCGCGCACATCGCGCACAGCATCCAGGCGGCATGCCGCGATCTCGGCCTGCCCACGCCGTCCGACGAAGCTTCCCGCTACGTGATCGGCCTCGGGCTGCGCGACGCGCTGCAGATCGCGGCTCCGACCCTCGATCCGTCCGACTACGCGCGGCTGGCCGAGCGCTACCGCTATCACTATCTGCTCGACGACCAGCGCATCGCCCTGTTCGCCGGCGTGCGCGAGCTGCTCGCCGAGCTGCGCGACACGGGCTACCTGCTCGCCGTCGCGACCGGCAAGGGCCGGGTCGGGCTGAACCGCGTGCTCGACCAGTCGAAGCTGACGAGCTGGTTCGACGCGACGCGCTGCGCGGACGAGACGTTCTCGAAACCGCATCCGGCCATGCTGCACGAGTTGTCGCGGGAATTGGGGCAGGACCTGTCGCGCACCGTGATGATCGGCGACACCACGCACGACCTGCAGATGGCCGCCAGCGCCGGCGCGGCCGGCGTCGGCGTGGCGTACGGCGCGCACACGGCCGATGCGCTGGCGGCGCTCACGCCGCGCTTCGTCGCGCCGGACGTCGGCGCGCTGGCTGCCTGGCTGCGGGAGCACGCATGAGCGCGGCGCCGGACGCCGTGCGCGTGTGCGCATCGAGCGCGCTGACCGACGGCGGGGCCGGCGTGCGGGTCGACGCGACGCTGCGCGGCGAGCAGGCCGTCGTGTTTTTCGTGCGCTACGACGGCCGTGCCTACGGCTACCTGAACCGCTGCGCGCACGTGCCGATGGAGCTCGACTGGGCCGAAGGGCAGTTCTTCGAATCGTCGGGCCTCTATCTGATGTGCGCGACACACGGCGCGATCTACGCGCCGGATACCGGCAAGTGCGTCGGTGGCCCATGCCGCGGCGGCCGCCTGCGGCCGGTCGAGGTCGACGAGCGCGACACGCCCGACGGCCGTGCGGTATTCTGGGTGCCCGATGCCGATCTGCATCCTGCCACTTCCGCCACGACCGACTGACGACACCACTGAATGGCCGACCAACCGAATTCCCCCGATTCCCCCTCCCGTCCCGACAGCCGTGAACCGAGCTGGGAGCGCGCGGCGCTCGAGCGGATCGCACTCGCGGCCGTCAAGGAGCAGCGCGCGGCACGGCGCTGGAAAATCTTCTTCCGCTTCGCGTTTCTCGGCGTGTTCGTGCTGTTCGCGTTCGCGCTGATCGATTTCTCGAGCGACTCGAAATTCTCGTCGAGCGGGCGGCACACGGCGCTCGTGACGATCGACGGCGAGATCGCGGCCGGCGTCAACGCGAACGCCGACGACATCAACACGGCGCTCGACGCCGCGTTCGACGACGACGGCACGGTCGGCGTCGTGCTGCGGATCAACAGCCCGGGCGGCAGCCCGGTGCAGGCCGGGATGGTCTACGACGAGATCCGGCGGTTGCGCGGCAAGTATCCGGACAAGCCGCTGTACGTCGTCGTGACCGACATGTGCGCATCGGGCGGCTATTACATCGCGTCCGCGGCCGACAAGATCTTCGTCGACAAGGCGAGCATCGTCGGGTCGATCGGCGTGCTGATGGACGGGTTCGGCTTCACCGGACTGATGGGCAAGCTCGGCGTCGAGCGGCGCCTGCACACGTCGGGCGAAAACAAGGGCTTCTACGATCCGTTCTCGCCCGAAACGCCGAAGATGGACGCACATGCGCAAGAACTGCTCGACCAGGTGCATGCGCAGTTCATCAAGGCGGTGAAGGATGGCCGCGGCAAGCGGCTGCACGAGACGCCCGACATGTTCTCCGGCCTGTTCTGGACGGGTGAAAAGAGTGTCGAGCTCGGTCTCGCCGACGGCTACGGCACGACCGATACGGTCGCGCGCGACGTGCTGAAGGCGCCGGATCTGGTCGACTACACGGTGAAGGAAAGCCTGACGAATCGCGTCGCGCGCAAGTTCGGCGCGGCCGTCGGGGGCGCCGCGATGAAGGCGCTGACGGCCGGCGGCGCGTCGGTCAGCCTGCGCTGACGGCAACCGGCGGGCCGCGACGGCCCGCCTTTCGGCGAGTCAGCTGGTCGCCGTTCTCGGCATCAATTGGCAAGCAGCAGGAAGATCGCAGGGCGCTTGTGCAGATTCGGCACAGGCGCTTTTTTCCAGTCGGCCGCCGTGCGGCTCGCGATCGTCTCGGTCGCGAGGGTCAGGTCGGCCGCGACGCAGATCTGCGTCGACGGCGCGCAGGTCGCGACCAGCGTGTCGAGCATCGCGTGATTCCGGTAAGGCGTTTCGATGAAGATCTGCGTCTGGCGCGCCTTGCGCGACAGTTGCTCGAGTTCGCGCAGCCGTTTCGCGCGCGCGGCCGCATCGACCGGCAGATAGCCGTTGAACGCGAAGCTCTGGCCGTTCAGGCCCGACGCCATCAGCGCGAGCAGGATCGAACTCGGCCCGACGAGCGGCACGACCTTCACGCCGCGCTCGTGCGCGCGGCGCACCAGCAGCGCGCCGGGGTCCGCGACGGCCGGGCAGCCGGCTTCCGACACGAGGCCCGCGTCCGCACCGGCGAGCACGGGCGCGAGCAGCCGGTCGATGGCGCCGGCCGGCGTATTGACGTTCAGCTCGCTGATCTCGATTTCCTGGATCGGTCGCGTCGTACCGATCTTCTTCAGAAACGCACGCGTCGTTTTCGCGTTCTCGCCGATGTAATAGCCGAGCGTGCCGGCCCGCGCCTGCACGGCGGCGGGCAGCACGGCGGCGAGCATCGATTCGTCGCCTTCGCCGAGCGTGTTCGGGACGAGATAAAGCGTGCCGGCGGTCATGCGCGGTCTCCTCGGGAGATGGCGAACAGCGGGTAGTCGGCGGCGCGCAGCATCCGCGTGAGGGCGATCAGCGGCAGGCCGACGAGGGCGGTCGGGTCGTCCGAGTCGATCGCGTCGAGCAGCGCGATGCCGAGCCCTTCGGACTTCGCGCTGCCGGCCACGTCGTACGGCGTTTCCGCGCGCAGGTAGGCGTCGAGTTCAGCCTCGGGCAGCGAACGGAAGCGCACGTGCGTGACGACGTCCTCGACCTGCGCTTCGTCGGTGCGGCTGTCGTACAGGCAGAGCGCGCTGTGGAATTCGACGTCGCGGCCCTGCATCGACACGAGTTGCGCGAGTGCGCGCTCGTGCGTGCCGGGCTTGCCGATCTGGTGCCCGTCGAAGGTCGCGACCTGGTCCGACCCGATCACGAGCACGCCGTCCGGCGCGTCGATCGTCGCGGCCACGGCCCGCGCCTTCGCGCTGGCGAGGCGCAGCGCGGTCGCGGCCGGCGTTTCGCCGGCGAGCGGGGTTTCGTCGAGGTCGGGCGACACGACGTCGAACGGCACGCCCAGGCGCTCGAGGAGCGCGCGGCGGTAGCGGGAACTGGAGGCAAGAATCAGCCGCGGCGGGCGGCAAACGGTATCCGGCATGGTCGGTTGGATCGGTGAGTCGTGAGGTGGGGCGCGGCGTTGCGCGGACGCAAGCTTAAGTGATTGACCGCAAAAGGTAAAACAGGTATGCTTTCCCGCTTTTCGTCGGCAGGCTTTCGTTGGTGGCGCCTGTCGGGTCTTCGGAAGTAAAGTACGTCATCCTTCGATGAGCCGTACGCGAGCGGTGCCAAGCCGGATCCGCAAGTCAGCCTGTAGGCAGGAGCGCACATGAACACTTCTTCTGGCAAACCTGCGGCGGCGCTCGATCCGCACGCGGTCGACCTGTTCGAGTTCGCCCGCAGCGGGCGGCAGGCAGCCGGGGCGGTGCGCCTTTCGCAACTGCCGCGCATGTTAAACGAAGTGCCGACGGACGCGCCAGATCGCGACACGGTCTTCACGTGGCAGGCGGAAGGGTTCACGCAGAAGGAATTGCAGGACGACGGCGCCGACGGGCAGCAGCCGTATCTGCGCCTCGCGGTGCACGGCCATGCGTGGCTCACGTGCCAGCGCTGCGTGACGCCGTACGACCAGACGTTCGACGTCGACATGACGTACCGGGTCGTCGCGACCGAAGAAGAAGCTGAAGAATTTCCGCTCGACGACGATGAAGCCGATGTGATCGTGGGCTCACGCCAGTTCGATCTCGTCGACTTGATCGAAGAGGAGTTGCTGCTTTCGTTGCCGCTCGTGCCCAAGCACGAGGTTTGCCCGGCAGTTCACGAAAGCCTCGTGTCGGGCGCGAGCGGTCCCGTGGAAGAAGCGGACGAGGAGTCCGACGAAGCCGGGGACGAAGGCAAACGGCCGAATCCGTTCGCAGCGCTGCAGGCGCTGAAGAAGGACGGTGACGGCACCAAGAAACACTAAGCAGTTGTGGCGCGGGAAGGCGTAAGGGCTTTGGGCCAGGGTAGTTAAGCGCCGGATCGGGCTGTGTTAGAATCCGGAAAATTATTTAGGAGTTAGTCATGGCAGTCCAGCAAAACAAGAAGTCGCCGTCGAAGCGCGGCATGCATCGTTCGCACGATTTCCTGACGGCAGCGCCGCTGGCAGTCGAGCCGAGCACGGGTGAAGTGCATCTGCGTCACCACGTCAGCCCGAACGGCTACTATCGCGGCAAGAAAGTCGTCAAGACGAAGAACGACTAAGCGTCAAGTCACGCGTTGCGCGCTACGCTCGCCGTTCGCGTGACAACTGGTTCGCTTGACACTTTCCTGGCTCAACAAAAAGGCGGCATTCAACTGCCGCTTTTTTGTGCCTGAAATTCGTCGCATTCCATGACCGTAAAGCTCACAATCGATTGCATGGGAGGCGACCACGGCCCGTCCGTGACCGTTCCCGCGGCAGTCAAGTTCGTCCGCGCGCACCCCGATGCGCATCTGATGCTCGTCGGCATCGAAAGCGCGATTCGCGCTCAGCTGAAGAAGCTGAAAGCCCTCGACGATCCCGCGTTGACCATCGTGCCCGCCACCGAAGTCGTGGCGATGGACGACCCTGTCGAAGTGGCGCTGCGCAAGAAGAAGGATTCTTCGATGCGCGTCGCGCTCAACCACGTCAAGGAAGGCGCGGCGCAGGCCTGCATCTCCGCCGGCAATACCGGCGCGCTGATGGCCGTTTCCCGTTACGTCCTCAAGACGCTGCCCGGCATCGAGCGGCCCGCGATCGCGTTCGCGCTGCCGAACCCGAGCGGCTACACGATGATGCTGGACCTCGGCGCGAACGTCGACTGCGAGCCGCAGCACCTGCTGCAGTTCGCGGAGATGGGGCACGCGCTCGTGGCCGCGCTCGAAGGCAAGGAGCGCCCGACCATCGGCCTGCTGAACATCGGCGAAGAGGTCATCAAGGGCAACGAGACGATCAAGCGCGCAGGCGAGTTGCTGCGCGCCAGCACGCTCAATTTCCGCGGCAACGTGGAAGGCAACGACATCTACAAGGGCACCGTCGACGTCATCGTGTGCGACGGCTTCGTCGGCAACGTTGCGCTGAAGACGTCCGAAGGCCTCGCGCAGATGCTGTCGGACATCATCCGCGAGGAGTTCGGCCGTTCGCTGATGTCGAAGCTGATGGCGCTGCTCGCGCTGCCGGTGCTGATGCGCTTCAAGAAGCGCGTCGACCACCGCCAGTACAACGGCGCGGCGCTGCTGGGGCTGAAGAGCCTCGTGATCAAGAGCCACGGTTCGGCCGACGCGTACGCGTTTGAGTGGGCGATCAAACGCGGGTATGATGCCGTCAAAAACGGGGTGCTGGAGCGCCTCGCGCGCGCGATGGCGGATAATTCAGTGTCGCTCGGCGACGGCGGACACGACGCGGGCGGCGCGGGCCAGGCAAGCCCGGCCGCAGGCCATCACGCCGAACCTTCCGCCGCGCAATCCTCTAAAGCATAAATGGCCCAATCGACTCTCTATTCCCGCGTGCTCGGCACGGGCAGCTACCTGCCGCCCGACCGCGTCACGAACCAGCAGTTGACCGATCGTCTTGCGAAGGAAGGCATCGAGACCAGCGACGAATGGATCGTGGCGCGCACGGGCATCCATGCGCGCCATTTCGCCGCACCCGACGTCACGACGAGCGATCTCGCGCTCGAGGCGTCGCGTCGTGCGATCGAAGCGGCCGGCGTTGATCCGCAGTCGATCGACCTGATCATCGTCGCGACTTCGACCCCCGATTTCGTGTTCCCGAGCACCGCGTGCCTGCTGCAGAACAAGCTCGGCATCAAGAGCGGCGGCGCGGCATTCGACGTGCAGGCCGTATGCTCGGGCTTCGCGTATGCGATGGCCACCGCCGACAGCTTCATCCGCAGCGGCCAGCACCGCACCGCGCTGATCGTCGGCGCGGAGACGTTCTCGCGCATTCTCGACTTCAAGGACCGCACGACCTGCGTGCTGTTCGGCGACGGCGCGGGCGCGGTGATCCTGTCCGCGTCGGAAGAGCCGGGCGTGCTCGGCAGCGCGCTGCATGCGGACGGCAGCTACTCGAACATCCTGTGCACGCCGGGCAACGTCAATCGCGGCGTGATCGACGGTAGCGCGTTCCTGCACATGGACGGGCAGGCCGTCTTCAAGCTTGCGGTCAACGTGCTCGAAAAGGTCGCGATCGAAGCGCTCGCGAAAGCGAATCTCGCGCCCGAGCAAATCGACTGGCTGATTCCGCATCAGGCCAATATCCGCATCATGACCAGCACCTGCCGCAAGCTCGGCCTGCCGCAGGAGCGCATGGTCGTGACGGTCGACCAGCACGGCAACACGTCGGCCGCGTCGATTCCGCTGGCGCTCGACGCCGCGGTGCGCGACGGCCGCATCCAGCGCGGCCAGCACGTGCTGATCGAAGGCGTCGGCGGCGGCTTCACCTGGGGCGCGTCGGTCTTCCGCTTCTGATCCGCGGCGCGCGACAAGCCGCGCGCGGATCCCGTCGGCGCGCCGTTCATGCGCGCCGTCCGAATCGATTCAATTGGGGACGATATGAAATTTGCATTCGTTTTTCCGGGGCAGGGCTCGCAAGCGATCGGCATGCTCAATGCATTCGCCGATCTGGCCGTCGTGCGCGAGACGCTCCAGGAAGCGTCCGATGTGCTCAATCAGGATCTCGGCAAGCTGATCGCCGAAGGTCCGGCCGAAGAGCTGAACCTGACCACCAACACGCAGCCCGTGATGCTGACCGCCGCGTACGCGTGCTACCGCGCGTGGCAACAGGCAGGCGGCCCGGCGCCGTCGATCGTCGCCGGCCACAGCCTCGGCGAATACACGGCGCTCGTCGCGGCCGGCGCGCTCGCGTTCAAGGACGCGGTACCGCTCGTGCGCTTCCGTGCGCAGGCGATGCAGACGGCCGTGCCGGTCGGCCAGGGCGGCATGGCCGCGATCCTGGGCCTCGACGACGACACGGTGCGCGCGGTGTGTGCCGAAGCCGCGGAAGCGGGCGTCGTCGAAGCGGTGAACTTCAATGCACCCGCGCAGGTCGTGATCGCAGGCAGCAAGGGCGCGGTCGACAAGGCGTGCGAGATCGCGAAGGCGAAGGGCGCGAAGCGCGCGCTGCCGCTGCCGGTGTCGGCGCCGTTCCATTCGTCGCTGCTCAAGCCGGCGTCGGATCAACTGCGCGACTATCTCGCGAACGTCGACGTGAAGGCGCCGCAGATTCCGGTCGTCAACAACATCGACGTCGCGGTGGTCAGCGATCCGGCGGCGATCAAGGACGCGCTGGTGCGCCAGGCCGCGGGCCCGGTGCGCTGGGTCGAGTGCGTGCAACACATCGCGAGCACCGGCGTCACGCACGTGATCGAATGTGGTCCGGGCAAGGTGCTCGCCGGCCTGACGAAGCGCATCGACGGCAACCTGGTCGGCGCCTCGGTGTTCGATCCGGCTTCGCTCGACGAAGCGCTCAAGCTCGCGACCGCCTGACGCGGCGCTTTTTCCCAAGCAACGGATATTCGATTCATGGACAAGACTCTCGATAAACAGGTTGCGATCGTGACCGGCGCGTCGCGCGGCATCGGCCGTTCGATCGCGCTCGAACTCGCGCGCCTGGGCGCGACGGTGATCGGTACGGCGACGAGCGAGTCGGGCGCCGCCGCGATCACCGCGGCGTTCGCGGAAGCGGGCGTCACGGGCCGCGGCGCGGTGCTGAACGTCAACGACGCGGCCGCCGCCGAGGCGCTGATCGATGCGACCGTGAAGGAATTCGGCGCGCTGAACGTGCTCGTCAACAACGCGGGCATCACGCAAGACCAGCTCGCGATGCGGATGAAGGACGAGGACTGGGACGCGGTGATCGACACCAACCTGAAGTCGGTGTTCCGCCTGTCGCGCGCGGTGCTGCGCCCGATGATGAAGGCGCGCGGCGGCCGCATCATCAACATCACGTCGGTGGTCGGCTCGGCCGGCAATCCGGGTCAGGTCAACTACGCGGCCGCGAAGGCCGGCGTCGCGGGCATGACGCGGGCGCTCGCGCGCGAGATCGGCAGCCGCGGCATCACCGTGAACTGCGTGGCGCCAGGCTTCATCGACACCGACATGACGAAGACGCTGCCGGAAGAACAGCAGGCCGCGCTCAAGACCCAGATTCCGCTCGGCCGCCTCGGCAGCCCGGAGGACATCGCCCATGCCGTCGCGTTCCTCGCATCGCCGCAGGCCGGTTACATCACCGGCACGACGCTGCACGTGAACGGCGGCATGTACATGTCGTAACGGTTTTCGTTTACCATCCGCGCCGTATCCCGTTTTTCAGGCGGATCGGCGCTTGATCGACCATCAAGCCAACGCGCGTTTTGCCGTCAGCAAACCTGATAAAATGCGCGCACTTGTAAATCTGAACTTTCCCTCGGAGGGGTAATGGACAACATCGAACAACGTGTCAAGAAGATCGTCGCTGAGCAACTGGGCGTCGCGGAAGCCGAGATCAAGAACGAAGCTTCGTTCGTGAACGACCTGGGCGCCGATTCGCTCGACACGGTCGAACTGGTGATGGCTCTGGAAGACGAGTTCGGCATGGAAATCCCGGACGAAGAAGCAGAGAAGATCACGACCGTTCAGCAAGCGATCGACTACGCTCGCGCAAACGTCAAGGCGTAAGCGCCTTTCGCGCTTGTCCGCCACGTCGCCGCGATCTTCGCGATTGACGCGCCATCCTGCCGGCTTCGCGCCGGACGGACTAACAGCCACAGGGCTCGCAGGGCTGGTTCCTGTGGCCACTGTGGCTTTTGTTTTTGTCATCCAATAATGGAAAAGAGGTTACCGTGAGCCGCCGTCGTGTTGTCGTTACAGGCCTGGGGCTGATTTCGCCTGTTGGCAATAATGTTGCCGACGGCTGGGCCAATCTCGTCGCCGGCAAGTCCGGTATCGCCACCGTCACGAAGTTCGATGCGTCGAACCTCGCGTGCCATTTCGCGGGCGAAGTGAAGGGTTTCAGCGCCGAGGAATACATCCCGGCGAAGGAAGCCCGGAACATGGATACGTTCATCCATTACGGCATTGCCGCCGGCGTCCAGGCCATGCGGGACAGCGGGCTGGAAGTGACCGAAGCCAACGCGGAACGCATCGGCGTGCTGGTCGGGTCCGGCATCGGCGGCCTGCCGATGATCGAGGATACGCACCAGACCTACGTCGATCGCGGTGCGCGCCGGATTTCGCCGTTCTTCGTGCCGGGTTCGATCATCAACATGATCTCGGGCCACCTGAGCATCATGTTCGGCCTGAAGGGCCCGAACCTCGCCGCCGTCACGGCCTGCACGACCGGCCTGCACAGCATCGGCCTCGCCGCGCGCCTGATCCAGGCCGGCGACGCCGACGTGATGGTCGCGGGCGGCGCCGAATCGACGGTGTCGCCGCTCGGCATCGGCGGTTTCGCGGCAGCGCGCGCGCTGTCGACCCGCAACGACGATCCGGCTACCGCGTCGCGTCCATGGGACAAGGACCGCGACGGCTTCGTGCTGGGCGAGGGTTCCGGCGTGATGGTGCTCGAGGAATACGAGGCGGCGAAGGCGCGCGGCGCGAAGATCTACGCGGAAGTCTCGGGCTTCGGCATGACGGGTGACGCGTACCACATGACCGCGCCGAACATGGACGGCCCGCGCCGCTGCATGGTCGCTGCACTGCGCGACGCCGGCGTGAACCCCGACGAGGTCCAGTACCTGAACGCGCATGGCACGTCGACGCCGCTGGGCGACAAGAACGAGTCCGACGCGGTGAAGGCGGCCTTCGGCGAGCACGCGTACAAGATGGTGGTCAACTCGACGAAGTCGATGACGGGCCACCTGCTGGGTGGCGCGGGCGGCCTCGAATCGGTGTTCACGGTGCTGGCGCTGCACAACAACGTGTCGCCGCCGACCATCAACATCTTCAACCAGGACCCCGAGTGCGATCTCGATTACTGCGCGAACACCGCACGTGACATGAAGATCGACGTGGCCGTGAAGAACAACTTCGGCTTCGGCGGGACCAACGGCACGCTGGTGTTCAAGCGCGTCTGACGTCGAATCGCTTGACGAGTCCATTCGATGCTCCGGCCGGGCGTCCGCAGCGCTTTGCGTTGCGGGCCTCGGCCGTGTCGTATCTCGTGCTGGCCGCGTTCGTCGCGTCGGCTGCCGCGTCGGCGTACCTGTTCTGGGCGCCGCGCGCGGGCGCTGCCGCCGGCGCTGGCGTGTCGGCCGCGACGGCGGCCCTGCTGGCCGTATGCGCGGCGCGGGCTTGCGCCCGCCGGTTGCCGGCCGAGCTGCAAATCGATGCGTTCGGGGAGATTGCGGCGTTTGGCCGCACCGGGCGATTGCTGGCTCGCGGCCGCGTGACGGGCCATGCGCACTGGAGCAGCCTGCTGCTGGTGCTGTCGGTCGGGCAGGGCGCCCGGCGCGCGCGGCCGCTGCTGATTCCGGCCGACGCGCTCGATGCCGCGTCGTTCAGCGCGCTGTCGGTGCTGGCGAGAACGGCCGGGGCGGCGGGGCGCGCATGACGGCGGCAGTTACCGACCGTAACCAGCGGCCGGCGCCGGAACGCTACAATAACGCTCCGCGTTGCATCCCTAGTTAACGGATTTGTCAGGTGAGTGAAAAAGAAATCGATCAGGCTCTGGTCGAGCGCGTACAGAAGGGCGACAAGGCGGCGTTCGAACTCCTGGTCTCCAAATACCACCGCAAGATCATTCGGCTGATCTCGCGCCTCGTGCGGGATCCCGCCGAGGTCGAGGACGTGGCCCAGGACGCGTTCATCAAGGCGTATCGTGCGCTGCCGCAATTCCGCGGCGAATCGGCGTTCTATACGTGGTTGTACCGAATTGCCGTCAACACGGCGAAGAACTACCTTGCGACGCAAGGCCGCCGGGCGCCGACCTCGACCGAGGCCGATGCGGAGGAAGCGGAAACTTTCTCCGACGCAGACCAACTAAGGGATATCAACACGCCTGAGTCGATGTTGATGAGCAAGCAGATTGCCGAAACGGTCAACGCTGCAATGGCTCTGCTGCCCGAAGAACTGCGCCAGGCAATCACGCTGCGCGAGATCGAGGGCCTGAGCTACGAAGAGATCGCGGAAATGATGGGCTGTCCGATCGGGACGGTCCGGTCGCGGATCTTCCGCGCGCGCGAAGCAATCGCTGCCAAATTGCGTCCGCTGCTCGATACGCCCGAAGGAAAGCGCTGGTAAGCGCGACAGGCGGAGCGACGCGGGTCGGGGTCTAGTTACGGATAGAGTCGTGAAGTCACGACGGGGTGTGCAAGATGGGGAGCATCATGGGGTCGGTCAATACGCAATCGCAAGCGTGCTCGCGCGGCGAGCGCCTTTCCGCGCTGGTCGACGGCGAAATGTTCGATGGCCCGGATCACGGGCAGTTTCTGGCTGAGCTCGACCGCGCGGATCGCGCCGTGTGGGCCCATTACCACCTGATCGGCGATGCGCTGCGCTCGGACGAGCTCGCCCTGTCGCCCGCGTTGAGCGTCGCGTTCACCGCGCGCATGTCGGCCGCGCTCGAAAGCGAGCCGCACCTGCTGGCACCGGCGGCCGCGCCGGGCGCGCGCAAGCTGCTGTCGCTGCGCCGCCGTGTCGTGCCCGCGTTCGCGGTGGCCGCCGCGGCCGCCACGCTGACGTGGATCGTCGTCCCGCAGATGCAGACGGCCGGTGCGCCAGGCGCCGTTCAGGTCGCATCGGCAGGCGCGCCGCAGAACGGCAACCTGCAGCGCGTGACGGTTGCGCAGGCATCGGCCCAGCCGGGTCTGCAAGACGTCAACATCATCCGCGATGCGAGCCTCGACCAATACCTTGAAGCGCACCAGCAATTCGCGCAGCAGCCCGTCGTCACGGGTTCGATGCCGCTGATCCGCGCTGCCGTGACCACCACGCCAGGCCAATAAACCCGATGCGGACATTGCAGTTGAATCACGCCATCTCCGGATGGAAGCGGCTGCCGGCCCTCCTGCTTTGCGCAGCCGCCCTGTTGTCCGTTCACTCCCTTCCCGCCAGCGCCCAGCAACCGGACGATCCCGTCGCGACCCGCAAGGGCGCTGCGGACTGGCTCGACCGCGTCCAGCAGGCCGCGCAGCAGCAGAGCTACGAAGGTACGTTCGTCTATCAGCGCGGCGGGTACGTGCAGTCGTCGCGCATCGCGCACGTGTCGTCCCGCGACGGCGAGTTCGAGCGGATCGAGACGCTCGACGGCAAGCCGCGCAAGCTGCTGCGGCACAACGACGAGCTGTACACGTTCGTGCCCGAGCGCAAGCTGTGCGTGGTCGAGCGCCGTCAGACGCGCGACGCGTTCCCCGCGCTGCTCGGCGCGAGCGGCGAGCACGTGATGTCCGTCTACGATGCGAAGTCGCTCGGCAAGGACCGCGTGGCGGGGATCGACGCGCAGGTCGTCGAACTCGTGCCGAAGGATGCGTACCGTTTCACGTACAAGCTGTGGGCCGATGCGCGCACCGGGCTGCTGCTGCGTTCGCAGACGCTCGACGCGAACGATCGCGTGCTCGAACAGATCGCGTTCTCGCAAGTGCAGACGGGCGGCGCAAGCGGCGACAAGGCCGCGATTGCAGCCGGCATGCGCAACCTGAGCGGCTGGACGGTCGTGCGCCCGCCGGTCGCGACGGTCGACATGGAAGCGCAGGGCTGGCAACTTGCGCCGAGCGTCGCCGGTTTCCAGAAGATTCGTGAAGTGCGCCGGCCGATGGCCGCGCGCGATGCGGGCGATCCGCCGATCCCGGTCGACCAGGCCGTTTTCACCGACGGCCTCGCGACGGTCTCGGTCTTCATCGAGCCGGCCGAGAAAAATACGCGCAAGGAAGGCGCGGGCAGCACCGGTGCGACGCACGTTCTCGTGAAGCGCCGCGGCGACTACTGGATCACCGTGCTCGGCGAAGTGCCGCCGGCAACGTTGCAGCAGTTCGCGTCTGCCATAGAATACAAGGCTTCCAAGTAACGCTACGGCTTCCGACATGACGAAACTCACGCTGCGCAAAGTGCTCGCGGCGGCGGCGCTGTGTGCCTGCCTGCCGCTCGTCCCGCAAACCGCGGTCGCTGTCACGCCTCCCGCTGCCAGCCTGCCCGATTTTGCCGACCTCGTCGAAAAGGTCGGCCCCGCGGTCGTGAACATCCGGACCACCGCGAACGTGCCGGTACCCGGCCCGCGCGGCGTGCTCCCGCCCGGCTTCGACAACGGCGACATGTCGGAATTCTTCCGGCGCTTCTTCGGCATTCCGCTGCCGCAGGCGCCCGGCAATGGTGGCGGCGGCAACGGCGGTAGCCCGAAGAACGCGCCGGCGCCGGACAACGGGCCCGACACCGAGCAGAACCGTGGCGTCGGCTCGGGCTTCATCGTGTCGGCCGACGGTTACGTGATGACCAATGCGCATGTCGTCGACGATGCCGACACCATCTACGTGACGCTGACCGACAAGCGCGAATTCAAGGCGAAGCTGATCGGCGTGGACGACCGCACGGACGTCGCGGTCGTCAAGATTCAGGCGTCGAACCTGCCGGTCGTCGCGATCGGCGATTCGAACAAGGTGCGCGTCGGCGAGTGGGTCGTCGCGATCGGTTCGCCGTTCGGCCTCGACAACACGGTCACGGCCGGTATCGTCAGCTCGAAGAGCCGCAACACGGGTGACTACCTGCCGTTCATTCAGACCGACGTCGCCGTGAACCCCGGCAACTCGGGCGGCCCGCTGATCAACATGCAGGGCGAGGTGATCGGCATCAACTCGCAGATCTACAGCCGCACCGGCGGCTTCATGGGCATTTCGTTCGCGATTCCGATCGACGAGGCGATGCGCGTGGCCGACCAGCTGAAGGCGACCGGCAAGGTCACGCGCGGCCGGATCGCAGTGGCGATCGGCGAGGTGACGAAGGACGTGGCCGACTCGATCGGGCTGCCGAAGGCCGAAGGCGCGCTCGTCAGCAGCGTCGAGCCGGGCGGCCCGGCCGACAAGGCCGGCATCCAGCCGGGCGACATTATCCTGAAGTTCAACGGCCGTCCGGTCGATGCGGCGTCGGACCTGCCGCGCATGGTCGGCGATACGAAGCCCGGCACGAAGGCGACGGTCAACGTGTGGCGCAAGGGTCAGGCACGCGATCTGCCGATCACGATCGCGGAGACGCCGGCCGAGTCGACGGCGAAGGCCGAGCAGCGCAAGAACGCGCCGCAGAAGCCCCGTCAGACCAATTCGCTCGGCCTGACGGTCAGCGACCTGACGGCGGAGCAGATGAAGACGCTGAAGCTGAAGAACGGCGTGCAGATCGACGGTGTCGACGGCCCGGCCGCCCGCGCGGGCCTGCAGCGCGGCGACATCGTGCTGCGCGTGGGCGACATCGACATCGCGAACGCGAAGCAGTTCGCCGACGTGACCGCGCAGCTCGATCCGCAGAAGGCGGTCGCGGTGCTCGTGCGGCGTGGCGACAACACGCAGTTCGTGCCCGTGCGGCCGCGCGCGACCCAGAAGTAACGCGCGGATGTTCACGCTCTACGGCCGCGGTTGGTGCCACCTGTGCGACGACATGCGCGACGCACTGGCGCCTGTGGCGGCCGAATTCGGCGTCGCGGTCGACTACGTCGACATCGACACCGATGCGGCGCTCGTCGCGCGTTACGACGAGGACGTGCCGGTGCTGCTGCTGGACGGCGTGGAAGTGTGCCGCCACCGGTTCGACGACGTGCGGGTGCGCGGCGCGCTGGCGGCCCGGCGTTGAGCCTGGCCTGCCGCCGGCCCGTGCCGCTCGTACGGGGTTTGATCCGGCGGGCGCCCCCGCCGGGCTCGCGCGGGGCGGGCGTCCGAAATCCCGCCCGGCGTAAGCCTTTTCGGCTAAAATAAGCCGTTTTTTCACCGACTTACACAAGGCGTGCTCCGCAGTCGTCGAGCGCGCCTTTTTCGCTTGATCGGCACTGAATGGATCATATTCGCAATTTCTCGATCATCGCGCACATCGACCATGGCAAGTCGACACTCGCGGATCGCATCATCCAGGTATGCGGCGGCCTCGCCGACCGTGAAATGGAAGCGCAGGTGCTCGACTCGATGGATATCGAGCGCGAGCGCGGCATCACGATCAAGGCGCAGACGGCCGCGTTGTCCTATCGCGCACGCGACGGCAAGGTCTACAACCTGAACCTGATCGACACGCCGGGGCACGTCGACTTCTCGTACGAGGTCAGCCGTTCGCTGTCCGCGTGCGAAGGCGCGCTGCTGGTGGTCGACGCGAGCCAGGGCGTCGAGGCGCAGACGGTCGCGAACTGCTACACGGCGATCGAGCTCGGCGTCGAGGTCGTGCCGGTGCTGAACAAGATCGACCTGCCGGCCGCGAACCCCGAGAACGCGATCGAGGAGATCGAGGACGTGATCGGCATCGACGCGACCGACGCGACGCGCTGCAGCGCGAAGACGGGCCTCGGCGTGGAAGACGTGCTCGAATCGCTGATCGCGAAGGTGCCGCCGCCGAAGGGCGACCCGGCCGCGCCGCTGCAGGCGCTGATCATCGATTCGTGGTTCGACAACTACGTCGGCGTCGTGATGCTCGTGCGCATCGTCAACGGCACGCTGCGTCCGAAGGACAAGATCAAGATGATGGCGACCGGCGCGCAGTACCCGGTCGAGCACGTCGGCGTATTCACGCCGAAGTCGCGCAATCTCGAGTCGCTGTCGGCCGGGCAGGTGGGCTTCATCATCGCGGGCATCAAGGAGCTGACGGCCGCGAAGGTCGGCGATACCGTCACGCACGCCGCCAAGCCCGCCGCCGAGCCGCTGCCGGGCTTCAAGGAAGTGAAGCCGCAGGTGTTCGCGGGGCTCTATCCGGTCGAGGCGAACCAGTACGATGCGCTGCGCGAATCGCTCGAGAAGCTGAAGCTGAACGACGCCTCGTTGCAGTACGAGCCGGAAGTGTCGCAGGCGCTCGGCTTCGGTTTTCGCTGCGGCTTCCTCGGGCTGCTGCACATGGAAATCGTGCAGGAGCGGCTCGAGCGCGAATTCGACATGGATCTCATCACGACCGCGCCGACGGTCGTCTACGAGGTCGTGCAGAGCGACGGCTCGACGATCATGGTCGAGAACCCGGCGAAGATGCCGGAGCCCGGCCGCATCGCCGAAGTGCGCGAGCCGATCGTCACCGTGAATCTCTACATGCCGCAGGATTACGTCGGCTCGGTGATCACGCTGTGCGAGCAGAAGCGCGGCTCGCAGATCAACATGCAGTATCACGGCCGCCAGGTGCAGCTCACGTACGAGATCCCGATGGCCGAGATCGTGCTCGACTTCTTCGATCGCCTGAAGTCGGTGTCGCGCGGCTATGCGTCGATGGACTACGAGTTCAAGGAATACCGCTCGTCGGACGTCGTGAAGGTCGACATGCTGATCAACGGCGACAAGGTCGACGCGCTGTCGATCATCGTGCACCGGTCGCAGTCGCAATACCGCGGCCGCGAAGTCGCCGCGAAGATGCGCGAGATCATTCCGCGCCAGATGTACGACGTGGCGATCCAGGCCGCGATCGGCGCGCACATCGTCGCGCGCGAGAACATCAAGGCATTGCGCAAGAACGTGCTCGCGAAGTGCTACGGCGGCGACATCACGCGGAAGAAGAAACTGCTCGAGAAGCAGAAAGAAGGTAAGAAACGCATGAAGCAGGTGGGTTCGGTCGAGATCCCGCAGGAGGCGTTCCTCGCGATCTTGCGCGTCGAAGACAAATAACAGGACTGATCCTTTTATGAATTTTGCGCTGATTCTTTTTGTGCTCGTCGTCGTGACGGGCGTAGCGTGGGTGCTGGACAAACTGGTGTTCCTGCCGCGGCGTCGCAAGGCGGCCGACTCGGCGATCGAAGAGTTCGATCGCCAGCAGTCGCGCATCGACAAGCGTTTCGCGGACGAAAACGCGGCGCAGACGCGTTCGAAGCTGCGTGACGAAAAGCTGCGCCAGCCGTGGTGGCTCGAGTACACGGCAAGCTTCTTCCCGGTGATCCTGGCCGTGTTCGTCGTGCGTTCGTTCGTCGTCGAGCCGTTCAAGATTCCGTCGGGCTCGATGGTGCCGACGCTGCTCGTCGGCGACTTCATCCTCGTCAACAAGTTCGAGTACGGGCTGCGCCTGCCGATCACCAACACGAAGATCACGCAGGGCAGCCCGCTGTCGCGCGGCGACGTCGTCGTGTTCCGCTATCCGAAGGACGAGTCGGTCGACTACATCAAGCGCGTGATCGGCCTGCCGGGCGATACCGTCGCGTACCAGGACAAGCAACTGACGATCAACGGCCAGCCGGTGCCCGAAACGCCGCTGCCCGATTTCTTCGACGACGAGCGCCAGAATTACGCGAAGCAGTTCGAGGAAACGATCGGCAACAAGAAGAACGCGATCCTCAACAACCCGGCCGTGCCGCCGTTCGTGATGGGCGCATACGACTATCCGTATCGCGACAACTGCACGTACAACAGCCGCGGCGTGATCTGCAAGGTGCCGCCCGGTCACTACTTCATGATGGGCGACAACCGCGACAACAGCGCGGACAGCCGCTACTGGGGTTTCGTGCCGGACCAGAACATCGTCGGCCGCGCGTTCTTCATCTGGATGAACTTCAGCGACCTGAAGCGCATCGGTTTCTTCAACTGATCGCATTCGATGCACACGCAATACGCGACGCACGGGCCGCGCCGCGTATTGCCGAACTACTTTAAGAACCGGCGGTAACACCGCCTCGTCACGCCTTTTCGTGTCCGGCCGTGCCGTTTCGGCCCGACCGGCCGCCCGCGTTATACTCCTGCACATGCCCTCATCCCAGCTGGAAAGCCGGCTGCGCTACGAATTTCGCAATGCGGAATTGTTGCGCCAGGCTTTGACCCATCGCAGTCACAGTGCCACGCACAACGAACGGCTCGAGTTTCTCGGCGATTCCGTTCTGAATTGCGCGGTGGCCGCCCTTTTGTTCCAGCGCTTCGGCAAGCTGGACGAAGGCGACCTGTCGCGCGTACGCGCCAACCTCGTCAAACAGCAGTCGCTGTACGAAATCGCTCAGGCCCTGAATATCTCGGACGGCCTGCGGCTGGGCGAGGGCGAGCTGCGCAGCGGCGGGTTCCGTCGCCCGTCGATCCTCGCGGACGCGTTCGAAGCCATCATCGGGGCCGTGTTCCTCGATGGCGGCTTCGAAGCCGCCCAAGGGGTCATCAAGCGCCTCTATATCCCGATTCTCGACCACATCGATCCGCGCACGCTCGGCAAGGACGCGAAGACGCTGCTGCAGGAATACCTGCAGGGGCACAAGATCGCGCTGCCGACCTATACGGTCGTCGCGACGCATGGTGCGGCGCACAATCAGCAGTTCGAGGTCGAGTGCACGGTGCCGAAGCTGGACGTGAAGGTAGCGGGTTCCGGTGCGAGCCGGCGCGCGGCCGAGCAGGCCGCCGCGAAGAAGGCGCTCGACGAAGTGATGGCGGCCGCGCCGATGCTGGCCGCGAAGCCGAAGCGCTCGAAAAACGCGCGCGGCTCCAAGCACGTCGAGCCCGAGATCGTGCCGGGTGTGAAGGGCGTGCAGGAAGCGCTCGACCTGCGCTCGCCCGAGCGGAAGGAACGTGCGGCGGCGCGCGAGGCCCGGGCGGGCGGTGCGGTGCCGGCGGCAACCGCCGCGGCTGCAACCGCCGCGGCTGCGGGCGCCGAGCCGGCCGTCGCGCCGATGGCCGCGATTCGCGCGGCGCATGTCGAGCCGCCGACGGACAAGGGCGAACGGGCGGCGAAGCCGGCGGCCGACAAGGTTGCCGACAAACCGGCCGAGCGGGCCGACAAGGCCGCAGACAAGCCCGCCGAGGCCGCACCGCGCGCAGCCGACAAGCCGGCCGGCCATGCAGCCGATCCGGCATCGTCGTCGGCCGACAAGCTTGCCGCGGGCACCGATTCCGCCGCGCGCACGCCGGCGCGCGCACGCGATGCCGCGGCACCCGACGCCGATACGCCGCCCGGCGGCGCGAGCCTGGCTGCCGCGCAGGCGCGCGTGGCCGATGCCGACCACTGAATTGCCCATCGATCGTGCCGCGCGCCGCGCGGCCGTTTCCGAACCTGTCTCCCAAACGATATGAACACTCCCGCTCCTACCGGTTTCCGTTGCGGCATGATCGCGATCGTGGGCCGTCCGAACGTCGGCAAGTCGACGTTGATGAACGCACTCGTCGGCCAGAAGATCAGCATCACGTCGCGCAAGGCGCAGACGACCCGTCACCGCATCACCGGCATCAACACGTTCGACGACGCGCAATTCGTGTTCGTCGACACGCCCGGTTTCCAGACCCGTCACAGCACCGCGCTGAACCGGTCGCTGAACCGCGCGGTCACGTCGACGCTCACCTCGGTCGACGTGATCCTGTTCGTGATCGAGGCCGGCCGCTTCGGCCCCGACGACCAGAAGGTGCTCGACCTGATCCCGCCCGGCATGCCGACGCTGCTGATCGCGAACAAGATCGATCGCGTGAACGACAAGGCCACGCTGTTCCCGTTCATGCAGAAGGTGAGCGGGCTGCGCGAATTCACCGAGCTCGTGCCGCTGTCGGCGCAGAAGCCGGAAGACATCAAGCGCCTGCTGGACACGATCAAGCCGTATCTGCCGGAAGGCGAGCCGATCTACGGCGAGGACGAGCTGACCGACCGCAGCTCGCGCTTTCTCGCGGCCGAAATCCTGCGCGAGAAGGTATTCCGCTGGACCGGCGACGAGCTGCCCTACACGAGCACCGTGCTGATCGACAAGTTCGAGGAGGAGGGGCGCCTGAAGCGCATCTTCGCGACGATCCTCGTCGAGCGCGATTCGCACAAGGCGATGGTGATCGGCAAGAAGGGCGAGAAGCTCAAGCAGATCAGCACCGAGGCGCGGATGGACATGGAGAAGCTGTTCGACGGCCCCGTGTACCTCGAAACCTTCGTGAAGGTGAAGAGCGGCTGGGCCGACAACGAGGCGGGGCTGCGTGCCTATGGGTACGAATGACGCGCTGACGTCGACCGAAGACGCGGTGACGGCCGGCGCGAACGACGCGCCGCTGCCGGCACCGCCCGAACCGCCGCGCAAGGCGCGACGCGCGACGTCTCGCACGTCCGATTTCCGCGTCGCCGAGCAGCCGGCGTTCGTGCTGCACAGCTATCCGTATCGGGAAACGAGCCTGATCGTCGACGTGCTGACGCGCGACCACGGCCGGCTTGCGCTCGTCGCGAAGGGCGCGAAGCGCCCGCACTCCGCGTTGCGCGGTGTATTGCAGACCTTCCAGCCGCTGCTGCTGTCGTGGTCGGGCAAATCCGAGGTGCGCACGCTGACGGGCGCCGAGTGGGTCGGCGGGATGCTGCCGCTCGGCGGCGATGGGCTGTTGTGCGGTTTCTACGCGAACGAACTGCTCGTGAAATTCTGCGCGCGCGAGGATCCGCAGCCGCCGCTGTTCAATCATTACGTGCTAACCCTTACGCGTCTCGCGCACGGCGAGCCCGCCGTGCAGGTGCTGCGCTCGTTCGAGCGCGTGCTGCTGCGCGAGACCGGCTACGCGATGGCGCTGAACCGCACGGTCGCCCGCCGCGCGGTCGAACCCGAGCGCCGCTACGTGTTCGATCCCGAGCGCGGCGTGCGCAACGCGGACGACGACGTGCCGTCGCACTGGCCGGTGATTACCGGACAGACGTTGCTCGACATGGAGCAGGACGATTACCATCGAGCCCAGACGGTCGCGCAGAGCAAGACGCTGATGCGCTTCCTGCTGAACACCTATCTCGGCGGTACGCCGCTCGCCACGCGTCAGATCCTGATCGACCTGCAAAACCTATGAGCTTCTTCCTGACCACGCCCACCGCCATCGATCTTGGCGTGAACATCGACCACGTCGCGACGCTGCGCAATGCGCGCGGCACGCGCTATCCCGATCCGATCCGCGCGGCGCTCGCGGCCGAAGAGGCCGGTGCGGATGCGATCACGCTGCACCTGCGCGAGGATCGTCGCCACATCGTCGACGCGGACGTCCGCGAGCTGCGCCCGCTGCTGAAGACGCGCATGAACCTCGAATGCGCGGTGACGGCCGAGATGCTCGACATCGCGTGCGAGGTGCGTCCGCACGACGCGTGCCTCGTGCCGGAGAAGCGCGAGGAGCTGACGACCGAAGGGGGGCTCGACGTGGCCGGTCACTTCGAGGCCGTGCGTGCGGCGTGCAAGCAGCTTGCCGACGTGGGCGTGCGCGTGTCGCTGTTCATCGATCCGGACGACACGCAGATCCGCGCCGCGCACGAAGCGGGCGCGCCGGTGATCGAGCTGCATACGGGCCGCTACGCCGAAGCGCACGACGAAGCGGAGCAGCAGCGCGAATACGAGCGTATCGTCGCGGGCGTGCAGGCCGGCGCGCGGCTCGGCCTGAAGGTCAATGCGGGCCACGGGCTGCATTACACGAACGTGCAGCAGATCGCCGCGATCGACGGCATCGTCGAGTTGAACATCGGCCACGCGATCGTCGCGCACGCGATCTTCGCGGGCTGGGACAACGCGGTGCGCGAGATGAAGGCGATCATGGTCGCCGCACGCGTCGCCGCGCTGCACGGCGGCGCGCGGTGACGATGCGAGGCCGCGCCACGCACGCCGTGTGCGACGCGCCTGACCCGGTCTCGCCGGGGCGTGCCGACGGAGACTGACATGGCGATCTACGGCATCGGTACCGACATCGCGCAGGTGAGCCGCGTCGCGGCCGTGCTCGAACGCACGGGCGGCCGGTTTGCCGAGAAGGTGCTCGGCCCCGACGAACTGCGCGTGTTCCACGCGCGGCGCGCACGTTCCGAGGCGCGCGGCATCGCGTTTCTCGCGACGCGCTTCTCCGCGAAGGAAGCGTTCTCGAAGGCGATCGGGCTCGGCATGCACTGGCCGATGACGTGGCGCGCGCTGCAGACGCTCAACCATCCGAGCGGCGAGCCGTACGTGGTCGCATCGGGCGAGCTGGCCGACTGGCTGGCCGCGCGCGGCATCACGGCGCGCGTGACGGTCAGCGACGAACGCGACTACGCGGTGTCGTTCGTGGTCGCCGAAACGGACGCCGCGCCGCCTGCACCTGCACCTGTTTCCCGAACCTCCTCCTGACGGAATTCCCGATTTGATGAAAACGACTCCCGGCCCGGTCATGCTCGACGTCGTCGGCACGACCCTGTCGCGCGACGATGCGCGGCGCCTCGCGCATCCGAATACCGGCGGCGTGATCCTGTTCGCGCGGCACTTCCAGAACCGTGCGCAACTGACCGCGCTGACCGACGCGATCCGCGCGGTGCGCGAAGACATCCTGATCGCCGTCGATCACGAGGGCGGACGCGTGCAGCGGTTCCGCACCGACGGCTTCACGGTGCTGCCCGCGATGCGCCGCCTGGGCGAACTGTGGGATCGCGATGTGCTGCTCGCGACGAAGGTCGCGACCGCCGTCGGCTACATCCTGGCCGCCGAGTTGCGCGCGTGCGGGATCGACATGAGCTTCACGCCCGTGCTCGATCTCGACTACGGGCACTCGAAGGTGATCGGCGATCGTGCATTCCATCGCGACCCGCGCGTCGTCACGCTGCTCGCGAAGAGCCTGAACCACGGGCTGTCGCTCGCGGGCATGGCGAACTGCGGCAAGCATTTCCCCGGGCACGGCTTCGCGGAGGCCGATTCGCACGTCGCGCTTCCGACCGACGACCGCACGCTCGAGGCGATCCTTAAGCAGGACGTCGCGCCGTACGACTGGCTCGGGCTGTCGCTTGCCGCGGTGATTCCCGCGCACGTGATCTATACGCAGGTCGACAAGCGGCCGGCCGGATTCTCGCGCGTGTGGCTGCAGGACATCCTGCGCGGCAAGCTCGGCTTCACGGGCGCGATCTTCAGCGACGACCTGTCGATGGAAGCCGCCCGCGAAGGCGGCACGCTCACGCAGGCCGCCGACGCCGCGCTCGCCGCCGGTTGCGACATGGTGCTCGTCTGCAACCAGCCGGACGCGGCCGAAGTCGTGCTGAACGGACTGAAGGCGCGGACTTCGGCCGAGTCGGCGCGGCGCATCAAGCGGATGCGCGCGCGCGGCAAGGCGCTCAAGTGGGACAAGCTGATCGCGCAGCCCGAATATCGGCAGGCGCAGGCGCTGCTGAGCAGCGCGCTGGCGTAAGCGGCCGGGGAGGGCGCGCCGCGCGCCGTCCCGATACGGTCGCGCCAAACGAAAAGCCGCGCGGTTGCGCGGCTTTTTCATGGGCTGCGACAGCCCGATCGTGCAGTCGTCGGAACGCGCTTCTGCGCAACTAACGGTCAGATCCGGCAGTGCCCGTATTCGAGCCCGCCCGCTCAGTTCACCTTCATCCGCTGCAGCTTGTTGTACAGCGTCTTCGGGCTGATGCCGAGCAGCGTCGCCGCACGGTGGCGCGTCCCGCCGACCGCGTCGAGCGTCGCGCGGATCAGCAGATCCTCGACGTCCGACAGCGGGGTGCCGACCTTGATCTGCACGCTGCTGCCGTTCAGCGCGGCGCCGGCGGAGAAGCTGGCCTCGCCCGCACGCAGCGTCTCGATGAAGTCGCCCGAGGCGTCGTATGCGAAACGCACGCGCTCCTGCAGTTCGCGCACGTTGCCCGGCCATTCGTACGACAGGCATTCGCGCACGAAGCCCGGCGCCGCCCGCTTGTCGGTCGTGCTGCGGCCGGTCGCGCGCGCTTCGCGGTTCAATTCGTCGATCTGCGCGTCGGCGATCGCGAGCGCATCGCCGTCGCGCTCGCGCAGCGGCGGCATCGTGATCGACGCCGCGTCGAGGCGCAGCCACAGATCCTCGCGCAGCGTGCCGTTCGCCACCGCTTCGCGTGCCGGGCGGCGCGTGGCCGCGATCAGCCGGAAATCGCTGGTGATCGAGCTCGTGCCGCCGATCCGCATAAAGTTCTGCGAATCGAGCGCGTGCAGCAGCGCTTCCTGGAGCACGAGCGGCAATGCGGTGATTTCGTCGAGGAACAGCGTGCCGCCGCCGGCCTGCTCGAACAGGCCCGATTCGCGGCGCTCGGCGCCGTCGAACGCGCCGCGCTCATGGCCGAACAGCACGCTGTCGAGCGACGCGCCGTGCCGGCCGCCCTGCGCGAGCAGGCGGCAGTCGAACGACACGAACGGCCCCTTGCGGCGCCGGCTCAGCTCGTGCAGCGTGCGCGCGGCCAGCTTCTTGCCGGTGCCGGCTTCGCCCGAGAACAGCACGGCCGTTTCGGTGCGGGCGTTGTGCTCGATCATGTCGTACACGTGCTGCATCGCGTCGCTGCGGCCGACGAGCGCGCCGAAGCGGCCGAGATGGCGCAGCGATGCACGCAGCGACTGCACTTCGTCGATCAGTTCGTAAGGACGGGGAATTCGCGCGAGCAGGCTGCGCAGCCGCGGGATGTTGATCGGCTTGAGCAGGTAGTCCCAGATGCCGTGACGCAGGCCTTCGATGGCGCTCTCGACCGTCGCGTTGCCCGTCAGCACGATCACGGGCAGCGAGCCGTTCGGCTGTTGCTGCGGCAGGTGCTGGAGCAGGTCGAAGCCGCTGCCGTCCGGCAGGTTCAGGTCGACGAGCACGACGTCGGGAATCGAGCGGCCGAGCGCCGTGCGCGCTTCGGCGAGCGACGTGGCCGTGTCGACCGAGAAGCCGTCTGCGGCGAGCAGCGCGGTGAGGCCTGACAGGCTGTTGGGATCGTCTTCGACAATCAGGGCGTGTGGCATGGTGGACGCGAGTCGAGTCAAGAGAGGCGGGCTGTCGGGCAGCGGACCGCAGCCGCATGTCGGATTAAAGACTGATTTTATGCCCCGCCGAACGCGTCACGCGCATTATTTCTCCGGCGCTATAAAACAGTTACCGATGATACAAATTGAATATCTTTACCGGTGGCTTTTGTGCTGCTTCTCGCGCCGACTTGTGGCAGCTGTTGTCGCCGGACAAACAAAAAGCGCCCCGAGGGGCGCTTTGTTCGATGCGGTATCGCTGACGATTACGCGCGGCTGCGGTATTCGTTCGTGCGCGTATCGATTTCGATCTTGTCGCCGGTGTTGCAGAACAGCGGCACTTGCAGTTCGAAGCCGGTCGCCAGCTTCGCGTTCTTCAGCACCTTGCCCGACGACGTGTCGCCCTTGACGGCCGGTTCCGTGTAGGTGATTTCGCGAACGAGGATGGTCGGCAGTTCGACCGAGATCGCCTTCTCGTTGTAGAACACGACTTCGCAAGCCATGCCGTCTTCAAGGTAGTTCAGCGCTTCGCCCATCATTTCGGCTTCGACTTCGTACTGGTTGTAGTCGGCGTCCATGAACACGTACATCGGGTCGGCGAAGTACGAGTACGTCACTTCCTTGCGGTCGAGCACGACGACGTCGAACTTGTCGTCGGCCTTGTAGACCGATTCCTGACCTGCGTTCGTCAGCAGGTTCTTCATCTTCATCTTGACGACGGCCGAGTTACGACCCGACTTGTTGTATTCCGCCTTTGCGATGACCCATGCTTCGCTGCCGATCTGCACGACGTTGCCTACGCGGAGTTCCTGTGCGGTCTTCATAAAAACTGTCCTGATCCAATCAAATAAATAGGTGCCTGAGCGTTGCGCAACGGCTGACGGCGCAAGCGGCGGGGCGTTCCGGTGGGCGCCAAGTGCCCATGCGCGAGCGCTTGCGTGGTCAGCCGTCGGATAACCGCTTATTTTAACTGAGATTTTGCGTATTCCGCCAGCTTTCCCGCGAGATCGCCGACGGCCGCGAGCGCGTCGGCCCAGCGGAGCGCATTGGCGTCCAGCGCGGCGCGGTGTTGCCAGAAATCGGCCCAGTCGGGCGTGCCGACGCCGTTCCACGCATGCCAGAACCGCTCGAGCGCCGCGCGCGGCGCATCGGCGAGGCCGCCCGACAGGTGTGCGAGCGCGGCATCGAGCTTGGGCAGGTGCACGTCGTCGGCCTGCGGGTAGATGTGCCACACGAACGGCTTGCGCGCCCACTGCGCGCGCACGAACGAATCCTCGCCGCGCACGAAATTGAGATCGGCGACCCACAGCAGCGGGTCGTAGTCGGCCTGCGGAACGAACGCCAGGCCATGGGCGGTCAGGTTGCCGCTGCGCGCGTGCGCGCCCGCCGCGAACGCTTCGACCCCGAAAAAGCGCGCGACGGCGGGCGACAGCCGCCCGGCCGGCACGAGCGCGACGACCGGCGACGGGCCGTCGCGCCACTGCGCGAGCAGCGCGTCGACGGCCGGGTTTTCATAGGCGAACAGGCTGACGACCGTCGTGCCGGGCGCGGGGGGCGCCCCGCCGGTCGCGCGCTGCCACCACGCGGCGCGGGCTGCCGGATCGGCATCGAAGGCCGCGCGGCGCGCGTCGAGGTCGCGCTCCTTCGGCACGCCGCCGGTGCCGGCCGACAGGCCCGGGAAGAAGAACGTCTTCAGCAGCGGGTAGCGCGGATGCGGCGACGGCCGCAAATGGAAATCGGCGACCCAGTTCTCGGCGCTCAGGTATTCGAGGTTGATCCACACGGGGCGCCGCGCGCGCCGCGCCATCGCCGCGAGATACGCGCCGGGCAGCTCGCATGCGAACGCCTCGATCACGACATCGGCGATGTCCAGCGCGTCGCCGACTTCCGCATGCCAGTGCTCGATCACGATCGCGTCGACCGTCTGCCGCCCCTCGTCGGGATCGACTTCCGGCAGCAGGCGCGCGAACGTGTGCAGGTCGTCGACGAACAGCCGAACCTGCCAGCCGTGCTCGTGCGCGAGCTGGCGCGCGACGCGCCAGCACACGCCGATGTCGCCGAAATTGTCGATCACCGTGCAGAAGAGGTCGCAAGCGATCGGTTCGCCCGGTGCGAGCGGGACGGCGGAGAGGGGAGCAGCGGCGGTGGGTGGCATCGAAGCGGACGGGTGAATGCTCTAAACTGGCGATTCTAATAGACCCGTTCCGCGTTACAAGGCGCCCGGATCACGCATGACATCCCCAGAAGCCCCCGATACTCCGTTCGAACCGAAGAAGATCCTTGCGCAGTTGCCGCACATGCCGGGCGTCTATCGCTATTACGATACGGCGGGTGCCGTCCTCTACGTCGGCAAGGCGCGCGACCTGAAAAAGCGCGTGTCGAGCTATTTCACGAAGACGCAACTGTCGCCGCGCATCGCGATGATGGTCACGCGCATCGCGCGCATCGAAACGACCGTCACGCGCTCGGAAGCCGAAGCGCTGCTGCTCGAGAACAACCTGATCAAGGCGCTCGCGCCGCGATACAACATCCTGTTTCGCGACGACAAGTCGTATCCGTATCTGAAGCTCACCGCCCACCGCTTTCCGCGGATGGCCTACTACCGCGGCTCGGTCGACAAGCAGAACCAGTACTTCGGGCCGTTCCCGAGCGCATGGGCCGTGCGCGAGAGCATCCAGATCCTGCAGCGCGTGTTCCAGTTGCGGACCTGCGAGGACTCGGTCTTCAACAACCGCACGCGGCCGTGCCTGCTGCATCAGATCGGGCGTTGCACGGCGCCGTGCGTCGGCGCGATCTCCGACGAGGATTACGCGGTCGACGTGTCGAACGCCGCGCGGTTCCTGCTCGGCCGGCAGTCCGAAGTGATGAAGGAACTCGAGCAGAAGATGCACGCGTTCGCGGCCGAGCTGAAATTCGAGCAGGCGGCGGCCGTGCGCAACCAGATGAGCTCGCTCGCGACGGTGCTGCACCAGCAGGCGATCGAGGTCGGCAGCGACAGCGACGTGGACATCCTGGCCGTCGTCGCGCTGGGCGGACGCGTGTGCGTGAACCTCGCGATGGTGCGCGGCGGCCGGCACCTTGGCGACAAGGCGTATTTCCCGACGCACGTCGAGAGCGCGTTGACGCTCGCCGAAGGCGGCCTCGGCGAAGAGACCGAGCCGGCGGAGGCGGCCGGTGCGACGGTCGATACGCCGGTCGATGCGGTGCCCGATCAGCCCGCGGAAGAGGCGGGCAGCGCGCGCGGCGCGGCGGCAGCGTCGGTCGAGGCCGAGGTGCTCGATGCATTCATCGCGCAACACTATCTCGGCAACCGCGTGCCGCCCGTGCTCGTCGTCAGCCATGCGCCCGCGAGCCGCGACCTGCTGGCGCTGCTGTCCGAGCAGGCCGGCTACAAGGTGTCGCTGGTGCGGCAACCGCAGGGGCAGCGGCGCGCGTGGCTGGCGATGGCCGAGCAGAACGCGCGGCTCGCGCTCGCACGGCTGCTGTCCGAGCAAGGCTCGCAACAGGCGCGCACGCGCGCGCTGGCGGATACGCTGAGCTACGATAGCGACGATCTCGCGACGCTGCGGATCGAATGCTTCGACATCAGCCATACGATGGGCGAGGCGACGCAGGCGTCGTGCGTCGTCTATCACCATCACAAGATGCAGTCGAGCGAATACCGTCGCTACAACATCACGGGCATCACGCCGGGCGACGATTACGCGGCGATGCGGCAGGTGCTCACGCGCCGCTACGAGAAGATGGTCGAGCAGGCCGCGCAGGCGGCGGCCGCCGACGAAGCGGCCGGCATCGACGGCGAATCGACCCGGGAGGCCGAAGCGTCGAGCCTGTTGCCGAACATCGTGCTGATCGACGGCGGCAAGGGTCAGGTCGAGATCGCGCGGCAGGTGTTCACCGAGCTCGGCCTCGACACGTCTATGCTGGTCGGCGTCGCGAAAGGCGAGGGGCGCAAGGTCGGCCTCGAGACGCTCGTGTTCGCGGACGGCCGCGCGCCGCTCGAACTCGGCAAGGAGAGCGCCGCGCTGATGCTCGTCGCGCAGATCCGCGACGAGGCGCACCGCTTCGCGATCACCGGCATGCGGGCGAAGCGGGCGAAGGCGCGCCAGACGTCGCGGCTCGAGGAGCTCGAAGGCGTCGGCGCGAAGCGCCGCCAACGGCTCCTCGCGCGCTTCGGCGGCCTGCGCGGCGTGGTGGCCGCGAGTATCGAGGAGCTGGCGAGCGTCGAAGGCATTTCGCACGCGCTCGCCGAGCAGATCTACAAGCAGCTTCACTGACGCGGCCGTGCGGCCGGCGGCGTTGCCAGCGTTCTTGTGGCAGGCCGGTCGACACGGCACAATTGCGAATCCTTTACTGTCCCGCATGCCATGCCGTTCAATTTCCCGATTTTCCTGACGTGGGTACGGATCGTGCTGATTCCGCTCGTCGTCGGCGTGTTCTATCTGCCGGACACGGTGATGGGCGGCGCGCACCGCAATCTCGCGGCGGCGGCGATCTTCATTCTCGCGGCGCTGACCGACTGGTTCGACGGCTTCCTGGCCCGCAAATGGAACCAGACGTCGTCGTTCGGCGCGTTTCTCGACCCGGTGGCGGACAAGCTGATGGTGACGGCCGCGCTGCTGATCCTCGTGCAGATTTCGCGGGTCGACGCGGCGATCGCGCTCGTGATCGTCGGTCGCGAGATCGCGATTTCGGCGTTGCGCGAATGGATGGCGCAGATTGGCGCGTCGAAGAGCGTCGCGGTGAACCAGCTCGGCAAGTTCAAGACCGCGTGCCAGATGGTCGCGATTCCGATGCTGCTGTTCTACGGGCCGCTGCCGCTCGGCGTCGTGACGATCGATACGCGCGTGTGGGGCGAGTGGCTGATGTATCTGGCCGCGGTGCTGACGATCTGGTCGATGCTGTACTACATGAAGCTCGCGTGGCCGCAGATTCGCGAGCGCGGCGGCGCGTGACCCGCGCGCCTGTTCGGCAGCGGTTTTTGTAAAAAGGGCTGGAAAAGCCCTTGACACACGAATGTGCCTTCGACATAATCTCGCTTCTCCGCTGCACGACGAATTAAGTGTGTGACGGGGAAGCAGTAGCGTAGCAATACGCGGGAGTAGCTCAGTTGGTAGAGCGCAACCTTGCCAAGGTTGAGGTCGCGAGTTCGAGACTCGTCTCCCGCTCCAGATTTTTCTGGCGGCGTGTTGGTCGGCAAAGCGCTGCAGATGCAGGACACATGCGGGAGTAGCTCAGTTGGTAGAGCGCAACCTTGCCAAGGTTGAGGTCGCGAGTTCGAGACTCGTCTCCCGCTCCAGATTTTTTCTGGCAGCGTGTTGGTCGGCGAAGCGCTGCAGGTGCAGGACAATGCGGGAGTAGCTCAGTTGGTAGAGCGCAACCTTGCCAAGGTTGAGGTCGCGAGTTCGAGACTCGTCTCCCGCTCCAGTAATGGGGAAGCCACGCTTCCCTTTTTATTTGATGGACTTCCGGTCCTCGAATGGAAATCTGTCGCTTGCCTCACGGCATCCGGACAGTCCGCTTTTGGCGCGATAGCAAAGCGGTTATGCAGCGGCCTGCAAAGCCGTTTAGGCCGGTTCGACTCCGGCTCGCGCCTCCAGAAAAAGCCCCGCTTCGGCGGTAATGCCGTTCAGTTAAGAACTGAACGGCATTTTTGTTTTGGGTGTTGTAAACGGTGATGGAGGCTGTTAACCTGCGTCGCCATGCTTGATGACACCCTGAATTTTCTCGCTGAAGAACAGGA
>NZ_JAUJPV010000034.1:0-40822 GCF_030481585.1 Burkholderia sp. AU45388 | reverse complement strand
CGGCCATCCGATCGGCGCGTCGGGCTGCCGGATCCTGGTGACGCTGCTGCACGAGATGGCCAAGCGCGATGCGAAGCGCGGGCTGGCGTCGCTGTGCATCGGCGGCGGGATGGGCGTCGCGCTCGCGATCGAGCGCGTCTGAGCAGCGCGTCTGACGACACGGCTCGCTTGCGGCGCGAATCGGCGTCGCAAGCGAGCCCGGCGGTTTTCGCGCAAGACAGGCAGTCAACAACACAGCGCGGCGCCGGTGGGTGCCGCGCCCGCGACGCGGGCGGCTGCGCATCGAAGCGGTGGGGCGGCAGCATGTGCGAGGCCGTCGCTCCGCCTTTCATCGATTACTTTTTTGTCGGTAATTCATAGTATGACCAAGCGAATTGCAGTTGTGACAGGTGGAATGGGCGGCCTCGGCGAGGCGGTCAGCATCCGGTTGAACGACGCGGGTCACCGGGTAGTCGTCACGTATTCGCCGAACAACGCCGGCGCGGACCGCTGGCTGACCGAGATGCATGCAGCCGGCCGGGAATTCCATGCGTACCCGGTGGACGTGGCCGATCACGACTCGTGCCAGCAATGCATCGAGAAGATCGTGCGGGACGTCGGCCCGGTCGACATTCTCGTGAACAACGCGGGCATCACGCGCGACATGACGCTGCGCAAGCTCGACAAGGTCAACTGGGACGCGGTGATCCGCACGAACCTCGATTCCGTGTTCAACATGACGAAGCCGGTCTGCGACGGCATGGTCGAGCGCGGCTGGGGCCGTATCGTCAACATCTCGTCGGTGAACGGCTCGAAGGGGGCGGTCGGCCAGACCAACTACGCGGCCGCGAAAGCCGGCATGCACGGCTTCACGAAATCGCTGGCGCTCGAGGTCGCGCGCAAGGGCGTGACGGTGAACACGGTGTCGCCGGGCTATCTGGCGACGAAGATGGTCACCGCGATCCCGCAGGACATCCTCGACACGAAGATCCTCCCGCAGATTCCGGCGGGCCGGCTCGGCAAGCCCGAGGAAGTCGCGGCGCTGGTGGCTTACCTGTGCTCGGAGGAGGCCGGCTTCGTGACGGGCTCCAACATCGCGATCAACGGCGGTCAGCACATGCAGTGACATGCGGCGGCCCGCACGGCGCTCGCTCGGGGGCGGGCCGCGTTCCCCATCCCGTGCCGGAGCGGCGGCAGGCGCGCCGCTTCGGCGCCGCATTCCGGAGAACGCATGGGCGACACCTGGATCGGGCTGGCGATCGGCGGCTCGGCGCTGGCCATCGGGCTGACGATGGCGATCTCGCTCTACTGGCTCGAGCGGCGCCGCGCACGGCTGCTGCGGAACTTCGATCATCGCGATTGCTGGCTCGTCGCGTACGGCAAGTGCCTCGCGCGCAGGCCGGCGAGGTCGCCGCACCGCATGCGCCGGGCACGCTGACGGCGGCGCCGGCGCGTCGCCAGCGGTGAGCGATGGCCGAGCGGTCGGTGAGCAGTGGGTGAGCGGTCACGGCGCGCGCACATGCCGTCGGCAGCGCGCGCGGGGCGCGCAGTCAGTCGTTCTTCTCGCGCTTTCCAGCCGACTCGCCCGCGTCGTTCTTGTGGAAGATCCGCTTCGTCGTGCGCTTGGTGGCATCCCAGCCTTCGCGCGATACGTGGGCGACGCCGTGCCCGACCGCCTTCGCTGCGCTCGCGGTCGCGTGGCCGAAGCTGCGTGCGGCCTCGCCGGTCTTATGCGCGGCTTCCTTCGAATCGCGCTTGATGTCCTGCTTCACTTCCGACATGTCCGCGTGCGCGAGCGGGCTGAGCAGCGCCAGAACGAGCGCGGCGCCAATGAACTGACGAACTTTCACGACCGGTTTCCTTGAGGTAAGCCTCGTCATCGAGGATTCGTGTGGCCGGCAGGCGCCGGTTGAAACGCGCCGGCGGCCGATGCGTCGAGCATCACCGCCGCGCGGCCGGACAGCAGCACGCGCTCGCCGCAGCGCAGCGCGAAGCCGTACAGCACCGAGCGGCTGTCGCCGCTCATCCGCTGCGCATCGACGATGAGCGGCGCTTCGAACGTGTCGAGCCGGTCGACGAACGCGTCGACGTTGCGCACGCTCGCGAGATAGCCGACGCGCGGCGGCGCTTCGTGCGCGCCGAGCAGCGCGCCGTGGACGGCCATCGCCTGCGCCGCGTATTCGATGCCGCAGACCGACGCGAGCCGCCCGTGCGCGCGCAGCGGGTTGTGCGGATCGCGGTGGCTCGTCGCGGTGCAGCGGATTCGTTCGGCATCCCACGCGTCGACCGAATCGAGCATGCACATCGCGCCGGCATGCGGAATGTGCGCGGCAATCCACGCGCGGTCGAGCGGCGGGGTCGATCCGGCCGTTGCGGTCATCGCGCGCGCTCCGCCGACGGTTCGGACATCGCGACGTCGACCTGCACGCGCGTATCGTCGAGGTAGTCGAGCACGACGCGCGTCGAGCGCCGCGTGGCGAGCGCATCGAGCAGCGGCAGCACGCGCGCGGCCGGATTGCCGGCGCGCAGCGCGTCGAGTCCGGCATGCGCGAGCGTCGTCGCGGGTGCATCGGTGAGCTGCACGTCGATGCGGGCGAGCGTGCGTTCGCCGGCTTCCGGCGCGAACACGAGCGCGACGCCGAATGCGTCGTCGATCGGCCGCACCGTGCGCAGCGGTTCCGGATAGTCGGTGTCGTACGCGATCAGCAGGCTCGGCACGCGATCGACGACGACCTGGCACAGGCTTTCGAGCAGGCCGGCGGCAAAGCTGCCGTCGTGCGCGCACAGCACGTTCGACGTCGCCGTCGCGCGGGTCGCGATGCTCCAGTAGCCGGCCGGCGCGTTGTGCACCGAATTGTGGAAGCGGGTCGGCGACAGCTGGCGATCGTCGCCGGCCAGCGTGTCGCAGATCGCGTGGCAGTTCTGGCCGTCGCCGCCGGACGCGCTGAATACGGTCGCGAGCGTCGCGGCGTCGCGGCCGCTCGCGGCCACCGCTTCGTGGCCGACCGCGAGCGCGGCGCGCACGACGGGGCCCGTGCGGCGCCGTTCGGCGGACGGCAGCCCGGCCGGCGGCGGCAGCTCGGTGCGGGCCGGCACGTACGGCGCACGGCCCGCGAGCACGTCGGCCGCATGCGGCCAGTCGTGCAATCCCGGCCCGACGAGGCCGATGCTTTCGATGAAGGCGGTGAGTGTCATGGCGGGCCTCAACGTCGGGCGCGGCCGGCCACGCTCTGGGCGCGGCCGAGGAGCAGGCTGCAATTCGTGCCGCCGAAGCCGAACGAATTGGAGAGGACGGCGTGCACGCGCGTGTTGCGGCTCGCGAGCACGTAATCGGCTGCGAGCGCCGGGTCGGGCTGCGTCGTGTTGACGCCGGCCGGCACGAATTGCTCGCGCAGCGCGAGCGCGGCGACGATCGCCTCCAGCGCGCCGGCCGCGCCCAGCGTGTGGCCGGTCGCGCCCTTCGTCGAGCTGCACGGCGTGCGGGCGAACAGTGCGCCGAGCGCGCGGCTTTCCGCTGCGTCGTTGCTCGGCGTCGCGGTGCCGTGCAGGTTCACGTAGTCGATCTCGTGCGCGCCGAGGCCGGCGGACGCGAGCGCCTGCTCGATCGCGGCGCGCGCGCCGAGCCCTTCCGGATGCGGCGACGACATGTGGTGCGCGTCGCTCGATTCGCCGATGCCGAGCAGCAGGATCGCGTCGCCGTCGAGCGCGGCGGGCGGGGCAGGGACGCGTTCGACGAGCGCGAACGCGGCGGCTTCGCCGATCGAGATGCCGTCGCGCGCGCGATCGAACGGCCGGCACGGCTGGCGCGACAGCAATTCGAGCGAGTTGAAGCCGTATAGCGTGGTCAGGCACAGCGAATCGACGCCGCCGACGACGGCCGCGTCGATCAGCCCTGCCTCGATCATGCGTCGCGCGGAGCCGAACACCTTCGCGCCCGACGAGCACGCGGACGAGATCGCCATCGCCGGCCCGCGCAGCGCGAAATACGCGCGCACGAACGCGGCCGGCGAATACGGGTTGTGCGTGTGCGCGTAGCGGAAATCGGCCGGCAGCGCGCCGCTCGCCGGATCGCGGCGCTGGTACGCGCGTTCGGTTTCGAGGATGCCGGCCGTGCTCGTGCCGATGAACACGCCGACGCGTGCGGCGCCGTAGCGCGCGACCGCCGCCGCGACGTGCGCGTCGAAGCCGTCCTGCGTCAGGCCGAGTTGCGCGAGGCGGTTGTTGCGGCAGTCGAAGTCGGCGAGATCGGCGCGCACGGGCTGTGCATCGACACCGTCCACCGCGCCGATCCACGTATCGAGATCCGCACGCTCGAAGTGGCACGGCGCGAGCCCGCCGCGGGCGTGGCGCAACGCATCGAGGGTCGCGTCGAGGCCGCGGCCGATGCAGCTGGTGGCGGTGAAGTGCGAGAGCAGGAGAGGGTTCACGAGGGTCGCATCCGGTGGCCGGAACAGGCGCGGCAGCAGGGCTGGCACGCGCGCCGTTCGAGGTCAGATTTTATCAAACGGGGGTGCCGAAACGCCCGGCTGGCCGGACGGTTCGGGCGCGCGCGCCGCGCGCAAGGTGGTCCAGTGCAACTGCGCGCCGGCGGCCGCGCGCAGCACCGCGGGCAGCACGTCGAGCACGACCGGTTCGCCGCGCGCATCGCGCGCCGCGTGACCGTCGTGCACGAGCAGGATGTCGCGTGCATCGAGCCCGTGCAGCAGGCGGCGCGTGACGGTCGCGGCGTCGCGCGCACGCGTGTCGAAGCCGCGCCGCGTCCAGCTCGCGAGTTGCAGGCCGAATTCGCACAGCACCGGTTCGAGAAACGGATTGCGCAGGCCGGCCGGCGCGCGGAAGAACAGCGGGCGCGTGCCGGCGATGTCGGTCAGCGTCTGCTGCGCGGCCGCGATCTCGCGTCGCAGCGCGGCCGGCCCCGACAGCGAGAACGTATGGCGGTGCCGCTGGCTGTGGTTCTCGACCGCATGGCCGCGCGCGACGATCGCCTCGATCCATCGCGGATGGCGGCGCGCGAGATCGCCGATGCAAAAGAACGTCGCGCGCGCGTCGTAGCGGTCGAGCAGGTCGAGCACGCGCGGCGTGACGTCCGGGTCGGGACCGTCGTCGATCGTCAGCGCGATGCGGCGGCCCGCGCCGGCCGGCAGGCGTGTCCAGTTCGGGCCGAGCAGCGTGCTGCGCGGCCACAGGCCGGCCGCGGTCAGCGCGAGATGCGACGCGACCACGCCGCCGACGGCCCACGGCCACGCGGCCGGTTGCGCGATCACGGTTGCGGCCGCGCCGGCGTGCAGCGCGGCGGCGCTCGCGATCAGCGGCGTGGGCTTCCAGCGCCGTGCGTCGCCGGCATCGCGCGGCGGAATGACAGGCGGCACGTTCATGCGCGGCCTCCTCGTTCGCGCGGGCCGAACCCTGCGGTTCCCTCGGCGCGCGGCGCGAGAATCGCCGCGAACGCGAGCGCGAGCATCGCGCCGGGGCCGACGGTCAGCCCGAAGGTTTCGAGCAGCGGCACGCGCGACAGCGCGAGCAGCCCGAAGCCGGCGACCGTCGCGAGGTTCGCGATCAGCAGCGACACGAGCGTGTACGGCGTGACGGGCTGCGCGTCGTCGCGCCGGCAGAAGAACAGCGCGTAGTTCGAGCCGACCGCGACGATCAGCAGCATCCCGACGAGGTGCAGGATCGTCAGTGGCACGCCGGCGAGCGCGAAGCCGGCTGTCACGACCAGCACGGCCGCGACGAGCGGGGCGAGGGCGCGCACGGCGCGGCGCGGCGAGCGCAACGCAATCGCCAGCAGCACGGCGATCGCGGCGAATCCTGCGAGCGACAGCCGGATGTCCTCGTGCACGTAGCTCACGTACAGGCGATCGGCTTCGGCCTTCATGTCGACGAACAGCGCATCGGGCACGCCCGCGCGCGCGACGGCGGCGCGAATCGGCGCGGCGTCGAGGCTCGACGCGGGCTGCGCGGCGCGCGCGGCGTCCGGCGCCCGCAGCGGCAGCATCGCGCTCCAGCGGCCGTCGCGTTCGGTCAGCAGCGCATCGACGGCGAGCGCCATCGACGTGCCGCGCAGGTCCGTGCGCGTCAGCAGCGGCGCGCGGCGTGCGGCGTCGACGTCGACGAGGAACGGCGCGAACAGGCCGGGTTTCACCGCGATCGGCTGGTGCGCGACGGCATCGCGCATTCGTGCGGCGAGCGCCGTTGCATCCGGCAGGCTCGCCTGGCGCGCGCGCTGCGCGGCATCGCTCGGCAGGTAGCGTGCGGGGTTTTCGAAACCGCCGAGCGCGCCGCGGTCGACGAGCGGCTGCAACTGCGCGGCGACTTTTTCCGCGCCTTCGAGCGCGGCCTGTTCGGTCGGCGCGGCGATCACGACGAGATAGCGCACGTCGGGCGCGCCGACGTCGGCGCGCAGCCGCGCGTCGAGCGCCTGCGCTGGCGCGGGCACCGGGCTGAGCGCGGCGAGCTCGCGGCTCCACAGGCCGTCGCGATGCAGCGCGAGCGTCGCGCACGCGGCGACCACGAGCACCGCGAGCGGCCCGCGCAGCCGCGGCGCGGCGTCGGCCGCGCGCGCGAGGACGGCGCCGACGCGCGATACGTCGCGGATCGCGACATGCTCGCCGCGCAGGTGCGGCAGCACGAAGCGCGTGACGAGCGCGGCGGCCGTCAGCCCGACGATCGAATACAGCCCGAGTTGCACGAGGCCCGGGAAGCCGGAGAACAGCATCGACGCGAACCCGCACACCGACGTCAGCACGCCGAGCCGGATCGTCGGCCAGTACGCGGCGACCCACGCGCGCGTCGCGTCGGCCGGGCGGGCGGCGCCGCGCGTGCCGGCCTGCGCCGATTGCACGAACAGGTAGATCGCATAGTCGACGGCTTCGCCGATCAGCGTCGTGCCGAAACCGAGCGTCAGCCCGTGGACCGTGCCGAACGCGACGCCGACCGCCGCGATCCCGGCCGCGACGCCGGTCAGCACCGGCAGCAGGCCGAGCGCGAGCGTGCGCGGCGAACGGTACAGCGTGAGCAGCAGCGCGACGATCAGCACGACGCTTGCCGTCGACAACCGCTCGACGTCGTGCCGGATCGTGTCGCGTGTGTCGACCGAGAACACGCCGGGGCCGGTCATCGCAAGCGTCGCGGCGTTCGCGTTCGGCACGGCCCGCGTCGCGGCCGCGAACGCGCGGCGCACGGCGTCGATGGCGCGGGCCTGCGCGTCGGTATCGGAGCCGGCGGCGGCAGTCTGCACGACCAGCACCGCGCGCGTGCCGTCGCGCGACGCCCACACGCCGTCGCGGCTCGCCGGTTCGGCCGCGCTGTCGAGCCCGTCGACCAGCGCGGCGACTTCGCCGGTCGGGTCGCGCGGCAGCATCGCCTTCGCGACGAGGCCGGCCGACGAACCCAGCAGGTCGAGGCTGTCGCCGAGCGCCCGGTGCAGGCCGTCGGCGCTGAAGCGCTGCGGCGTGACGGCCGGGCTCAGCAGATAGCGATGGTCGAAGATGAATTGCCGGTCGCGCGCGTCGTTCGCGGCTTCGCCGTTGTGCACGGCCGCGAACTGCGGATCGGTGCGCAGCGTGCCGGCCATGCGCCGCGACAGCGCGGCGCGCGTGCCCGCGTCGCCGCCGTCGATCGCGACGAGAATCAGGCGCGACACGATGCCGTCGCGCAACTGGTCGACGAGCACGCGCTGCCCGGCGCTCGGCGCATTCGGCAGGAACGCGGACAGGTCGGCCGTGAAGTGCGCGCGCCCGATCGCGATACCGCACGCGACGAGCGCGAGCAGCCACGCGAGCACCGCGCGCTGCCGCCATGCGGGCACGCGGCGGGCGACGGGGGCGGGGCGCGTACGCTCGTCCATCAGTTCGCGTTCGCCGCGACCGGTTGCAGGCGCATCACCGAACGATCGCCGTCGGCCTGCCGGATCGCGACGCTGCGCAACACGTCGCGCGTGCCGTCGAGCGTGATCGTGCTGACGACCTTCAGCATCCGCGAATCGAGCGGCGTGAGCGTCAGCGTCCAGTCGTCGCCGCGTCCGGAAAGGGCGACCCTGTACACCTGTTCGAGCGCGAAGCGGTTGCCGGCCAGCGTCGCGCGGATGCTGTCGATGAACGCGCCGAGCTCCGGATAGCGCGCGAGCGCGAGCGTGTACTTGCGGTTGTTGCGCTCGACGGTGAGCATGTCGCCGTCGACAACGAGGTGTTCGGGTTTTGGGCTCAGCGTGTGCTTTTCCAGATGGTCGGGCGCGACGAACATCAGTTCACCCGACGATTCGATCGGCTGCTCGGCAATCGACAGGGTCTTCGTCTCGGTGAAGGTCGCGCGGCCCGACTTGTGCTGCGCGAGCGTCGACATCAGCCGGTCGAGGGTCCACGCCGAGCCGGCGTCGGCTGCGTGCGCGGGCATGGCCAGCACGATCGCGGCGGCCGCGGCGGCGAGCACGCGGGCGATGCGGTGCGGCGAGAACGGGAACGGGCGGCGGCGGCGAACGGCGATCATGCGTCGGAATCCCTCGTGGCGGGCAGGTCGGCGCCGGCGTGCGCCACAGCGCGGCGCGCGGCCGCGGCATCGCCGCCCTGCCAGAAATCGAAATAGTTGAACCAGTTGTACGGCGCCATGCGGCAGTACTTGTCGAGGAGCGCGACGTAGCGCGCGAGCGCCGCGTCGACCGCCGCCGCGCGCGCGTCGCGCCGCACGTCGGAGAAATCGGCGAGCGTCTCGAAGTGCACGTCGTAGCGGTTGCCGTCGCGATAGAGGCCCGTCATGAAGATCACCGGGCGCTTCAGCATCGCGGCCATGTAAAGCGGCCCGAGCGGAAACGCGGCCGGCGCGCCGAGCAGCGGCAGGCGTCGCAGCGACGCGGCCGCGTCGTCGAGCAGCGTGCGATCGGCGAGCATGCCGACCATGCAGTTCGCGTCGAGGCGCTCGCGCACCTTCAGCATCGAGTCGACGTGCCCGAGCGGAATCACCTCCGGCTGCGCGGCCGGGTTCACCGCGGCGAGCGTCGCGTTGATCTTGCGCGCGTTCTCCTCGTACATCGTGACGACCACGCGCAGGTCCGGACGCGTGCGGCCGATCGCGCGCACGACCTCGAAGCTGCCGAGGTGCGCGCCCATCAGGAACGCGCCGCGCCCATCCGCGAGCGCGGCATCGACGCGCGTCTCGCCGTGCAGCCGGATGTCGAACAGGTCGAAGCGTCCGTTCATCAGGTAGACGCGATCGTGGATCGTCGCCGCGAACGTGAATACGTGCCGGTACACGTCGCGCCAGCGCGCGGGGCGGCCGAGCACGCGGCGCAGGTAGTCGCGCGACGCCGCGCACGCGGCCGGCGAGAACAGCACGAAATACGTCGCGATCAGGTGCAGCACGATGCGCGCGCGCGGTCGGCCGAAGCGCAGCGAGATCCACGTCATCGCGCGCAGCAGGCTCGCGTTGCTGCGCTCCTGGCGCTCGGCCCATGCGGTGCGTTTCATCGTTGCGCACCGTCCTGCGCGGCCGGCGGTGCGGACAGCACGCCGCTCGCGACCTCGCGCGACCCGGCGCGCACCGTGAAGCGGATCGCGCCGCTGGCCGCGGCGTCGTACGCGAGCGCGAGCGGTTCGCCGGGTGCGACCGGACTCAGGAATTTCGCGGACCCGAGCCGCCACGTGTGCAGCGGACGGTTCAGCGCCGCACCGATCGTATGGATCGCGCGATCGAGCAGCACGACGCCCGGCACGACCGGATGGCCGGGGAAGTGGCCGGGCAGCGCGGGATGGTCGGCGGCAATCGTGAACGCAAGCGCGGGCGTGCCGGCCGGGGCGCGCTCGGCGGGCGGCGCGGCCGTTGCAGCCGTCGTGGCCGTCGCGCGCGCATGGTGCGCGACGAGCGCGGCCAGCACGTCGCGCGGCAGCTTGCCCGTTTCGTTGCGTGGCAGCGCATCGACGAACACGAGCGGGCGCGGCATGAACGCGGGATCGATCCGCTCGCGCAGCGCGCGTTGCAGATCGGCGGCCGCGAGCGTCGGCGCGACGACGAGCGCGACGAGCCGCGTGACCGGCTCGAGCGCCGTGTCGCCGTGCGCCGGCGCGGCTTCGTCAGGCATGAAGAACACGCCGTCGACCACCTGGGCAATCGCGTTGAGCTGATGGTTCAGGTACGCGAGCGACGTGCGCTTGCCGGCGATGTTGACGAGGTCGGCCTTGCGGCCGTGCAGCAGGAACCGGCCGTCGCCGAGCAGTTCGAGCGCGTCGCCCATCGGCACCGGCGCCTCGACGTGGCCGCCCGATACCCACACGGTCGGCCCGTTGTCGTCGCCGTCCGGTTCGTCGCGTGCGTCGAGCCGGATGTCCGGGAACAGTTCCCACGCGGCGCCTTGCGACGTGCGACGGGTCGCGATCTGGCCGGTTTCGGTGCTGCCGTAGATCTCGACGAGCGGCGCGTCGAGCGCGGCCTCGGCTTCGCGCGCGAGTTTTTCCGACAGCGGCGCGGTGGCCGACAGCACGAGCGCCGCGGGCGGCAGCGCATGGCCGGCCGACAGCAGCGCACGCAGGTGGATCGGCGACGTGACGAGCACGCGCGGCTGCGAGATCGCATCGAGCTCGTCGCGAATGTCGCCCGGATAGAACGGCTGGCGGTTGCTGAACGCGAGGCCGCCGAGCAGCGCGAGCAGCACCGTCGATTCGAAGCCGTACATGTGCTGCGCTGGCACCGTGCCGATCAGCGTGGCCGCGCGGCCGTCGAGCAGCCCGAGGCGATCGGCCGCCGCGCGCACGCAGCCGACCAGGAAGCCCCAGGTCTTGCGGTGCGGCACCGGCTGGCCGGTCGAGCCGGACGTGAACACGTAGGCCATGATCCGCGCCGCATCGATCCGCGGCACGGCGAACGGCGCGTCGCTCGCCGGTTCGCCGGGCGCGGCATCGGGATACGCGAAGCGCGGCAGGTCGATCGTGCAATCGGGCGCGTCGTGCAGGCAGAACGCGTCGGGCGCGAACGACGCGAGCTGGCGGACCATTTCCGGCGTGTGCGTCGATGGCAGCAGGCTGATCCTGCCGGCGACGAGCGCCGCGCACAGGCTGACCGCGAAGCGATAGCGGTCGCGGCACACGTTGAACACGTGGCCGCCGGCGGGTAGCGCGGCGGCCACGCGCGCGACGTCGGCGACGAACGCGCGCACGGTGACGGGCGCGCCGTCGCGCCAGGCGATCGTCTGGTCCGGCGAGGAATGGAATACCAGCGGGTGAGTCGGCATAAATCGGTCAAGACGGGAACGAAGGCCGGCACGGCCGCGGGGCCGTGCCGGTCATGAATTCATCGCGAGCCCTGCGATGCGTGGGTCGACGCGCGATACGCGCGCACCGCGTCGACCATCCGCGGCCGCGGCTCGTGCGGCAGCGCGAAACGCCGGCACGCATGCTCGGCCGCGAACATCGCGGCGACGAGCGGCAGCGACAGATAGTTCGCGAAGGTCGACCACGTGACGATCGGCGCGGTCGCGAACAGCAGCGTCGACACGGCGGCGATCGCGACGAAGAACAGCGTCCACGCGAGCGTGATGCGCCGCGTGTAGCGCGCGACGGCCGGCGTGACCGTGCCGTGGATCATCGCCGCGAAGCGCGTGCACAGCGGGACCTGACCGGCCACGAGCGTGCGGCCGAACAGCAGCGCCATCGCGACGTTGAAGCTCGCGTGCTCCAGATATAGGCCCCATTCGAAGTGCTGCGCGAGCGGCGCGCGCGCGGCCCACAGCGTGGCGGCAACCAGCAGCCAGGCCGGCACGAGCCACGCGCGCCGCGGCGAGCGCAGCGCCGCGCCGAGCGCGAGCAGCAGCGGCGGCACGAGCGCCATCGCGAGGCCGAAGCCGTGCGCGCCAGGCGTTGCGCTCGCGTAGTGCGCGCCGGCCTGGTAGGCGGCCACGGCGCCGACCGCGGCGACACCCCGCGCGACGGGCAGCAGCCGGCTCATCGGCGGCCTCCGGCCGCGCGGCGCGCGCAGCGGTCGGCGGCCGTGCGGCAGCGGCTGACGGGCGGGCGAACCGGAACGGAGCGCAAGGGCGGATGCGGCATGGCAGGAAACATCGGGCGGATCGTGGGGGACGCGGGGCGGGCGTCAAACATCATATGAATGGTGGCCGGGACGCGGGTCCGGGCCGGTGGTCGGGCACGCTCATTTTAGGGCCGCGGCAGCGCGGTTCGGGGCCGCCGCGACCGGGTTTTGTAACCGATTGTATGGCACCGGACGAACGGTTTCGCGGGGTCGGTCCATTTCCATCCGAAGCGGCTCAAGCGTCTCGTGCATTCGCGTCCGAAACGGGCCGCGGCGATGGCTCGCCAGTCTTGTAACCATTCGCGGTATACGGCCCGATACCCTTCGTCTAGAATCCGCGTAACTTTTACAAACAATCCCCCAACGACGCAGGCGGGGAAGCCGGCAGACGCCGGAGGGACGGAGATTTCGCACGCGCCGGGCGTGCCCGACGGTTGCCGTTTCCGTGCACCTCCCGCTGCCATGGGCCGCCTGCACGCACCCATGATGAACGCACTGGAACAAGAGCTCGCCACGCTGATCATCGGCGAATTGAATCTCGAAGACGTCCCGCTCGACACAGTGACGGCCGATACTCCGCTGTATGGCGAAGGGTTCGGGCTCGACTCCATCGACATCCTGGAAATCGCGCTGCTGATTTCGAAGAAATACGGCTTCGAACTGCGCTCGGACAATCCGGATAACCAAAAGATCTTTGCGACGCTCGGGGCGCTCGCGGCCTATGTCGCCGCGCATCGCACGAAGTGACGGCGGCGCGCATGGGTGTAGCGCACGGGCGCGATGCAACGGTGAGGACGGCACGCGGCGGCGCTCGACGGACGGCGCGCGGCCGCATCGATCGAGGTGAGAACGCGATGAACGGAGCAATTCGATGCGGGCGCTCGTGACGGGCGGCAGCGGCGCACTCGGGCAGGCGATCTGCGTGGCGCTCGCGCAGGCCGGCCATGAAGTATGGGTGCATGCGAACCGCCATCTCGCGCAGGCGGAGGCCGTCGCGCAGCAGATCGTCGCGGCCGGCGGCGCCGCGCACGCGATCGCGTTCGACGTGACCGACGCCGATGCGACGCTCGCCGCGCTGCAGCCGTTCATCGACGATGCGCCGGTGCAGATCCTCGTCAACAACGCGGGCATTCACGACGACGCGCCGATGGCCGGCATGTCGCGCCGGCAGTGGCACAGCGTGATCGACGTGACGCTCAACGGCTTTTTCAACGTCACGCAGCCGCTGCTGCTGCCGATGATCCGCATGCGGCGCGGACGGATCGTCAACATCGCGTCGGTGGCCGGCGTGACGGGCAATCGCGGGCAGGCCAACTACGCGGCCGCGAAGGCGGGGCTGATCGGCGCGACGAAGTCGCTGTCGCTGGAGCTCGCGTCGCGCGGCATCACCGTGAACGCGGTGGCGCCCGGCATCATCGCATCGCCGATGGCCGAACCGGCGTTTCCCGCCGAACGCATCAAGCAGCTCGTGCCCGCGCAGCGCGCGGGCCGGCCCGACGAAGTCGCGGCGATGGTCGCGTACCTGGTATCCGACGCCGCGGCCTATGTGACGGGGCAGGTGTTGTCCGTCAACGGCGGGCTCGCGTGACGAAGCGCGCCGCGTAGGCCTGACGTAACGCCACGCGGTGCAGTGCCGCGGGGTCGCGCGGCCTGCGCCGCATAGTGAGGAAATCGAAGTGTCCGTGCATCCAGTCGACGCCGAACGGCGCCCGAGTCCGCTGTTGCCCGCCGCCGTGCCGTTCGCGCACGGCGGCGAGCGCGCGCTGCGGCTCGTCCAGATGACCGATGCGCGGCTCGCCGCGCTGCTGCGCGACGCGCGCACGCAGGGCGACGGACTCGATCGCGTATTTTCCGGCGCGCTGGGCGCGGTGTGCATCGGCGCGGCGGGAGCACCGGACGCGTCGCGCGCCGACGCAATGGCGCGGAGGCTGACCGATGCCGCGCCCGGCCTGCCGGTCGCGCCGGTGCAGATGGCGCTGCTCGGCGCCGAGGTTGCACCGGGCGATGCCGTCTGCGAGCTTTGGCAATGCGATGCGCACGACCTGCGCAGCGCGCGGCGCGGTGCGTTGCACTACCGCTACAGCGAAGCGGCGGGGCTCGTGTTCGGTAGCCTCGTCGTGCACGAGACGGACGCGGCGTACGACGCGCCGCACGACGGCGGCACGCCGCTCGAACGCGCGACGTTCGAGGCGTACCGCGCGCTGTTCGACCTGCTCGATACGCTCGGCATGCCGCATCCGCTGCGGATCTGGAACACCGTGCCGGCGATCAATGCGGTGCAGGGCGGGATCGAGCGCTATCGTCAGTTCAATATCGGCCGTCAGCGTGCGTTCGATGCGTGCCGACGCGCGCTCACGGGCAGTGTGCCGGCCGCGTGCGCGCTCGGCTCGGTCGTGCCGGTCGCAGGCGATGCGTCGCCGGCCGCGCCGCTCGCGATTCATTTCCTCGCGAGCCGCACGCCGGCCGATTCCATCGAGAACCCGCGCCAGGTCAGCGCGTATCACTATCCGGCACAGTACGGCCCGCGTGCGCCGACGTTCGCGCGCGCCGCCGCTTGGGCCGAGGGGAAGGCGGCGCCGGTGCTGTTCGTATCGGGCACCGCGAGCATCGTCGGGCACCGTACCGTCCATCGCGGCGACGTCGTCGCGCAGACGCGCGAGACGGTCGCGAACCTCGCGGCGGTGCTCGAGCAGGCCGCGCGGCAGGGGCATGGCCCGTTCTCGCTCGCCGACCTGAGCTATCGCGTCTATGTGCGCGACGCCGGCGATACCGCGGCGCTGGCCGCGATCGAGCGCGTGCTGCGCGACGCGGCCGGCCCTCGCGTGCGGCCGCTGTTCGTGCATGCGGACGTGTGTCGCGACGACCTGCTGGTCGAGATCGAGGCCAGCGCCGGTCATGCGATGGCGTGGCTGTCATGAAGCGCGAGAGCCTCACGATCGGCCCGCCGGTCCGGCCTGCGGCCGGCGTCGACGACGCGTGCCGGCGTTCGTCGGCGAGTCATACACTTTTGTCAGGATCCCCGTCTTCACCATCGGCTGTTCCCATGTCCAAGCTGCACGCGTCGTCCACCCATCTCGTCCTGATTCCGAGCTACAACCCGGGCACCAAGGTCGACACGACCGTGCGCCAGGCCCGCGCGCGGTGGAATCCGGTGTGGGTCGTCGTCGACGGCAGCACCGACGGCAGCGCCGAACGGCTGCAGGCGATGGCCGAGTGCGATCCCGGCCTGCGCGTGATCGTGCTGCCGGAGAATCGCGGCAAGGGCGCCGCGGTGCTCGCGGGGCTCGACGCGGCGGCCGCGGGCGGCTTCACGCACGTGCTGACGATGGATTCCGACGGCCAGCATCCGGCCGATCTGATTCCCGCTTTCATGGCGGCGTCGCAGGCCGCGCCCGACGCGATGGTGCTCGGCGTGCCGAAGTTCGACGCGAGCGCGCCGCAGTTGCGCGTGCAGGGGCGCCGGCTGTCGAACGCGTGGGCCGACCTCGAGACGCTGTGGGCCGGGATCGGCGATTCGCTGTACGGCTTTCGCGTGTATCCGGTCGCGCCGCTGGCGGCGATCATGCGGCGCCAGCCGTGGATGCGCGGCTTCGACTTCGATCCCGAAGCGGCCGTGCGGCTGTGCTGGGCCGGCGTGCGCCCGATCCGCATCGACGCGCCGGTGCGCTATTTCGGCCGCCACGAAGGCGGCGTGTCGCATTTTCACTACGGCCGCGACAACGCGCTGCTCGCGTGGATGCACCTGCGCCTGTTCACCGGCTTCGCGATGCGGCTGCCGATGCTCGTCGCCCGCCGCCTGACGCGGCGCCGCGACCAGGCAGCCTGAGCGACGGCCGGTCCGCTGGCCGCCCCGGTCGCCGTGCCGGGTGCGGCGATTGCCGCGCCTTTCGTCGTCAATGCGGGGCCGGATCGCCGCGTCGTTTCAATCCACTGAGTAATGAACGTGTCATTCGCTGTAAACAACTGGTAATTTTCTGCCGGATTATGCAAAATCGCCGCTCCCAAATACAACTATCGAGGGATTCCGGGATGCAACTCAAGAAAGCGGTGGCGGCATGTGGCGTGGCGTTTCTGTTGAGCGCGTGCGGCGGGGTGCAGAGCCTTGACGCGAACAGCCTGACGTCGGCGGGGACCAACCTGTACAAGGCAGCGACGCTGTCGGACAGCGACATCGCCGCGCTGTCGAACGAGTCGTGCAAGTCGAGCGACGCCGAATCGAAGATCGCGCCGGCGAACAGCGCCTACGCGAAGCGCCTGACGAAGGTGATGAAGGGCTTCGGCGACATGACGCTGAACGGCCAGAAGATCAACTACAAGGTCTACATGACCAAGGACGTCAACGCGTGGGCGATGGGCAATGGCTGCGTGCGCGTGTACAGCGGCCTGATGGACATGATGAACGACGACGAACTGCGCGGCGTGATCGGCCATGAAATGGGCCACGTCGCACTCGGCCACTCGAAGAAGGCGATGCAGACGGCGTACGCGGTCAGCGCGGCGCGCAGCGCAGCCGGCGCGGCATCGCCGGGCGTGGCGGCGCTGTCGAGCTCGCAGCTCGGCGACATCACCGAGAAGTTCATCAACGCGCAGTTCTCGCAGTCGCAGGAAAGCGCGGCCGACGACTACTCGTTCGACCTGATGAAGCAGAAGAACATGAACCAGAAGGGCCTCGTTACCGCGTTCCAGAAGCTTGCAAAGCTCGACGGCGGCCAGAGCTCGATGATGAGTTCGCACCCGTCTTCGTCGAGCCGTGCGCAGCACATCGAGGATCGCATCGCGAAGGGCAGCTGATTCCGCGGCTGATCGCGTAGTGGGTCGCCGGCCGTCGACGCCGGCGATCGGCATGCGACATGAAAAACCCCACGCTCGTTGTTCGGGCGTGGGGTTTTGTTTTGGGCCGTGCCTGCGTGCCGCTTACGGCACCATTCCCGGCAGCAGGTACGCCTGCACGAGCGTGATCAGCCCGACGATCACCGCGAACAGCAGGCTGTGCCGCACCGTGAAGCGGAACAGCTCCGATTCCTTGCCGACGAGGCCCGTCGCCGCGCACGCGACCGCGATCGATTGCGGCGAGATCATCTTCGCGGTCACGCCGCCCGTCGTGTTCGCGGCGACCGCGAGCGTTTCGGGCACGCCGAGCTGATGGGCGGTGGCCTGCTGCAGCGAGCAGAACAACGCGTTCGACGACGTGTCCGAGCCGGTCAGGAACACGCCGAGCCAGCCGAGGAACGGCGAGAAGAACGGGAACGCGCCGCCGGTCGCGGCCAGTATCAGCGCGAGCGTCGACGACATCCCCGAGTAGTTCGCGACGAACGCGAACGCGAGCACGAGGCCGATCGACAGGATCGGGCGCGTCAGTTCCTTCAGCGTCTCGCCGAACGTGACGAGCGCGTCGCGCGGCTTCATCCGCAACAGCGCCATCGAGATCAGCGCGGTCACGAGGATCGCGCTGCCGACCGCCGACACGAGATCGATCTTCAGCACCGCGTCGAGCGCCTTCGGCGTCGCGGCGATCGGCGCGGTCTTCACGACGAGCTGGTCGAGCCCGGCCACGTGAAACTTCAGCACGGTCGACGCGAGCGCGCCGTGCGCGGCGAACAGCGCCTTGAACGGCGCGATGCTCCACACGGTGACGACGGCCGTCAGGATCAGGAACGGCGACCATGCGCGCACGGTCTGCGCGAGCGTGTACGGCGACGCCTGGCGGCTCGCGCCCGCCCCGTTGCCGCCCGCGCCGAAGCCGGCGAGCGCCGCGCCGCCGCCGGACGCGACGATTCCGCCTGCCGTCTGCTTCGCGCTGCTCGGCTGCCAGACCTTCAGGAACGCGGCGAGCGAAACGAGGCTCACGAGCGACGACGTGATGTCCGGCAGCTCGGGCCCGATGTGGTTCGACGTGAAGTACTGCGTGAGGGCGAAGCTGCCGCCCGCGACGAGCGCGGCCGGCCACGTCTGCCGTACGCCGCGCAGCCCGTCCATCATGAACACGAGCCAGAACGGCACCGCGAGCGACAGCAGCGGCAGTTGACGGCCGGCCATCGCGCCGATGTGGAACGCGTCGATGCCCGTCACCTGCCCGGCGACGATGATCGGGATGCCCATCGCGCCGAACGCGACCGGCGCGGTGTTGGCAATGAGACACAGTCCGGCCGCATGCAGCGGCTTGAAGCCGAGGCCGACGAGCAGCGCGGCCGTGATCGCGACGGGCGCGCCGAAGCCGGCCGCGCCTTCGAGGAACGCACCGAACGAGAAGCCGATCAGCAGCATCTGCAGCCGCTGGTCGTCGGTGATCGACAGCACCGACGCGCGGATGATGTCGAACTGGCCGGTCTTCACGACGATCTTGTACAGGAACACCGCCGCGACGATGATCCACGCGATCGGCCACAAGCCGTACGCGAAGCCGAAGCCGGCCGCCGCGAGCGCTTGCGGCACGGGCATGCCGTACGCGACGATCGCGACGCCGAGCGCCAGCAGCAGCGTGATCGCGGCGGCGACGTGGCCCTTCATCCGCAGCACGGCGAGCGCGACGAAAAAGAAGATGATCGGAATCGCGGCGACGAGCGCCGACAGCCCGAGGCTGCCGAGCGGGGTGTAGATCTGGTGCCAAACCTGCATGGTTGTCTCCTCCATGGATTTATCGGGGTACGGGTTTGAAAGCGGATGCGCTATTCGGGCTGGCCGCGGGCGCGCAGCAGGTCGGACAGGCTGCGCGGCGCCGGTTCGAGCGGCGTGCGGTGCTGCGTCCAGCCCAGTTGTTTCGCGGGCGTCAGCGCGCGCAGGCGCGTCGCGGCCCAGCGGAATGCGCGGTACGCGCGCGGATGCGCGAACGCGCCCGACCAGAAGCGCCACACGAGTTCTTCCGTGCGGTCGTAGTTCGCGCCCTGACCGCGCAACGGATGCGCGACCGGTTCGCCGGGCTTGCGGTTCGCTTCGGTGCGCAGCCGCACGAGCAATTGCGGGATCGGGATGCGCACCGGGCACACCTCGCCGCATGCGCCGCACAGCGTCGACGCGGTCGGCAGGTCGGCCGTCGCGTCGAGGCCCAGCAGGTGCGGCGAGATGATCTTGCCGATCGGGCCCGGGTAGGTCGTGCCGTACGCGTGGCCGCCGATGCGCGTATAGACGGGGCAGTGATTCATGCACGCGCCGCAACGGATGCATTGCAGCGTCGCGCGCAACTGTTCGTCCGCGTACGCCTGCGTGCGGCCGTTGTCGAGCAGCACGAGATGCAGCTCGCGCGGGCCGTCGCGTTCGCCGTCGCGGCGCGGGCCGGAGATCAGGTTGAAGTAGGTCGTGATCGCCTGGCCGGTGGCCGAGCGCGTGAGCAGGCTCGACAGCGGCACGATGTGCTCGAGCTTCTCGACCACCTTCTCGATCCCCATGATCGCCACGTGCGTGTCGGGCACCGTCGTCGACAGGCGGCCGTTGCCTTCGTTCTCGACGAGCCACAGCGTGCCCGTGTCGGCCGCCGCGAAGTTGACGCCGGACAGGCCGATGTCCGCTTCCGCGAACGCGCGGCGCAGCGTGCGCCGGCCGGTCTGGATCAGTTCGTCGACGTCTTCCGTGTAGCGCGTGCCGGGCAGGTGCGCCTCGAACAGTTCGGCGATGTCGCCGCGGGTCTTGTGGATCGCCGGCATCACGATGTGCGACGGCTTCTCGCCCGCGAGCTGCACGATGAATTCGCCCATGTCGGATTCGATGCAGTCGACCCCGTGCTCCGCGAGGTAATGGTTCAGCTCGATTTCCTCGCTCGCCATCGACTTGCCCTTGATCACGCGGCGCGCCTTTTTCGCCTGCGCGATGCCGAGCACGATCGCATTCGCGTCGGCGGCCGTCTCGGCCCAGTGCACGTGCACGCCGGCTGCGGTGAGCTTCGTCTCCAGCCGTTCGAGCAGCGCGGGCAGTTGCGCGAGCGCGTGCTGCCGGACGGCTTCGCCGAGATCGCGCAGATGCTGCAGCTCGGTGTCGTCGGGGAATTGCGTCGCGCGCTTGCCTTGCAGGAAGTCCATCGCGCCGCGAAAGCTGCGGCGCAGCGCCGGATCGTCGAGCGCGGCGCGCGCACGGGTCTTGAAGTCGCCGGGGGCGACGAATTGCAGCGTGTGGTCGCTCATCGCGGCAGCTCCTCGCAAGCGGGGGCGGCCGACGGCGCGGCCGAATCGGTGACGATCACGACCCACAGGCGGCGCGGGCCGTGCGCGCCATAGGCGAGCGTCTGCTGGATGTCGGACGTCTTCGACGGGCCCGATACCAGCACGAGGTTGGTCGGCATGCCGGCTGGCCAGCGCTCGGCCTGCACGGCGGCGTGCAGGTCCGCATGCAGCGTGCTCGCATGCACGAGCGCGACGTGCAGCGGCGGCACCAGCGACACCGTGCGCGGCGTGCCGGCATCGGGCGCGAGCACCAGCGTGCCGGTCGCCGCGATGCCCGAGCGTGCGACGGTGAAGCCCGCGTCGATCGTGTCGAACAGTTCGGTTTTCCAGGCGTCGATCGGCCGGTCGAACGGCACCGGCGCGACCGGTTCGGGCAGCGCGCGGGCGAGCGCCGCGGATTCGGCGCGGGCCGGATCGAGCAGCAGGCGGCGCACGCCGGCATCGGCCAGACGTGCGGCGAGCTGCGCGGGCCATGCGTCGGCGCTCGCGCACCAGACTTCGGCATGCGACGCGGCGAGCGCCGTCTGCATCGCCTGCACGCGTGCATCCAGGGCGGGGCCGGCCAATGCACGGCGCGTGTCGTAATGCGCGTCGATGCGTGCATCGAGCGCGGGCGCGGCGTTCGTCGCGACGCCCGGTGCGGCGGCGCGCAGTCGCGCGAGGATCGCGTCGCGTGCGCTCATTGCGAATCTCCGCGCAGCGAGCCGGCGCCGGCCGTGCGGCGCCACAGGAAGCTCGCGAGATGCTCGACGGGCAGCGCCGCGCCGGCCTTGGCCGCGGCGTGTCCGATGTTCAGCAGGCAGCCGCAGTCTGCGGACACGAGCCGGTCGCAACCGGTCGCGCAGGCCGACGCGACCTTGTCGCGCACCATCGCGCCGGAGATGTCCGGATGCTTCAGCGAGAACGTGCCGCCGAAGCCGCAGCATTCGGACTCGCGTTCGTGTTCGATGCGCGTCACGCCCGGCAGCGCGTCGACCAGCGCGACGCCGTGCACGCGCGTGCCCATCTCGCGCCGTGCCGCGCACGACGTGTGCAGTACGACGCGTTCGCCGGGGCCGGCGTCGGCCACCACCGCGTCGAGCTGCACGTCGAGCACGTGGACGAGGAATTCGGCGAGTTCGTAGGTCCGCTCCGCGATCGCGCGCGCTTTCGGGCCGTGAACGGGATCGTCGGCGAACAGCGCCGGCCAATGGTGCCGGATCATGCCCGCGCACGAACCGGACGGCACGATCACCGGCCACGGTTGCGCGAACAGGTCGAGCTGCGCGGCCGCGACGCGGCGCGCTTCGTCGGGGTTGCCGCTGCTGTAGGCCGGCTGCCCGCAACAGCTCTGGCCGCGCGGATAGTGGACGGTCAGCCCCTCGCGTTCCAGCAGGCGGACCGCGTCGAGCCCCGCTTCGGGGACGAACAGGTCGACCAGGCAGGTCGCGAACAGATAGACGTGCGCGGGGGCGGTGGGGTACGGCCGTGGGTTCATGTCTCGCTCCAGAGGCGACGGTCCGGCGTGCGGAGCGTCGATTTCGCTGCATAATTGCCGCGTCCGCGCCGAAGCTCAAATTGGTTGGGCCAATCGGCGCGGCACGCATTCCGCGGGGAGACGCGACGATGGCGGCGATGACGGCACGGGGCCGGACCGAAGTGGTGATGCGCAAGATCGAGACGGCGCTGCTCGACGGCACGTGGCCGGCCGGCGCGCGGCTGCCGGCCGAGCGCGTGCTCGCGCTGCAGTACGGCGTCGCGCGCAATACGGTGCGCGAGGCGACCCAGCGGCTCGTCGCGCGCGGGCTGCTGCAGAGCCGGCGCGGCGCGGGCGTCTACGTGACCGACCAGTTGCGCGCCGGCATCGCGTCGCCATGGGGCCAACTGGTCGCCGATCATCCGGCGCTGCGCGACGACATCCTCGAATTCCGCCGCGTGCTGGAAGGCGCGACCGCCTATTTCGCCGCGCTGCGGGCCGATGCGAACGACCGGCGCCGGATTCGCGCGCTGCTGCGCGAGCTCGAAACCGCGCACGCGAACGATGACGCGGCCGTCGAAGCCGCGACCGATGCGAAATTGCACGAGGCGATCGCGCTCGCGTCGCACAACACGATGTTCCTGCATCTGCATACGAGCGTGATCGGGATGTTGCGCGAGCACATTTCGATCAACGTGGCCGGGATGACGATGGGGGACGAGCAGGCATCCGAGTTGCTCCTGTTGCAGCACCGGGTGGTATGCGACGCGATTTGCGCGCACCGCCCCGAGGAGGCGCGCACCGCGATGCAGACGCATATCGACTACGTGCGCAGCCATTTCGAGCGCAGCGGCGACGCGTCGTGAGATTGGTCGGACCAGCGGCTGCGATGGCTTGCGCGGCGGCCGTCGCGGACGAGACGCCGCGCCGCACGGCGCGCGTGGCGGTTGCTCGGCGCGGCATGCGGCCCCGCCTAATTGACCGGTTCGTCGGGCGCCCACTAGAATCGACCGCAACCGCCTGTCAGCCGCGCGCCGCGGCGATGACGTGCCCATTGATCCGACTGTCGAGGAAGCTTTCGTGCTCACGTCCCTGATCCGGCGCGCACCGGCCGTGCCGCCGTGGCGCGCCGCATGCCGCCAGGCCCGCGCGCTGGTCGTCTGCGCGCTGCTGCCGCTCGCCGCGTGCGCGACGCATCCGCCTGCCACCTCGCTCGATCGCCCCGTCTCCCACGCGCTGCCGGCCGATACCGCGACACCGCTGCGCGACGCACTGGCCGCGCCGGAAGCCGCGCATCCGGGGCAGTCGGGCTTCCGGCTGCTGGCCGACGGCGCCACCGCACTGCAGATGCGCATCGCGCTCGCGCGGGCGGCGACGAAGACGCTCGACATGCAGTACTACATCGCGACCGAGGACACGACCGGCAAGCTGCTGCTCGGCGCGGCGCTGTACGCGGCCGATCGCGGCGTGCGCGTGCGGATGCTGGTCGACGACCTGAACTTCGACGATATCGACCGCGTGATGGCTGCGCTCAATACGCACCGGAACATCGAGATCCGCGTGTTCAACCCGTTCGGCGCGTCGCAGCGCGGGGTGGTCGAGCGCACGACAAACTTCTTCACGCGGATCGACAGCTTCACGCGCCGGATGCACAACAAGGCGATGATCACGGACAACCAGCTCGCGATCGTCGGCGGCCGCAATCTCGGCGACGAATACTTCAGTGCGAGCCCGACGCTCCAGTTCCGCGATCTCGACGTGCTGGCGGCCGGCCCCGTGACCCACGACATCTCGAAGAGCTTCGACGACTACTGGGCGAGCGCGAGCAGCTATCCGTTGCGCGTGCTCAATCATCAGAAGTTCGATCCTAAGGATCTCGACGCGATGCGCGACGAGCTGCGCGAGCACTGGCGCAAGAACGCCGATCCGTACAACGCGAAGCCGCTGAACGCGACGCCGCTCGCCCGGCAGATCGCGCGCGCCGAACTCGAACTCGTGTGGGCGCCGGCCGAATTCAAGGTCGATGCGCCGACCAAGGTCGCGCGGCCGACCGGCACGTACGTGAGCCCGCCGATGCAGCGCCTGGCCGAGCTGACGCGCGGCGCGCAGAAGGAATTCCTCGCGTTTTCGCCGTACTTCGTGCCGCACGACGCCGGCGTGAAGATCCTCGGCGACACGGCCGCGCGCGGCGTGCGCGTCGCGATCGTCACGAATTCGCTCGCGGCGACCGACGCGGTCGCGGTGCAGGCCGGCTATGCACCATACCGCGTGCCGTTGCTGCAGCACGGCGTCGAGCTGTACGAATTCAAGTCGCAGCCGGACCAGCAGCCCGCGCGGCTGTTCGGGTCGCGCTCGCGCGCGAGCCTGCATGCGAAAGCGTACGTGATCGACCGGCAAATCCTCGTGATCGGCTCGCTGAACCTCGACCCGCGTTCCGCGTACCTGAACACCGAGCTCGCGCTCGTGATCCACAGCCCGGTGCTCGCGCAGCAGGCCGCGGCGATCTTCGCGCGCGTGACGCAGCCGGACGAAAGCTACCGCGTGACGCTCGCCAAGCGGGCCGACGGCAGCCCGCCCGCGCTCGAATGGACGGGCACCGACGACGGTCAGACCACCACCTATCACGTCGACCCGCATGCGGGACTGCTGCGCAACGTGATGACCGGCATCTTCACGCTGCTGCCGGTCGACGACCAGTTGTAAGGGCGGGAGCGGCTCCGGCGAAACCCGCGATACCGGTGCGCGGCGAAAGGTGATATGGTTGTGCGCGCAACGATATGCCTATCGTGAAGGGCGCCGGCGAAGCGCTTGCGCAATGCGGGCCGGAACGGCGCGCCGCACATGCGGCCATACGCGGCGCATGCATCGCTTGCGGCGCCGGCAGGCGATGGACGATGCGCAGCGCCGCTCGCCGCTCGCCGCCACAACCGGAGTTCCCCATGCAACGTGTACCGAACCAGCCGTTCACGCGCCCCGCGCGCTTCTCCGAAGCCGAATGGCAGGCGCGGGTGCAGCTCGCGGCCGCCTACCGGATCTTCGATCATCTCGGCTGGACCGAGCTGATCTACAACCATATCTCGCTGCGCGTGCCGGGCGAGGATGGCCATTTCCTGATCAACCCGTTCGGGCTCCATTACCGCGAGGTGTGCGCGTCGAACCTCGTGAAGATCGACATCGACGGCAACGTGATCGGCCATTCCGACTGGCCGATCAATCCGGCCGGCTTCACGTTCCACAGCGCGATCCATGCGGCGCTGCCCGATGCGCACTGCGTGATGCACGTGCACACGACACCGACGATGGCCGTATGCTGCTCGCGCGACGGGCTGTCGTTCTCGAATTTCTATTCGGCGCAGTTGTACGGGAAGATCGCGTATCACGACTTCGAAGGCATCACCGTGCATCTCGAGGAAGGCCGGCGCATCGTCGACAGCGCGGGCGGGCGCCCCGTGCTGCTGCTGCGCAACCACGGGCCCGTGACGATCGGCGCGACGCTCGCGCAGACGTTTGCGCTGATGTGGCTGCTCAACCGTGCGTGCGAGGTACAGGTCGCGACGCATGCGATCGGCGATGCGCTGCCGATTGCGCCGCCCGTGCTCGAAGGGTGCGTGCGCGATTCGCTGAATTTCGATCCGAAGCATGGCGCGGGGCAGGACGCGTTCGACGCGCTGCAGCGGATCGTCGACCGGATCGATCCGGGTTACCGCGCGTGACGCGCGGCGCACGCAAAAAAAACGCGGCCGGGTTGCCGCGTGAATACTCGCAGACTCCTTCGGACGAAGGAAACAAGCAACTGTGGAACGAAGTGTAGCGAAACGCCGCGCCTGGATTCAGCCATCAGGCTGCAAAGGTCTGTTCCAGACTGACGCAGACCGGGGCGAGCGGCGTCGCGCCGGATCGCCGGCCACGTGCGGCGCGCCGACGGGCGGGGCGGCGATTCGCGGCATGGCCGTTCGGCGGACTGCCGGCGCGACGGCGATCGACTACCATCATGCGTAGCGCCCCGTTCCGGCGGCGTACCACGTCGTACAAGGAGACTCCATGCTCAAGCTGCGTTTGCTCCAGGTTGCGTTGTTGGCGGGCGTGCTGGCCGCCGGCAGCGCCGCTGCCGAAACGGTGCGCCTGTCCGCCAGTCTGCAGCCGTCGAGCGAAGTGCCGCCGACGGCGACCCAGGGCTCGGGCGCCGTCGACGCCACTTACGATACGGCCACCCATACGCTGCAGTGGACGGTCACTTATGCGCACCTCACCGGGCCGGCCACGGCCGCGCATTTCCACGGGCCCGCGCCGGTCGGCCAGAACGCCGGCGTGCAGGTGCCGATTCCGAAGGACGAGCTGGCGAGCCCCATCAAGGGTTCGAAGGCGCTCACCGACGAGCAGGTCACCGACCTGATGGGCGGCAAGTGGTACTTCAACATCCATACGAAGGAGCACCCGTCCGGCGAGATCCGCGGCCAGGTGATGCCGGCGAACTGAGCGCCGGCGTTTGATGTAGAGGCACTTGTCGAGCGACGCGCGAGCGTTCGCCCGTACCATCGTCACATTCTGATGACGGAGTGCGTCCGATGAGTTGGCAAAGCAAGTTCGCCTGCTGGCTGCTGCGCTGGCAGTTTCGTCCGGAAACCACGCGCGAGGTGCTCGACCCCGCGCGTGCCCGGCGCTTTACCGACCTGCGGATGATCGTGCCGCGCCGCCCGCCGTCGGGCTACCGGCTGCGCCAGTGCTACGGCCCGGGCGACGCACCGCTGCGCGGCGAATGGCTCGAGCGCGCCGACTCGGGCGCCGCGCGCGGTCCCGGCCGCACGCTGCTGTATTTCCATGGCGGCGGCTACTACTTCTGTTCGACGAAAACCCACCGCCCGCTGGTGTTCGGGCTGACGAAGCGCGCGGGCGTGCGTTCCTTCTCGCTCGACTACCGGCTCGCGCCCGAAAACCGCTTCCCGGCCGCACTCGACGATGCGCTCGCCGCGTACCACGAACTGCTGGCGCTCGGCACGCCGCCCGAGTCGATCGTGTTCGGCGGCGATTCGGCGGGCGGCGGCCTCGCACTCGCGACGCTCGTCGCGCTGCGCGACCGCGGCGAGCCGCTGCCGGCCGGCGCGATCCTGTTCTCGCCGTGGACGGACCTCGCCGGCACCGGCGACACGATGCGCGGCAACGACGGCCGCGATCCGATGTTCGCGGCCGCGGCGCTGCCGAAGGCCGCGAAGCTGTATCTCGGCGACGCGCCGGCGACGCATCCGTACGCATCGCCGCTCTACGCGGATTTCACGGGCCTGCCGCCGCTATACATCCAGGTCGGCAGCACCGAGGTGCTGCTCGACGATTCGCGCCGCGTTGCCGAGAAGGCGAAGGCGGCCGGCGTTCAGGTGGACATCGAGGTGTGGCCCGACATGCCGCACGTATGGCAGTTGTACGCACCCATGGTGCCGGAAGCACGCGACGCGCTTGACCGCGCGGCCGCGTTCGTGCGCCGCGTCGCGGTCGAGCGCGCGGTTCAGCGTGCGGGCGAGGCGTCGGTCGCCTGATAGGCGGCCTTGACGGCCACCGAACCGTACTTGCGTTCGAGCCGGCGCACGGTGAAGTGGCCGTGCGCCATCTGCTGGAAGTGGTCGATGAACAGCGTGTTGACGGTCGCGCCGAGCACGGCGCCGATCGCCGGGATCGACTTCGCGGCCATCTGCTCGGTCACCTGCACCGAGAAGCGCGACGCCACCGTCTGCACGAGCTTGAACACGGCCGCCGAGCTGTGCGCGGCGATGCCTTTGGCCGTGATGTCCGACGACGCCTTCGAGATCGCCTGCGCGAGCGCGCCGCGCAGCACGAAATAGCCGAGATCGGCGTCCTCCTCCTGCTTGTCCGGGTTGCCGCCCATGCCGAGCACGGCCAGGCATTGCAACTGCGTATCGACCGACGTCAGGTCCTCGCCCTCGCTGCGCGCGATGTCGCACACCGAGCGGAAGATCAGCGTGGTCGTTACCGGCAGTTCGACCGGCAGCGCGAGAAAGCCGAACGCGCCGCCCGCCGCGCCGGTCGTCGCGACCGCGAGCTTGTGCAGCAGGTTGCTCGGCTTCTCGGGCTCCGCGTCCGGCGCCTGCGGCTTGCCGAGCGTGCGCAGCGCGATGTTCAGACACTTGCGCAGCGCGAGCTGGGTCGCATCGTTGATCTTGCCGGTCGCGAAGTCCGGCAGCCGCGCGATCATTTTTTCGACCGGCGCGCCGAGCACGCCCGTCAGCTTCATCGTCAGCGACGGGCTTTCCAGCACCTGCTTCGCGCGGCGCAGCGCGTCCCGATCGTCGGCCGACAGCGCCGTCGCGGGGGTGATTGAAATCGGTTCCATCTTTCTCCTTGGCGTGAACGGGCGCTGAACCCTCGCCAGCCTAGATTACTCCGGCATGCTAGAATTTTGAGATTATTTGACCCGGCAAAAGTTGCGTCGACAAAAAATGGCCGTTCATACTGCCGCCCACCATTCGAGCGGGCAAGTCCTGCCGTTCCGCGAATCGCTGCTCGCGATGATCGGGATCTCGTTCGTCACCATGCTGGTCGCGCTGGACCAGACGGTCGTCGGCACCGCGCTGCCGACCATCGTCGCCGAACTCCGCGGTTTCGACCTGTACGCGTGGGTCGCGACCTCCTACCTGCTCAGTTCCGTGATCACGGTGCCGATTTTCGGCCGCCTCGGCGACTATTACGGCCGCAAGCCGTTCGTGATCGTGTCGATCGTCGTGTTCACCGGCGCATCGGTGCTGTGCGGAATGGCCAACGACATGCTGACCCTCGTGCTCGCGCGCGGGCTGCAGGGGATCGGCGGCGGGATGCTGGTCGGCACCGCGTTCGCGTGCATTCCCGACCTGTTTCCGGATTCCGTCGTGCGGCTGCGCTGGCAGGTGCTGATGAGTTCCGCCTTCGGCATCGCGAACGCGGTCGGGCCGTCGCTCGGCGGCTTCCTGACCCAGTCGTTCGGCTGGCGTTCGGTGTTCTATGTGAACCTGCCGATCGGCATCCTGTCGTTGATCTTCGTGTGGCGCTACCTGCCGCACCTGCGCCACGTCGCGCACGATCGCAAGATGCGGCTCGACTGGCCGGGCGCGCTCCTGATCGCGCTGTCGCTCGGCGCGCTGCAACTGTTCGTCGAATGGCTGCCGAAGTACGGCGTCGCGAGCTGGGCGTCGCTGCTGCTCGTCGTCGCGGTCGCGGCGGGCCTCGGCCTGTGGCACTGGGAGAAGCGCTGCGCGCAGCCGATTCTGCCGTTCGACATGTTCGGCAATCGCGCGCTGTCCGCGCTGTTCGTACTCGCGATCCTCGCCGGGTTCTCGATGTTCTCGCTGCTGTTCTACGCGCCGCTGCTGTTCCAGGGCGGCTTCGGGATGTCGCCGAAGGAGGCCGGGCTCGTGATCACGCCGCTCGTCGTGTTCATCACGATCGGCAGCATCATGAACGGCCGCGTCGTCACGCGCATTCGCAACCCGAACACGATGCTGCACGTCGGCTTCGTGCTGTTCGCCATCGCGTGCGCGGGCATCGTCGTGTCGACCCACACGACGCCCGCGTGGGGGCTGATGGCGCTGATGGTCGCGGGCGGCATCGGGCTCGGCTTCGTGCTGCCGAACCTCACCGTGTTCGCGCAGCAGACGGCCGGCCGCGAGCACCTCGGCATCGCGACCGCGCTGCTGCAGTCGCTGCGGATGGTCGGCGGGATGCTCGGCACCGCGCTCACGGGCACGCTCGTCAATCAGATGTATTCGAGCGGCGTGCGCAGCGCGCTGTCCGCCGATCAGGCGATGCAGTGGCACGCGCGGCTCGCCGATCCGCAGATCCTGATCGATCGCGCGGCGCAGGGCGGCCTTGTCGCGGAGTTGACGCGTGCCGGGCATAATGGCGCGCTGCTGCTGGAGGCGGCCCGCGAATCGCTGGTCGGCGCGATTCACCTGGGCGTCGCGATGGCGGCCGTCGTCGCCGTGGTGTCGGTGTGGCAGTGCCGCCGCGTGCCGCCGATCGCGCTGCGGCGCAAGATCGAACCGCACGTCGCGGCCGATTGACCGATCGGGCGAGCGATTCGACGACTCAACGATTCACCGGAACGAAATCAGCGCATGGAAGAACAGGACCGCGTCGCGATCTTGCAGCAATTCGGACGCACGTATCGCGCCTTCATGACCGCGTTCGAGGCGCACGTCGGGCAGCCGATGCCGCGCTGGCGCATCATGGTCGCGCTGCATACGATGGACGGGCATGCGTCGCAGAAGAAGCTCGTCGAAGTGCTGCGCATCGATCCGGGCGCGCTCACGCGCCAGTTGAAGTCGCTCGACGCGCTCGGCTGGATCGAACGCGAATCGGACGCGCGCGACAACCGCGTGACCAACGTCACGCTGACGGACGCAGGCCGCGCCGCGTTCGACGCATGCCTGCCGCGCCGCAAGGCGTTTCTCGAACAGACGATGGCGCAGTTGCCGGACGACGTGCTCAATGCACTGTCGGGTGCGCTCGCGATGCTGGAATCGCGGATCGCGGACGTCGGGTCGACGCCGGTCGCGCGTTGATCCGCGGAGCCGGGCGGCACGTCCGTGCCGCCGGCCATCGCTTCATTTCATTCCGATGGGGCGCAGCTTTACAGCTCGATGCGCGTGCCGAGCAGCGCGAGGAACTGCGCGAGCCACGCCGGATGCGCGGGCCATGCGGGCGCGGTGACGAACGGTGCGTCGGTCACGGCCGCGTCGACCGGGATGTCCGCGTATTCGCCGCCCGCGAGCTTCACCTCCGGCGCGCAGGCCGGGTACGCCGAAATGCGTTTTCCGCGGATCACGTCGGCGGCCGCGAGCAGTTGCGCCGCATGGCAGATCGCCGCGATCGGCTTGCCGGCTTCGGCGAACTCGCGCACGAGCGAAATCACCTTCGGATCGAGTCGCAGATATTCGGGCGCACGGCCGCCCGCGATCGCGAGCGCGTCGTAGCGTGCCGCATCGACGTCGTCGAATGCCGCGTTCAGCGTGAAGTGGTGGCCGGGCTTCTCGGTATAGGTCTGGTCGCCCTCGAAATCGTGGATCGCGGTCTTGATCTTGTCGCCCGCGCGCTTGCCCGGGCAGACTGCATCGACGTGGTGGCCGACGGCCTGCAGCGCCTGGAACGGCACCATCGTTTCGTAGTCTTCGGCGAAATCGCCGGTCAGGAACAGGATCTTCTTCGCGGCCATGGCTTTCTCCAGTGAAGCAGCGTTGAAGGCCCGGTCGCGCCGTGCATGACGGCCGCGACGGGCCCCGAGGACGAAAGCGCAGTGTACTCCCCCAGATTGAAGCGCGCGTGACGGCCGCCCCGCGCGAGCGGCAAGGCGGCGTCGCGCGCGGCGGGCGTCAGAAGAAGGTTTCGACGACTTCCGTCACGCGGAACTGAGGATCGAGCACGAGCACCTGGCGCCACTTGTCGAACGTCAGGCACGGGTGCGAGATGTCGAACGCGACCATGTCGCCGACCTTCACGTCCGCGCCCGGCGGGATCTGCAGGTACGCGTGCTGGTCCATCATCCCGGTGACGGCCCAGCCTTCGGCGGCGGCGACGTCGCGCGGCGCGGTGTCGCGGCCCGGGCGGAAGTGGCGCGCCGGCTCGGGCAGGCCCGCATCGAACGCCGCATCGCGCTTGCCGAGCGCGACGATTGCGCGATCGGCTTCCGGCACCGACTGCACGTACGCCCACAGCTGCAGCGCCGGCAGCAGCCCTTCGCCCATCGAACGGGCGATCGGGTTGCGCGCGAACACGTCGGTCTGCGCCTTCTTGTAGATGCCGACGTCGTGCGTCAGGTAGCAGCCCGGCCGCAGCACGACTTCCGCGAAGCCCGCGTCGGACGCCTTCCTGAATTCCTCCGCGACCACGTCGTACCACGCCGAACCGGCGCCGGACAGGATCGCCGGCGTGCGCGCGAAGCGGCCGGCTTCGGCCAGCTCGCGCGTGAGCGCGACCGCCTGTTGCAGGAACGCGCGGATCTCGCCTTCCTCTTTCAGCACGCCTTCATAGAGTTCGATGCCGGCCAGCTTCAGCGTGTCCGGATAGCGCGCGATCGCGGCCAGCACGGCCTCGCGCTGCGCGGCATCGCGCACGCCCGCGCGGCCGCCCGGCACGCCGAGTTCGATCAGCAAGTTCAGCGATTTCTTCGCGTCGCCGAAGAAGCGGCCGAGCTGGTCGACGCTTTCCGCGGAATCGACGAGACAGAAGAATTCGAAATCGGGATCGGACAGCAGCCCCGCGATGATCGTCATGTTCTGGCGGCCGACCAACTGGTTCGCGAGCAGCACGCGCCGCACGCCGCCGTGATACGCGGCCTGCGTCTGGTGCGCGGTCGCGAGCGTGATGCCCCACGCGCCGGCGTCGAGCTGTCGGCGGAACAACTGTGGCGCCATCGTCGTCTTGCCGTGCGGCGCGAACTTGACGCCGTATTTCTGCACGAACGCCTGCATCCAGTTCAGGTTGTGCTCGACGCGATCCTCGTAAAGCACGGCGGCCGGCAGGCTGACGTCTTCCGCGAGCAGGTTCCATTCGAGCCGGCCCGCGTCGCCGAGCGGCACGCTCGCGCTCGGCACATTGCCCAGACCCTTGCCGAACGGATCGATCGTCGCTTCCTGATAGTTTGTAACTTTCATGTCATCCCGCTCCATCATCACTATGCATTGCACTGAAGTTGACATGCAGATGGTACAGAAAGTAGCATCGGCGCGGTGATGTTATTTAATAACATCAGGCTTCATACCCTTTTCCGTCGATGAACACGCCCGCTTCCCCGCCCACTCCGCTCGCCGCCGAGCCTTATCCGGCTCAGGTCGCCCCGCCGGTCCTCGACATCGTCGCGCGGATCGCCGAGTGCGCGCCCGAGCTGCGCGAGGCCGAACGCAAGGTCGCCGCGTTCATCCTCGCCGATCTGGCGCGCGCCGCGCATGCGAGCATCGGCGCGCTCGCGCGCGACGCGGAGGTCAGCGTCGCGACGGTCACGCGTTTCGCGAAGGCCGTCGGCTGCCGCGACGTGCGCGAACTGAAGGTGCTCGTCGCGCAGGCGGCGGCGGTCGGCCAGCGCTTTCTGGTGCCGTCCGACGACGCGCCGGCCGACGACGCGAACCCTGCGTCGATGGTCTACGACGAGATCCGCGTGGCGCTCGCGCACAACCACCAGCTGTTGCGCAACACGTCGTTCGACGCGGCGGCCGACCTGCTCGCCGGCGCGAAGATGACCTACGTGTACGGGCAGGGCGGCGGCTCGACCGCGCTGGCCGACGAGTTGCGCTTCCGGCTCGTGCGCTTCGGCCGGCCGGTCGCGAGCTACCAGGACAGCTTGTTGCAGCGGATGGTGGCCGCGACGCTGTCGAGCGATACCGTCGTCGTCGCGTTGTCGGTGAGCGGGCGCGTGCCCGAGCTGCTCGAAAGCTGTCGGCTCGCGAAGCGCTATGGCGCGAAGCTGATCGCGATCACCGCGCCGGCGTCGCCGCTCGCGAAGCTCGCCGACCACCTGATTCCCGTCGTCGCGTTCGAAACCGATTTCATCTACAAGCCGTCGACGTCGCGCTACGCGATGATGATGGCGATCGACGTGCTCGTCACCGGCGTCGCGTTGCGGCTCGGCGATGCGGGCCGGGAATCGCTGCGCCGCATCAAACACGCGCTCGATGCGCACCGTGGCGGCGGAGACCGTCAACCGGTAGGAGACTGACCATGCATTCGCATCCCGAAGCCGCCGATACGCTGATCGTCGGCGCGCAACTGTACGACGGCACCGGCGCGCCGCCCGTCATGCGCGACGTCGCGATCCGCAACGGCCTGATCGCGGCGATTGGCAACCTGTCGAACTGGCTGGCCGAGCACGTCGTCGACGCGAACGGCCGTGCGCTCGCGCCGGGGTTCGTCGACGTGCACACGCATGACGACACGCACGTGATCCGTGCGCCGGAGATGATCCCGAAGATCTCGCAGGGCGTGACGACCGTGATCGTCGGCAACTGCGGGATCAGCGCATCGCCGGTGACGCTCGCGGGCGATCCGCCCGACCCGATGAACCTGCTCGGCGAGCGCGGCGCGTTCCAGTACCCGACCTTCGCCGCTTACGTCGCGGCCGTGAACGTTGCGCGCCCGGCCGTGAACGTCGCGGCGCTCGTCGGCCATACGGCGCTGCGCAATAACCAGATGGACCGCCTCGACCGCGCGGCGACCGACGGCGAGATCGCCGGCATGCGCGCGCAGCTCGAGGAAGCGCTCGCGAACGGCGCGCTCGGCCTGTCGTCGGGCCTCGCGTACGGCTCCGCGTTCGCGGCGCCGGCCGAGGAAGTGATGGCGCTCGCCGAGCCGCTCGCCAAGGCCGGCGCGCTGTATACGACGCACATGCGCACCGAGTTCGACGCGATCCTCGACGCGATGGACGAGGCCTATCGCGTCGGCCGCCACGCGCGGGTGCCGGTCGTGATCTCGCACCTGAAGTGCGCGGGCCCGTCGAACTGGGGGCGCAGCACCGAAGTGCTCGCGTCACTCGAAGGCGCGCGCCGCTACCAGCCGGTCGGCTGCGACTGCTATCCGTACAGCCGCAGCTCGTCGACGCTCGACCTGAAGCAGGTGACGGGCGACATCGACATCACGATCACGTGGTCGGAGCCGCACCCGGAAGTCGCGGGCAAGCTGCTGAAGGCGATCGCGGCCGACTGGGGCGTGACCGAGCAGGAAGCCGCGCAGCGCATCCGGCCCGCGGGCGCCGTGTACCACAACATGTCCGAAGACGACGTGCGCCGAATCCTGTCGCATCCGGCGACGATGGTCGGCTCCGACGGGCTGCCGAACGATCCGCTGCCGCATCCGCGGCTATGGGGCGCGTTTCCGCGTGTGCTCGGTCACTACGTGCGCGATACGAACCTGCTGCCGCTCGAGGAGGCGATCCGCAAGATGACGTCGCTGTCCGCGCGCCGCTACGGGATCGCGAAGCGCGGCGAGGTGCACGTCGGCTACCACGCGGATCTCGTGCTGTTCGATCCGGCGAGCGTGATCGACGCGGCGACGTTCGAGAAGCCGCAACAGCCCGCGCACGGAATCGACGCGGTGTGGGTGAACGGCGTGCTGACGTACGAAAACGGCCAGCCGACCGGCGAGCGCGCCGGCGGTTTCGTCGCGCGCGGCGAGCGCGTGCCCGCGAGTGCCGATGCGGCGTTCTGAACGTGTGCATTTCGATCTTCCGCGCGCGCCGCTGTCGGCGCGCGCATCCGTAACCGAAATTTGAGGAGTGAAACGATGAAGCGATATGGCGTGGGCGAAGCGAAGGGGACCGGCGGCCAGGTGATGCCGTTCGCGCGTGCGGTCGAGGCGGACGGCTGGCTGTACGTGTCGGGCCAGACGCCAATGGTGAACGGCGAGGTCGTCGAAGGCGGGATCGTCACGCAGTCGAAGCAGACGATCGAGAACGTGATCGCGATCCTGAAGGAAGCCGGCTACGGCCTCGAGCACGTCGTGCGCTGTGGCGTATGGCTCGACGACGCACGCGATTTCGCGTCGTTCAACAAGGTCTTCGTGTCGTACTTCGGCGAGAACCCGCCGGCGCGGGCCTGCGTGCAGTCGAGTATGGTCATCGACTGCAAGGTCGAGGTCGATTGCATCGCGTACAAGCCGCCGGTGAAGTAACGCGGCGAGGGCGGAAGCTGTACAACAAGGCCGGTGCATTGATGTGCACCGGCCTTGTTGCGTTGGCACTGAATTTTTACACTTTGAATAGAATCCTGTCGATGAGAGCGCGAGACGATAGGTCCGTCTGACGGGTGACGGCAGTGATGGGCGCGTAATTCGCAACCGGCATCGTGAAATTCGAACGAGCAGACTAAGCGGATTGCTGGGTATGGTCGTCTTCCCGATCAACGATTTCGTGAAGTCGCACCATGTCGAGCAATACATACCGCGACAGCGTTCATTCGGATCTCACTCCCGCCGAGCTTTTCTTTTTCGTGGCTGTAGAAGAGACGTGTGCACGGGCCGGGATCGACGATGTCGAAGCTCTGATCCTGATTCTCGCGGGCTGGCCGGTTTTGCCGACGCGGCAGAAATTCGGCGGCGCGACGAAAGGAACGTCCGTCGCATCCGTCATGGCTCGATCGATTTTCCGATACCAGTTGAACAGGAAGATTTTACCCACCGTCACGCTGCAGAGTATCAAGTCGTTTCGGATCATCTTGACCCGTAAGCTCAGCGTGTTCGTCGGACGTGCCGTTCCCGGCGTGGGTTGGGCGCTGCTTGCGCGTGACGTGTTCGCGATCGTTCACGGCACGGTCTCCAGATACAACAGCCTGGTCAAACGCGAGGATAGGGTGTTCCGATGGAAAACGTGAGTTGGGACGAGATCGAGGCCTTTGTCAGGTCGGAGGCAGGGCTCGGCCCATCGAAGCCGCTCGCCGCTGGCACTCGGCTCTGGGAAGACCTGGGTCAAACCGGCGACGAAGCCAACGATTTCATGGGGCACTTTTTTGAACGGTTTGCTGTGGATACGGGGGATTTCGATTTCCACAGATATTTCCTAATGGAAGGCGAAGGGTTGCTCTATTCGCTATTCCTGCGATGGGTGCTCCGAAAGCCGCACGACTTCAAACGGGAACCGATTACGCTCGCGATGCTGCATCGTGCAGCCGTGGAAAGGAGATGGGACGCCGCGCGATTGGCCGCGCTGCCGTGAAACATCGGATATTCGAACAGGCGCGGTGTCTGGCGGATGCCGGGCAATGCGTAATTGCTCTTGGGGCTGTGTTTGGTAAGGCGCATGCCTTGATTGAGGGGCATCACAGGTCGGCGCCTCCCGGCAACATGCCGTTTGCCAAATTCATCGGTTTGCTGCGGGAGTAGGCTACTTATTGTCAAAAGGTGAATTGAAACGACTTCAGGTGACCCAGCAGAAATTCCAGCCGACATGGCCGTACCATTGCTGATGGGCGAATGCGCCGTACTGATGGAAACCATCCGTCTGCGGCTTGAACAGATCAAGCGCATCGGTCCAGATTCGCTCGATGAGGACGCGCTTGTCGATCTGTACGAAGACCACGACGCGCTGACGCGTGCGCTGGCCTATATCGAGAGCAACTTTGCACGCACCTTTGGCGGCTTGCCGGCGCGGGACAGGTGACAGTGTACGTCGCGGCTTGCGGAAGAACCCCACGGACGCCGCCGGGGGGCAATGGTGATCTGGATCGCAGTTTTGACTTTGGCGCTCTTGACCGACCACGGTGCGCTTGCGGGCACGCTGTCCAATAGGTTATCGCCTGGCGGCGCGCTACCCATTGTCGTGCCGGAGTCAGTCGAAATCTTCAGGAACGATGCATGGTCGGCTGACATCAGCGGGGACGAAACGGCGGATATGTGTCGTACGTTTGTTCTTCGGCGTGCAGATGTCAGCGCATTTTTCAAGCGTGCGGGCCGCGTAACAGAACGGGCGTACAGCCATGACCTGGACGCGGCGCGTTGCTATGCCGAAGGCGAAGCGCGTCTGGCGGGTGGTGGCGCGGCGAAATGGAGAATAGACCAGGCAAGGCGAGGCTTCATTTCCGTGGACGATGGTCGAACAATCCACCTGTATTGTCCGAAGTGCCGGGCCGACGTATTCGCACCGAATTAGAGAAGCGCGCTTTCCGCACGCAGGCGGAGTTGGCGGACCGAAAATGTCCGCCAACCCACTCATTCACTGCCGCGCCGTCCGCGCGTTATCCGGCATCGGCTGGTTGTAATTCGTGCGGAACGGGTTGATGTCGAGCCCGCCGCGGCGCGTATAGCGCGCATACACCGCGAGCTTCACCGGTTTGCACGCATGCAGGATGTCGAGAAAGATCCGCTCGACGCACTGCTCGTGAAAGCCCGTGTGATTACGGAACGAGATGATGTAGCGCAGCAGCCCCGCATGATCGATCTGCGGCCCGACGTAGTGGATTTGCACGCTGCCCCAGTCGGGCTGGCCGGTGACCGGGCAGTTCGAGCGCAGCAGGTCGGACACGAGCGTCTCCTCGACCGGCGCTTCATCCTCGGCGGCCGACAGCAGCGACGGATCGGGTTCGTACACGTCGGTGTCGAGATCGAGCCGGTCGAGCGACAGTCCGTCGAGCTCGTCCATCTCCAGCTTGCGGAAATCGTGCGCCGACACCAACTGCACCGATACGCTCGCGCCGCACGCGGCCGACACGTCGCGCTTCAGCACGTCGCGCACCGCGTCGACCGAGTCGAACTTCGACTGCGCGAACGAGCCGAGATACAGCTTGAACGACTTCGATTCGACGATGTTCGGCGATTCGGCCGGCACGTAGAACGTCGCGATCGCGACCTGCGGCTTGCCGCGTGCGTTGAGCCACGACAGCTCGTATGCGTTCCAGATGTCGGTGCCGAAGAACGGCAGCGCCGACGTGATGCCGAGCTGCGCGCGCGCTCCGGCGCGCGGAATCGGGAACAGCAGCGACGCGTCGTACTGCGCCGCGTAGACGGTGGCCTTGCCGAGCGGGGAGTGTTCGGGATTCATTGCACGAAACCTTTACGACAGGAAGAGGCGGTAAGCCGGGTTGGCGCTCTCTTCGACATACGGATAGCCGAGCGCTGCGAGGAAGCGTTCGAATTCGGCGCGATCGGCCTGCGGCACCTGCAGCCCGACGAGGATCGAGCTGTAGTCCGCGCCCTGGTTGCGGTAGTGGAACAGGCTGATGTTCCAGTCCGGCGCCATCGACGACAGGAACTTCATCAGCGCGCCCGGCCGTTCCGGGAATTCGAAGCGGAACAGGCGCTCGTCGAGCGCGAGCGGCGAGCGGCCGCCGACCATGTAGCGGATGTGTTCCTTCGACAGCTCGTCGTGCGTCAGGTCGACGCTCTTGAAGCCGTGCGACTCGAAGTTCGCGGCGATCTCCGCCGATTCGCCGCGGCGCTTGATCTGCACGCCGACGAAGATGTGCGCGGATTGCGCATCGGCGATCCGGTAGTTGAACTCGGTGACGTTGCGATCGCCGACCAGCGAGCAGAAGCGCTTGAAGCTGCCGCGTTCCTCGGGGATCGTGACCGCGAACACGGCTTCGCGCGCCTCGCCGACCTCGGCGCGTTCGGCGACGAAGCGCATCCGGTCGAAATTCATGTTCGCGCCGGACGTGACCGCGACGAGCGTCTGGTTCTCGATGCCTTCGCGTTCCGCGTACAGCTTCGCGCCCGCGACCGCGAGCGCGCCGGACGGCTCGAGCACGCTGCGCGTGTCCTGGAACACGTCCTTGATCGCCGCGCACAGCGCGTCGGTGTTGACCGTCACGACGCCGTCGAGGAATTCGCGGCACAGCCGGAAGGTTTCCTCGCCGACGAGCTTCACCGCGGTGCCGTCCGCGAACAGCCCGACTTCGCTCAGCTCGATGCGCTCGCCGGCGTTCAGCGATTGCGCCATCGCGCACGAATCCTCGGCCTGCACGCCGATCACCTTGATCTCCGGGCGCACCGCCTTCACGTACGCGGCGACGCCGGACGCGAGCCCGCCGCCGCCGATCGGCACGAAGATCGCGTGGATCGGGCCCTGGTGCTGGCGCAGGATCTCCATCGCGATCGTGCCCTGGCCGGCGATCACGTACGGGTCGTCGAACGGGTGGACGAACGTGAGGTCGCGCGCCTGCTGCACCTTGACCGCGTGCGCGTACGCGTCGCTGTACGATTCGCCCGCCTGGATCACCTCGACGCTCGGGCCGCCGTGCGCGCGCACCGCGTCGACCTTCACCTGCGGCGTCGTGACCGGTACGACGATCACGGCCTTGACGCCCATCCGCGCCGCCGAGAACGCGACGCCCTGCGCATGGTTGCCGGCCGACGCCGTGATCACGCCGCGCGCGAGCGCGTCCGCCGGAATGTGCGCCATCTTGTTGTACGCGCCGCGCAGCTTGAACGAGAACACCGGCTGGTTGTCCTCGCGCTTCAGGTAAACGGCGTTGCGCAGCCGGGCCGACAGGTTGCGGGCCGGTTCGAGTTCCGTCTCGATCGCGACGTCGTAGACGCGCGCGGTGAGGATTTTCTTCAGGTAATCGTGGGATGCCATGGGCGCTCGCGTGCAGTGCGGATGCAGACGGTAAAGGGTCAATGATAGCGCCAAGGGTCCGCCCGCACGCAAGCGGCATGCCGGGCGGGTGGTCATGAGCGGCCGCGTGTGCGCGCGGGCAGGGCATTCCCGCCGCCGGGGCGCCGCTTTTTACCGGCGCGCTTTACCGGCTTAACCGCATGGTTACCGACCGGACGGACGGCGAATGGTCGCGCGAAACCGCCGCGAGCCCCGCCCGGCGCGGCTCGCGGCGATAGCCCCACGACCTGTCCGGCGTGTCACGGGCGGCGCGATCATGGGTTAGAATTCCGTTTTGAATCAAGGATTCGGAAGATGCAGAGGCACCCTCGGATCGCACCGTTGAAGCCGACGCCGCGCGCAGCCAGCCCCGCGGCCGAACGGCATGCGCGCCGCGCGCGATCGTGCTGATGATCCCGAGTGCCGCCAGGCCCTGTCGCCGGCCAGGAGGGGCGAGTCGCCCGCTCCGGCCCCATGAAGGACAGCCGCGCGCCTGGTAACAGAACAGATTTCCCCAAGATTGCGCCCACGCGCTTGCCGACGCCCGTGCACGGGATATCGGCCCTCCGAGTCGTCCGAACATGAACGCACCACAAGTTTTCGATCCGCATGGCGCGGCCGCCACCGTCGCCGCCGACCCCGCGCCCCGCTTGCGCGAGATTCCCTACAACTACACGTCCTTCTCGGATCGCGAGATCGTGATCCGCCTGCTCGGCGAAGAGGCGTGGGCGGTGCTCGACGAACTGCGCGCCGAGCGCCGCACGGGCCGCTCGGCACGGATGCTGTATGAAGTGCTCGGCGACATCTGGGTCGTGCGTCGCAACCCGTACCTGCAGGACGACCTGCTCGACAACCCGAAGCGCCGCGCGCTGCTGATCGAGGCGCTGAACCACCGCCTGACCGAGATCGGCAAGCGCCGCAGCGCCGATCTCACCGCGCACCGCGACGACGCCGGCCGCGAACGCGCATCGCGCGTCGAGATGCTCGAAACCGCCGCGCAGCGCGCGGTCGACGAATTCACGGACGAATTCGACAAGATGGCGGAGCTGCGCCGCCGCGCGACCAAGGCGCTCGGCCGCTGCACGCAGAAGGACAACATCCGCTTCGACGGGCTGTCGCGCGTGTCGCACGTGACCGACGCGACCGACTGGCGCGTCGAATACCCGTTCGTCGTGCTGA
>NZ_JAUJPV010000033.1:0-41600 GCF_030481585.1 Burkholderia sp. AU45388 | reverse complement strand
GCGCGGCGAAGCTGCGCGCGATTCCGGTGGTGGCGGGCGACGCGCCGGCGCCGGCCAATGCGGGCACGAACGGCCCGGACGTGAAGATCCTGACGAGCTGCCCGTCGTGCCTGCAGGGGCTGTCGCGTTACAACGAGGACGCGAACCTGGAGGCCGACTACATCGTGGTCGAAATTGCGCGCCAGGTGCTCGGCGAGAACTGGATGGCCGATTATGTCGCACGGGCCAACCATGGCGGGATCGAGCGCGTGATGCTGTGAGGAAACGACCTCGCGAACAACGCGGGCGCGACCGGTTCGCTGTATCGAGACTATGCGTGTGCGGCCAGCGTCGCGACAACGTGATCCTGGAGTTCGCGCTCCCTGGCATGGATGAAGAAATGATCGCCGTCGAACCGATGAAGCGCAAACGGCCCGTCGCTGTAGCGGCGCCATTCGCGCAACGCGTCGATATCGACATGCGGATCGTGCAGCCCGCCAAATACGGTCAGCCCGCACCGCAACGCGAAAGGCGTGTCGGTGCAATAGCCTTCGGCCAGCGCCAGATCGGCCCGCAGCGCGCGCAGGAAATGCCGAAGCCAGTCCGGCTCCGACAGCAACGCATCCGGTGTGCCGCCCATCGTCTTCAGCCAATCGATGAGGTCCGGTTCCGGCAATCGATGAAGCGCTAACGGACGAGGCGCAACATGCGGTGCGCGGTGCGCCGCGCAGAATGCGTGAATGGGCCCGCGAAGCCGTCGCCGATCGAGTTCCTTCAGCCATTCGATCCCGACGACACTGCCGAAGCTGTATCCGAAGGTGCCGAACGGCTTGTCGAGCAACCCGTTCGCGGCGGTGGCCAACGCATCCGTCATCGCATCCAGCGACGTGGGGGGCGCTTCCGAGAAGCGCGTCTGGCGTCCCGGTAGTTCGACCGCCACGACTTCGATCCAGTCGGGCAGATCGAGCGCCCAGCGCCGATAGAGCAGCGAACCGGCACCGGCATACGGGAAGCAGAACAGCCGGTGCGTGGCCGCGGGTTGCGGGCGATGCAGGATGAACCAGGGCGTTATCTTGACTGGCATGCCGATTGAGAGCGGAAGTCGTGACGCGTCGCGGCCGCGATCCGATCCGGGGCGGCGCGCCGATGACGGTGCAGCGTAATCGCAAGGGCCGGCGACGTGTGCCGTCCGACGGTACAGGTTGACGATCCCTCCCGGCCGTGATTGTTCTCGAATGCGGGACGCGACATATGATCCCGGCATCGGGTTCGCGCCCGGATGCTGCCCCAACGAACAGGTTTTTCCCTGCATGCAAGTTGGTATTCTGCGCTGCGCGATCGTCTTGCACCGTGCTGTCGCGGCCTGCCAACTTCGTATATCGAGACCATGAACGCCGTAATACTCGAAGCCGTTGAAAAGTCGTATCTGATGGGTTCCGTCAACGTGACCGCGCTGCGCGACGTCACGCTCGACATTCGCGACGGAAAACTGACCGTCATCGCCGGTGCTTCCGGCAGCGGGAAGTCGACGTTGCTGAATCTCGTCGGATGCGTGGACCGGCCCGACCGCGGCCGCATCGTCGTGGCGGGCGAAGAGGTCGGTCGTTTGTCGGACGACGCGCTGTCCGATTTTCGTGCGCGACGGCTCGGCTTCGTCTTCCAGAACTTCAATTTGCTGCCGGTGCTCACGGCGCACGAAAACGTCGAATATCCGCTGCTTCTCGCGGGCACGCGATTGACGGAATCCGAACGTGCGCTGCGGGTGCGCGACATGCTCGATGCGGTCGGCCTCGCGGACAAGGCGCAGCATCGTCCGGGGCAGATGTCGGGCGGTCAGCGGCAACGCGTCGCGATCGCACGCGCGCTCGTCGCGTCGCCGAACCTCGTGCTGGCGGACGAGCCGACCGCCAATCTGGACAGCAAGACCGGTCAGCAGATCATCGCGCTGATGCGGCGATTGCAACGGGAGCGGCGCGTGTCGTTCGTGATTTCGTCGCACGATCCGCAGGTCATCGCGGCAGGCGACGACGTCGTCCACATTGCCGACGGGATCGTGTCCGACGTGACACGCTCCGCCGACCAGGAGGCGTTCGCATGAAGACTTTTTCGCTCGCGCTCCGCAATCTGCTGCGCAATCGTCGCCGCTCGATCACGACCCTGCTCGCGATGATCGTCGGCGCGCACGCGGTGCTGCTGTTCGGCGGCTATACGCGCAACATCACGTATGGTCTGCAAACCGATTACGTGAAATACGGCGGCCACCTGCAGATCGAACGCAAGGGGTTCTACGAGTTCGGCAGCGGGAATCCTTCCGCGTACGGGATCGACAACTACGCGGCGATCATCGACGCCGTGAAGGCCGATCCGGAACTGGCGAAGATGGTGCTCGTCGCGACGCCCACGCTGCAGTTGCAGGGTATCGCGGGCAATTTCGACGCGGGGTTGTCGCGTACCGCGCTCGCGCTCGGCGTGCGCGTCGACGACCAGAACCGGATGCGCGCCTGGAACGACTATCACTTCCCCGTGACGATCCCGCCGATGGCGCTGACCGGAACGACCGGCGACGCAGCCGTGATCGGGACGGGCCTCGCGCGGGTGCTCGAACTGTGCGGGCCGCTCAAGGTGCCCGACTGCAACCCGCCCAGGAAGCCCACGGACACCACGCCCGCCTCGCCGCTTCCGGGCGACATCGCGGCCCTTGCCGAGGGTACGCGCGCGGCGCCGGCTGCCGCGGCGGGCGACCGGCGGATCGAACTGCTCGCGGCGACCGCGCGCGGTGCGCCGAACGTGGCGGAACTGCAGGTCGTGAAGGCGGAGCGACAGGGCATCAAGGAATACGACGACATGTACGTCGGCCTGCATCTCGCGCAAGCGCAACGACTCGTCTACGGCACCGAGCAGCCGAAGGCGACGGCGATCGTCGTCCAGTTGCGCCATACGTCGGATTTGCCGGCCGCGAAGGCCCGGATCGAGACGCTGCTGAAAACGAAATTCGCCGGTACGGACACGGAAGTCGTCGATTACACGGTGCTGAACCCGTTCTATGGTCAGGCGCTTGCGATGTTCGCGACGCTGTTCGGTTTTGTCGCGCTCCTGATCGCCGCGATCGTGCTGTTCACCGTCGGCAACACCATGAGCACGGCGGTGTTCGAGCGCACGGTCGAAATCGGCACGCTGCGCGCGATGGGATTGCGCCGCGCGGGCGTCCGTCGCCTGTTCCTGTGCGAAGGGTTGCTGCTCGGCGTGATCGGCGCGGTGCTCGGCGTCGCCAGCGCGGCGTTGCTCGCCGGCGTCATCAACGTCAGCGGGCTGACGTGGACGCCGCCGGGCCGCTCGCCGGTGCCGCTGATCATTCGTGTGTGGGGCGAGAACGACCTGATCGTCGGTACCGCGATCGGCCTGCTCGTGGTGGCGATGCTTTCCGCGTTGCTGCCCGCGCGCCGCGCGTCGCGGATGGAGATCGTCGATGCGCTCCGCTATGCGTGATCGAACGATCGGATCGGGCGTCGATGAAATGTCGATGAAATCGATTCGTCGGCGGATTGTCATGTTAGCCTTCGCCGGGAGCGGCATCGCCATGCTCGGCGCATGTGGCACGCCGGCCGAGCAGCCGGTTCCCGCGGGTCTGAATCTGTCGTTGACGCGAGCGACGGCGTCGGGTGCGTACGTCGTGACGCTCGAACCGCCGACGGCTCCGCCGCCGCTGAACCGGATCCATGCGTGGACCGTTACCGTGAACCGTGCATCCGGCGAGCCCGTGCGCGGTGCGCGCATCGAAGTCAGCGGCGGGATGCCTCAGCACGGGCACGGCCTGCCGACGCGCCCTCGCGTGGTCGACGGCGACGCAAACGGAACGTATCGGCTGCAAGGGATGAAGTTCAGCATGCCCGGCTGGTGGACGATCACGCTGAAGGTCCGGCACGCGCAGCGCGACGACGACGTGACGTTCAACGTCGTGTTGCCGCCGGCGGTGGCGTCGTGACGGTCGACACGGGCGCCGCGCCTGATTACTGGATGAGTTCCCTACACGGAGAGGCTTCAATGCGAAAAGTCATGCTGTACTGGATGATGTTGCTGCTCGCGCCGTTTGCATCGGGTATCGCGAACCTTGCCCATGCGGGGCCGGCGAGCGAAGCATCGGCGCCGGCCGCCGCCGTGCCCGCGGCGGCACGCGCGGACCGGCTGCCCGCCTATCAGCCGCGCTTCGGGCGCACGCGCCCGATCGTCGCCGTCGTCGGCGAAAACTACTATACCGAGCTGACCGATTACGTCGTTCCCTATGGCATCGTGGCCGAATCGGGCGCGGCGGATCTCGTCGCGCTCGCGACGAAGCCCGGCCCCATCCGGATGTTCCCGGCGCCGATGAACGTCATTCCGGACGAAACCACCGCCCAGTTCGATCAGCGCGTGCCCGAAGGCGCGGACTACGTGATCGTGCCGGCCGTGCATCGCGACAGCGATCCGGCGCTGCTGGCATGGGTGGCCGAGCAGGCGAAGAAGGGCGCGACGATCATCGGCGTGTGCGATGGCGTCTGGGTGGTCGCCCGTGCGGGGCTCCTGGAAGGCCGCCGTGCAACGGGGCACTGGTATTCGATGAACGATCTGCGCAAGAAGTTTGCCGATACGCGCTGGGTCGACGGCAAGCGTTACGTTGCCGACGGCAAGGTCGTCACGACGACCGGCGTCACCGCGACGATCCCGGTATCGCTTGCGCTCGTCGAGGCGCTCGCCGGGCGCGAACGCGCGCTGCAGGTCGGCGAGCGGCTCGGACGGCCTGCATGGTCGTCCGAGATCGCGAGCGATCGCTTCAACCTCGGTTTGCCGGCGATGGCGACGATCGCGACCAACTACGTGTCGTTCTGGTCGCATGAGGATTTCGGTATCCCGATCGCGCCGGGTGTCGACGAAATCGCGCTCGTGCTCGAGGCCGACGCCTATTCCACGACGTTCCGCTCGACCGCCTACACGGTGGCCGCGAACCGCGAACCCGTGCGCACCCGGCGTGGGCTGACGATCGTTCCCGACCGCGTGACCGGCGTCGACGCGCCGACGCGGATGCTGTCCGCGCCGATCACGCGCTACCCGTTGCATGCGCTCGATGCATCGCTGAACGCGATCTCGTCCGAGTTCGGCAAGCGCACGGCCGCATGGGTCGCACTGCAGATGCAGTATCCGGGCTACTGAGCTGCACTCCGCAGCGTCAACCCGTTCCTCCCCAAGCCTGTCGGTTCTCCACCCGTTTTCGGGTGGGAGCCGAACTCGTCCCTGTCATTCCGTATTTGCCCCGGAGATTCCGATGCAGACGCATTCGATGGCGCGCCTGGGCGCCGCCGCGATCCTCGCACTCGCCTGCTGTACCGCACACGCCGCGCCCGATCCGCAACGCATCCTCGCCGCGAGCGATGCCGTTCGCAACCCGAGCGAACCGTTCACGCTGAATGTCACGCTGACGCAGTACACCGACGGCAAGCAAACGGATTCGAACGCACTGACCGCCTATTCGCGGATCAACCCGGCGAGCGGTCAGTTTCGCAGCCTGATTCGCTTCGCCGCGCCGGCACGCGATGCGAACAAGCTGATGCTCAAGAGCGGCAACGATCTGTGGTTTTTCGATCCGGCGAGCAAGGCGACCATCCGTATTTCGCCGCAGCAACGGCTGCTCGGGCAGGCGTCGAACGGCGACGTGGTCACCGTCAATTTCGCCCAGGGATATCGTGCCCAGGTCGAGGCGGAGGAGGACGTGCAGGACGGCGAGCGCCAGACGCGCCGCGCCTACCGGTTGAAGCTGGTCCAGAGCGTATCCGACATGACGTATCACTCGATCGAAATGTGGATCGACACGACGGACGCGCGACCCGTGAAGGCACGTTTCTTCAGCGAGAGCGGCAAGCTTCTCAAGACGGCGTTCTATCGACGCTTTCAACAGCAGCTCGGTGCGTTGCGGCCCACCGAGATCGTGATCATCGACGGGCTCAATCCGAATCTCGTGACCGTGATGCGATATGCGGACTACGTGGCGCGGGAGATTCCGGATGCGTGGTTCCAGTCCGATTTCATGGCGCGTTTCCAACCTGAATGATGACGCGCATCGGCATCGCCTGTATCGCGTTGGCCGGCATGGCGAGCGTATGCCATGCCAACGACGCGGAAGAGGCCGGGCTGGCGCTGGCCGACGCGACGCCGGTGCAGAAGGTCGACGACGGCAAGTACCAGTTCAGTCTTGAACCGGGCCTGCGTTTCGCCACCTTGCGCGCGGGCGGCACGCGGACGGCCACGCGGCTGTCGCTCGACCTGACGGCGCGTCATGCATTCTCGAACGGCTGGGGCATCAGTCTTGCCGACCGACTCGACCTGAACGGCCCGTGGCGCTTCGCTGGCGACTCGGGCGCGATCAACACGCTGAAGGAACTGTATGTGGACGGCCGCGTTGGCGGCGGCAGCACGCTGCTGCAGGCCGGCCGCGTCAATGTGCGGCTCGGCGTGGCGACCGGCTACAACCCCACCGACTTTTTCCGCGACAACGCCGTCCGTTCCGTGACCTCGGTGGATCCCGCGAGCCTGCGCGAGAACCGGCTCGGTACGGTGATGCTGCGCGGCCAGCAATTGTGGGCCGACGGCTCCGTCAGCGCGCTCGTCGCGCCGCGGATCGCGGATCGCGCGACCGACGCATCGTTCTCGCCCGACTTCGGCGCGACGAACCAGCGCACGCGCTGGATGCTTCAGTTCAGCCAGCGCGTCGTCTCGGATCTGTCGCCGCAAATCATGATCTACGATGACGGCAAGCCCGGCAGTTCGCCGCAATTCGGCGTCAACCTGGTCCATCTCGTCAACAATGCGTGCGTCGGATACGTGGAGTGGTCGGGCGGGCGAGGTCCGTCGACGCTGGCACGTGCGCTGGGGCAGCCGTACAGCGATGTCGCGTTCCGCTGGAAACTCGCCACCGGCGCGACGTGCACGACGTCGCGCAATCTGTCCGTCACGCTGGAGTATGACCGGGACGGCGCCGCGCTCGATCGTGCCGGTTGGCAGGCGCTGCGCAATGGCCCGCCGGCCGGTTACGCCGCGTATCGAACCCTCGCGGCCGCCCAGCAGGATCCCACGACCCGCGACGGGCTCTTCGCGATGGTCAGGTGGCAGGACGCGTGGATCCCGCGTCTGGATCTCTCCGGTTTCGTGCGGTTGAATCTCGCCGATCGCAGCCGGCTCACCTGGCTCGAGGCGCGTTATCGCTTCGCCAGAACCGATGTCGCGCTGCAATGGCAGATCAATGCGGGCGCGTCGTCGACCGAATACGGCGCGCTGCCACAGTCGAATCTCTTCCAGTTGCTCGTCAAGCACTATTTGTGACGCGGCAGCGCCACCTGCTCCAAGGAGAAGAACTGCATGAAACACTATGTAACGTCGGGCCATGAATTGCCGCAGTGGCCGTCGCCGATCAGCCATGCGGTGGTCGCGAACGATACCTGCTATCTCAGCGGCCAGCTTTCGCTGGACGTCGACGGCCGCTATGTGCCCGGCACGCCGGCCGAAGAAGCGCGTCGCGCGTTCGCGAACCTGTTCCGTGCGATCGAGGCGGCGGGATTCAGCCCGCGGGATCTCGTGTTCGTCGACATCGCGTTCTCCGACATCGGTGCGCTCGCGGAGGTGAACGACGTGTATGCCGATCTGTTTCCTGAGGATCGCCGGCCTGCGCGAACCGTCTATCAGGCCGCTGCGTTGCCGTTCGGCGGCCAGGTCAAGGTGATGGGCGTCGCCGTTCGCGACGCGTCGCGCTGACGCACGACGGCGCGGACGATCAGCGCTCGACGATGGGGCCGGAAAACGCGCCGAGCAGCGCGACGAGTTGCCGTTGCTCTTCGTCCGACAACGCGATCCTTTTCAGTTCGCTATGCCCGATCGCGGCCGCGGGCGCGTCCGCGTAGTGGCGCATCACGGCGTCCAGCGACGCGAATTGACCCGCGTGCATGTACGGCGGCCGCAGCGCGACGTTGCGCAGGCTCGGCGTCTTGAACGCGCCGAGCATTTGGGGATCGTCGGTCGAGATGAACTGCAGTTCCTCGCACTGCTCGGGCTTCGCGTCGCTGAACGGCCCCATGCAGTTGAATTCGTCGTGCAACACCTTGGCGACCGCCGCCGCGCGACCGGGATCGGCAGCCGTTCCGCTACGCGGCGGTACGCCGATGTTGTGGAACTGCCGGTCGCTCAGCATGGGTCCGGTGTGGCAGGTCATGCATTGGCCTTTGTTCACGAACAGGCGAAGGCCCGCTTTTTCGGTCGGCGTCAGCGCGGCGAGCTTGACCGGATCGCCGGCCCGGACGCCGTCGACATAGGTATCGAAGCGTGAAGGCCCATATTGAAGCGTCGCTTCGTACGCCGCGATCGCCTTGCCGAGATTCGCGAACACGCGCGACACGTCGGTGCGGGTGCGTTCGTCGAGTCCTTGCCAGGCAGCTTTCTCCGCGTCCGTGCCGAGCGGGCCCCCGTCACGGGGCAGCGCGCGCAGGTCGGGCAACGGTCCGAACAGCGGCTCGTAAGCGTCGCGGTAGTGCTCGGCAAGCACATGGGCGGCGCGCAGCCGGGTGCCGCCGTGTTCGTTGTGATCCTCGATCGGCCCGATCGCCTGCGACCACACGCTATCCTTGCGGCCGTCCCAGAACAGCCACGGCGCATCGGTCGTGCCGACGACGGGCATCGTGCGACGCGCGCCGATGCCCAGGCCGATCGCCAGCGGTCGCCCGTCTTCGAACTGGCGATCGGGGGTGTGACAGCTTGCGCAGGCGATCGCGCCGTTTCGGCTGAACCGAGGATCCGAGAACAATTGCTTGCCGAGCTGGGCCGCCCGTGGGGATGCGGCCACGCGATTCGACGGGTCGACTTTGGCGACGACGTTCGCGGGCAGGCGCATCGATTCGAGCTGTGCGCGTTCGTCGGCGCGCCAGTGGTCCGGCGCGTCGGCGGTTTCCGCCATCGCGTCGGCCCGATGCCCCGGCCATGCGGTCCAGACGAGCAGGGCACCGATCATCGACGCGGCCGTGAGCCCGTAGTGCGTGCGGGACGGCCGTCGCACGCGACGGCCGGACTCACGCGATCGCATCGATCGTGCGCGATGCCGGCAGCAGCGCGCGCGTATTGCCCGACATCAACCACTTGCGTTGCACCGGCGCGACGGCCGCGAGCGGGCCATCGGCGGCGAGGAACTGCTCCATGACCTTGCGGTGGCCGCCCGAATTGCGAAAGACCGGCCAGTCGGTGCCGAACAGAATCTTGTGATTGATGTTCATGCGGAACAGCTCCGCGAGGGCGACCGGCCACCCCCCCGGATGCTGCGAGCCGAGAAATGCGCTGACGTCGAGATACACGTTGGGTCGATACGCGCACTGTCGCGCGCAAGCGTCGACGTGATGGACGGCGCCGTGCGCGAGGATGAAGTTCACGTCGGGAAAATCGAACGCCGCGCGGTCGAGCAGATCCGGGTGCGAGTACGCAAACTCGAGCGCCGGGCTGGTCGGCCCCACGTGCAGAAGAACCGGCAACCGGTGGGCGCGACAGATTTCGTACAGCGGGTACAGGCGCTTGTCGCTCGGGCTGTAACCGCACGGCGGATAGAGTTTCAATCCGGAAAAGCCGTACTCGACCACGCCTTTCTCGAACAACGCGACACCGTCCGCGCCCCAACGCGGATCCATGCCGCCGAAAACGTGAAAGCGCTCGCCGTGACGCTGCAGAATCGCATGATGCTCGGCATACATCTCGGCGATCGTGAGATCGCTTTTCATCACGTACGTGAAATCGGGCAGCAACACCACGGCCTGCTCGATCCCGGCCGACGTCATGTCGGCCACGAGTGCATCGCCGAAGTGGTCCTGGCTTTGCGCGAGATAGGTATCGAGCAGTTCCGATCGCGATTTCCGTACGCCGTTGGCGACGAGCCGGACATGAACGTTGGCGCAGAATCCCTCGAGGAACGCGGTGGGGATGAAGCGCGTCGACGCGATGTGGCAGTGCGAGTCGATGATCGGCCCGTCGTAGATGGCGTGGCTCATACCGATGCTTTGGCGGGGGCGGTGCGTTCGGCGTCGCGACCCGAGAGCATGCCGAGCGCACGTTCCTTGAGGTCCGCCACGCGCTGCATCATGAAGTGGCCGGCATGCATCTTCCCGTTCGCGCGGGCGTAGTCCGGCAACGTGCCCCACGTCTGAAAACCGTAGTGTTCCCATACGCGGTGAGCGGGCGTGCCGTCCCGCACGTCGAGCGTCAACAGTTCGACATTGTCCCGATCGCATTGCAGCGCAATCTCGACGAACGCGGCGGGCAGCACGCCACCGCCGCGACAGGCGTCGTGGATCATGCCTTTCGCGAGGTCGGTGATATGGCGATTGTTCGGGTTCAGGTTGCGGCGCAACGTGCACAGGCCGATCAATTGCCCGGTGTTCGCGAAGATCGTCAGCAGGCGCACCTTTTCCGCGGCGAGATTCGAGCGCAGTTCCTCGAGATAGCGGTTCGCTTCCGCGTCCGTGATCGTTTCGGCGAAGCCGATGATCGGCGCGCTTTCGCTCGTGCGCCGCATCAGTTCGACGATCTGCGCGCCCAAGGTATCGTCGACGGCGTTCGTCCAGCGATAGGTGACGTGCGTGACGTTGGCCTTCGGCAACACGATCGGATACTGCGCGCCGTCGGCAAGCAAGGTACGGATGGAGTCGTTCATGAGTGTCCCTGGATCACGTGGTTTCGAGGGCCACGGCGCTTTCGGCGCGTGGCGGGGGCGCGATGGTGCACAGGTCGTCGAGCACGGCCTGGAGGCCATGATCGACCAGCCACTGATCGTCGTAGATCGTGTCGAGATACTTGGTGCCGCTGTCGGGCAGCACGAGCACGATGTTGGCCGGGCCTTGCAAGGTGGCGACGTAGCGGCGTGCGGCCTGCGCGATGGCGCCGGACGAACCGCCGAGCAGCAACCCTTCGTCGAGCGCGAGGCGGCGGCAGCCGACGAATGCATCGCGATCGACGATGCGCATCGTTTCGTCGACGAGGTGAATCAGGATGTTGCCGGGCTGAAAACTGAGCCCCGCGCCGTTCTGCAGATGCGGCCGGTAGGTGCCGCCGAACACGACCGAGCCGTCGGGCTCGACACCGATCACGCGGGTGGCCGGGTCGCGCTCCTTCACGTAGCGTGCGATGCCGCTCAGATGGCTGCCGGTGCTGGCGGACACGATCACGGCGTCGAGCCGATCGGCGAGCTGGGCGACGATTTCGGGCCCGGTGGAGTAATAGTGGGCGTCGATCGCGGCCGGATTGTTGTATTGATCGAGGTTCACGCAATTCGGCACGCTCGCGGCAATCGCTTTCGCGACCGCAATGCGCTTGCGCTGATAGCTGCCCGTCTCGTCGGGGTGTTCGACCATCTCGACCTCTCCACCGAATGCGCGCACGAGATTCGCATTCGTCTTCGGTGTCTTCGGATCGAGCACGCAAATGAAGCGATAGCCGCGCGTGGCGCACAGCATCGCGAGTGCGTGCCCCATGTTGCCCGACGTCGATTCGACGATCGACCAGCCCGGCTTGAGGCCATGGTCGCGCTCGGCCTGGCGGAGCAACTGCAGCGCGCTCCGGTCCTTCACGCTGTTGCCGGGGTTGTAGCACTCGAGCTTTCCATACACGCGGATTCGCCTGTGTTCATTCGACAGGCTTTTCAGATACAGCAGCGGCGTATCGCCGATCAGTTCGACAAGGCTGTTTGCGTACATTCGACATCTCCGACCAGCGGGTTGGCGTTGGCTTGTGCGTCGTTTGCGAGTTGTACGACGCGACCGGCCGCGTGTGATCCGGCTTGCTTCACAGTGCGACTTTAGTGATCGATGCCCGGGGCCTGTAACTGTCCGAACGGGCATCGGAAGGCGCGTGCGTCACAGTTCGCCCGACTCCATCTCCATCTCCGTTTCCATCTCGCCACGGTCGGCCGCCCGGAGGACACGCAGCCTCGGATGCGGCAGTGCGTCGGGTGTCAGCGCCCGAGCGCCGACGAAGGTGCCGACGAGTTGCGCGAGCAGCGCCGCATTCTGGTGAACCATGTGATGACTGCCGGCCTGGAGCTCGACCTGGATCGGGCGAAGCTGGGCCGACGTAATGGCTCGCGCACGTATCGCGCAGGTCATTTCGTCGTATTCGCCGGTCACGAGCAGCGCGGGGATGCCGGCGATCGATCCGTCGCGTTCGGCTTCGATCCGATGGGCGCGGAAATTCAGCAATTGCCGGCTGTATTCGATCATGTTCGCCGGCGACACGAACGGTGCGTGCAGCCAGTGGCGAGTCGCCGAATCGGGTAGCGCGAACATCGATGCGTGGCCGCCCTCGGGTGCGTCGCTTCGTGTCCGCTTCTCCAGCAGCCCGATCATCGATTTGGCCATGCTGTCCGCGGCCTTCGGCATGCGCGCGACGAGCGAGCACATCGTGTTGAGATTGTTTTCGTACGCGCTGTCGGCGCCGTCGTAGTCCTGCGCGCCGGCAAACGACGGAGCGATCAGGCTCATCGACGCGATGCGGCCAGGCAGTGCGCGAGCCAGCGCCAGCGCGTATCGGGCGCCTCCGCACCAGCTCGCGACGTGAATCGCGTCGATGCCCTCGACGTCCAGCAATTCAGCCACGCTTCGCGCGTAGCGGTCCGGCGCATCGGGGCTCGAATAGTAGGCGCGGGTCAGTTCTCCATCGGCTGGCGTATCGCTTGCGTCGTCCGCCAGGTAGAGGGAGAAATCCGGTGCCAATCCGGCCGCGAAGTCGTGCCACACGTCGTGCGGGATGCCGAATGCGTTGATGAGCAACATGGCCCGCGGGCCGCGCCCGGCAGTGAGATACTCATGCCCGCTGCCGGTCGTGATCCGGCGCGCGGACGGCAGGTCGACAAACCGGGGCGCGTCGCGCCGTTCGTGCCGGGCCGCGTGAGCGGCGACGCGTGACGCGATCCGGGCTCGCCAGTCGAAGCCGTCGCAGCGCAGCCGGTGAGAACGGATGTCGGTCGGCGGCACGGGCGTGTGATCCGCGTATCCCAGCATGTGCTCGGCATGCTTCAGATTCGTTTCGAGCAGCGCGAGGATGGCGTCGGCGCCGGCCTGGTGGGCATCGCTTCGCGTCGGAATGGGCACCGTTTGCGCGACGCTTTCAGCGAGTTCGCGCCACGCAATACGCCGGTCGCCGTGCACGACGTGCAGGCCGGGCGACGCTTCCGTCGCAAGCCAGGCCAGCACCGCTTCGGCCGTCAGCAGGCGAGCCGTGCCGGCCGTTTCGGCGGGCAACGCCAGCGGTTCCTGCTCGAAGTACGTGTCGGCGCGGCGGCGTACCTCGAACACGGTTTCGGCGACCGCGTCGGCGAGCGTGTCGAGCGACGCCGGCCAGCGCGTCCCGGCTTCGCCGATGGCCGCCGTGCCGTCCGCGAGCGCGTCGCCGAGCACGACGATGCATGCGTTCGCAACGGATGCGGACGCAACGTCGAGCGCGGCCGACAGGAGGCGGGGCAAGGACGCGAATTCGCGTGTGCGACGCATCTCGGGATCGTCGACGACGACGGCGAGCCGCCCGGAATCGGGCGCGTTCAATGCGTCGCGAAGCCGGGCGATGCGCGGGTACGCGCCGAGTGCCGTAGTCGTGTCGCCGGCCTCGGCCGCCGCGCGCAGCGCGTCGAGGTCGCCGGCATCCAGCAGGAAGACACGGTCGCCGCCGGCCGACGACATCCTGCATGCGTCGAGCGGATGATCGTTCATCGTCATCTCGTTACGCTTTCACGGACAACAGCATGTCCACCAGATCGACCGCATCGCCGATGGTTTCGAGGTTCGCGACCTGCTCCGTGTGCGAGGCGAAACTGATGCCGAGCCGATCCTCGGTCAGCGCCATCAGCGACAGCAGCGAGATCGAATCGAGCATCAGATCCGACGTCAGCGACGTTTCCCGCGTCAGCATGTCCGGCGCAATATCGAGCGCAGCAATTTGCGGAATCAGTTCGGTAAGCGTAGCGAACACGTTCGCGTGGTCGTCCATCGGATTCTCCAAGTGCCGTAGGGGTTCCGCTTTATAGCGTCAAGGCACCGCACTGCCTACCTGCACTGACGTACAGGGTTGGCGCGGACGGGGAAACACTCGCCCGAACGGACAGGTTTCAGTCTTGAAAGCCGCCATTACATTGCCGGTTACCTCACCGACAGGGAACGATCATGACCCTCACCAAAGAAGCCGTGCTGATGGACAAAGCGACGTTTTCCCGCGCGCTGCGCGAAACACTGGACGAGCAGCTCACGCTCGATCACCCGATCTTCGCGGAGTTGTTCACGCCTCGGAAAAACTGGCGCTTGCTGAAGATCATCTCGCTCGAGGGATACCAGATCACCCGGTACTTTCTCGAGTACATCGAGAACCTGTATTTCCGCTGCCCGTTTCCCGACCACAAGCGCCGGCTGCTGTACAACCTGTTCGAAGAGGAAACCGGGCGCTTCTCGAAAACGAAGAACCATGTCGAGCTCATGGAAGACTTCATTCGCGCGCAAAACATCAGCGACGAGGAGCGCGATGCATGGACGCCGTCCGCGGCCACGCGCGAGTTGATCGACTATCGCCTCGAGAACTGCAAGGGCGAGGGCACCTATCATATCGGCGCCGCCGCGGTGATGATCGCGAGCGAAGGGCAGAGCCTGGAAACCCGCGCGGGCGACGCGCGCCACTCCATTCTGGCGAAGTGCTACGGGCTCACCGAGGAAGACACGCGATTCTTTTCGGTTCACCAGAAAGAGGACGTCGCGCACGTCGCCGAGGGCATCTCGCTCGTGACCGACCTGTGCACGACCGTGGAGATGCAACAGGAAGCGCTGTTCGCGGTGCGTCACACGTGCAAGCTGTTCTGGAACATGTATGAAAGCGCCGCGCAGAAGTATTACGCATCCGTCGAGGGCGTCGCGCACGCGTGACGGGACGACGCCGATGATGACCTTCGACGATCTCGTCGCGCGCTTGCGCGACAGCAGTCATACGCTGACCTTTGTCGACGACAAGGGGGCCGAAACCGTCCGGACCTTCCACGAACTGTTCGAAGACGTGCTTGCCACGGTCGAGCGCGGCAAGGCGATCGGCCTCGTACCCGGGGCGCGCGTCGGCATCGCGGCGCCGAACGGGTATCCGTGGATGGTGTGGGATCTGGCATGCATCGAGCTCGGCTGCGTATCGGTCGCGTTTCCGAACGATGGCCTGATCGACACGTGCGACGCGTTGATCGAGCGCTACCGGCTGAGCGTGCTGGCCGTGGACGCACGATGGCTCGATACCGCCGGCGCGATCGCCGGGCGCGTCGTGGATATCGATCCCGCCAGCCGCGGCGATTCGCACACGCGTATCGAGCCGGTGCGGGTCGAGCATGCGCCCGATACCCATTCCCTGGTGTTCAGTTCCGGCACGACGGGCAGGACCAAAGGGCTCGTGATGAGCCGCCGCGGCACCGCGCACTTGCTCGGCCTGTATGGCGACGCATTCGGCGTCGCGCCGGGCGACCGGTTCCTGACGTTCTTGCCGTTCGCGAACTATCAGCAACGGATGACGTACTACTTCTGCCTGTATCACGGGATCGATCTCGTGTCGGTGCCGTTCCACGGACTCTTTCCGGGTCTCAAACGGCACCGTCCGACGTTCGTGATCGCCCCGCCGGTGCTGTACGAGACGCTGCATACGCTGGCGCGCGCGGCTGCCGGGCCGGGCAGCGACCCGTCGACGCTCGCCGAGCGACTGAGCGCGCTGACCGGCGGCAACATCCGCTACATGGTCACCGGGATGGCGCCGATCAAGCGCGCGGCGCTCGATTTCTTCTGGGATTGCGGGATCGCGCTGTACGAGGCGTTCGGGATCACCGAGGCCGGCATGGTTGCGTGGAACAAGCCCGGGCACGTGCGTGTCGGTACGGTCGGCCAGCCGGCGGAGCCGGGCAGCGTCTCGTTGCTGGAGGACGGTGAAGTCGTCGTCACACGGAACGCGCTGCTGTCGCTCGGCTACTTCGATGCGCCGGAAGAAGACACTCGCGCGACATTCATCGCGCCGAATGCGGTCGCGACGGGCGACATCGCCGAATTCGACCGCGACGGCTTTCTGCGCGTCGTCGGGCGCAAGAAGGACGCGATCGTCACGAGCAACGGCGAGAAATTCCATCCCGAGCCGATCGAGGCGCTGCTGTATCGCGATCCGCGTGTCGACGTGGCCGTGGTGATGGCGGGCCCGCAAGCGGGGCTCGGCGTCGTCATCGCGACGCGCCGGCCGGACGATCTGGAAGTCACCGACGCGCTGCGCGCACTCGTCCGTGCGGTCAACGGCACGCTGCCGGCACAACGGCAACTGGTGAAGGTGATTTTCACCGACCGCGCATTCGACGTCGAAGGCGGATTGCGCACGCGCAACCTCAAGCTCAATCGCCGCGCGATCGCGGACGCGTTCCTGCGAGACGCATGAGATCACCCCCGTGCGCAAGCCGCCGCCTTCGCGCGGCGGCTCGCACAGACCTCATTCTGGATACACCATGACGACGCATCCGAATCCGAACGTGTTTCAGATGGAAGTCGAACCGACCTCCATCATCGAGACGCTCGCCCATCACACCGAGCGGGACCCCGACCGTGTCGCGCTGACCATCCTGCGCGACGGCGAAGCGATCGAAAGCGAGAGCACGTTCGGGGATCTGCATGCCGGCATGATGCGCGTGGCGCGCGGACTCGCGCAATTGACCGGGCCGGGCGCTCGCGTGCTGCTGCTGTTGCCGACGAGCGCCGAGTTCGTCTGCACGTTCTACGGATGTCTGGCATCGGGGCGCGTGGCCGTGCCGGCCTATCATCCGCAGCAGGTCCGCAAGGTCGCGCAATGGGCGAAGCTGCACGCGATTGCCGACAATTGCGGCGCCACGCTGATCGTGGCGCCGGCGACCTCGATCGATACCATCGAGACCCTGCGCGCGACGCAGCAGCTGTTCACCGGCTGCACGCTCGTCACGTACGAAGCGCTCGTCGACGCCGGGGCGCGGGACACGTCGGCGTTGCCGCGCATGCCGGCGCCGGACGATCTTGCGTTCCTTCAATACACGTCGGGATCGACGGGCACGCCGAAGGGCGTGATGATCACGCACGGCAACATCATCGACAACCAACGGTCGATCGCGCTGCTGATGCGGCACGATCGCGACACCCGCATGCTGTCGTGGCTGCCGCTGTATCACGACATGGGGCTGTCGATGCCGTTGCAACTGGCGTCGATCGGGCTGTCGGTGGTGCTGATGTCGCCCGTTGCGTTCGTCCAGCAGCCGGGCCGATGGTTGCGCGCGATTTCCGCACACCGTGCGACGACGTCCGGCGGCCCGAATTTTGCGTATGCGCTTGCCGCTGCCGCGCTCGACGGAAGCGATGACGGAGGCCGGCTCGATCTGTCCAGCTGGCGTGTCGCGTTCTGCGGCGCGGAGCCGATTCATCGTCAGACCGTCACCGAGTTCATCGACGCCGCATGCCCGCACGGCTTCGCCCCGGGGGCGTTCTATCCGTGCTACGGGATGGCCGAGGCGACGCTGATCGTGTCGGGTGTCCCTTACGGCGAAGGCGCCCATTACCTGGACGTCGATAACGTGAAGCTCGCCGCCGGCATCGTTGAACCGGTTCAGCCGGGCGCCGCGAACGCGAAAAGTCTCGTGTCGTGCGGCGGCACGGCGCCCGGCACCGAGATCCGGATCGCGGGCCCCGATGGTCGCCCGGTCGCCGACCCGAACGGTGTCGGCGAAATCTGGGTGCGCGGCGGCGCGATCGGCGTCGGCTACTACGGCAACCCCGAAGCGACACGGTCGACGTTCGGCGCGCATTTCGATGACGAGCCCGACGCACGTCCGTTCCTGCGCACGGGCGATCTGGGCGCGCGCGTCGACGGCCGCCTGTACGTGACCGGCCGCGTGAAGGACATGCTGATCGTTCGCGGACGCAACCTGTATCCGCAGGATATCGAAGCATGCGTGCAGGACGCCGTGCCGGCGTTGCGTCGCGGATGCGGCGCCGCCGTATCGGTGCAGGCGGACGGAGAAGAGAAGCTCGTGATCATCCAGGAAGTCGGTCGCACCGCGCGCCGGACGCTGGACCTCGACGCCACGCTGCGCGCGATGGTGGTCGCGATCGGCGAGGACTTCGGGGTCACGCCGCACGCGATCGTGCTGGTCGAGCCGGCGACCATCGAAAAGACTTCCAGCGGCAAGATCGCGCGCGCGCTGTGCCGTCGTGCGTATCTGCAAGGCGAACTGCGCGCCGTCGCCAGCTGGACCGACGGCGCCTACGCGATGGAGGCGGGCGCTGCACGGGACGGTGCGGTGGCGCCGGCTGTCGCCGAGGTGGAGACCCGTTCCGAACCGATGCTGATCGAGCGCGAGATCGCGGACCGGATCGTACGGATCGTCGCCGAGCGGCTCAAGATCGCCGAGACGCAGGTGTCGCGCACGGCCGCGTGGGTCGAGATGGGTTTCGACTCGATGAGCGCGCTTCAGTTTTCGTTGAAGGTGCAGCACACGATCGGGCTGACGTTCGACGCCGCCGTGCTGTGGGACTGTTCGAACGTCGAGCAGCTTGCGGCGCACCTGGCGCGGATGCAGGGCGCGGCCGATGCGTTGCGATCGAGCGACGCGCCCGCGTCGGCCGCCGCGCACGCGCATCCCGCGCCGATCGTCGGCGCCGACGCGCCGCCTACCCGGGATCAGCTTGCGGCGCTCTCCGACGCGCAGGCCGAAGCGCTGCTGCTGAAAGCGCTGCAGCGCTGAGCCGATCCCCGGCAGTCTCGTTCCGCGAACGTCTGGAGTGGTACACATGACCGAGTCCAACCGCGCGCCCGCCGCGCCCCTTACCCCCGTGAAGCAAGCGTTGCTGAAGATCGACGCGCTGCAACGCGAACTGGCCGACGCGCGCAGCGCGATGAACGAACCGATCGCCATCGTCGGCATGGGCTGCCGGCTGCCCGGCGGCGCGGATTCCGCCGACGCGCTCTGGTCGATGCTCGCGGACGGGGCCGACGCCGTCGGCCCCGTGCCGGCCGACCGATGGACCGATGCGATCTACGATCCGCGGCCGGGCCGGCGCGATACCAGCTACAGCCGGCATGGCGGGTTCATCGACGACGTCGATCGTTTCGATGCGGGATTCTTCGGCGTGTCGGAGCGCGAGGCGCCGCACATCGATCCGCAGCAGCGGCTGCTGCTCGAATGCACGTGGCGAGCACTCGAAGACGCCGGCTTTTCGCGAGAAACGATCGCGTCGTACCGAACCGGCGTGTTCGTCGGTTCGTCGGTCGACGACTACGCGCGCGTCAGCGAAGGCGTAGCAGCCGACACGCTCAGTTATGCGCAGACCTCGCTCGGTACCGCGCGGCCCTTCGCGGCCGGACGCATTTCCTACCTGTTCGGATTTCATGGCCCGGCGTTGCATCTCGACACCGCGTGCTCGTCGTCGCTCGTCGCCGTCCATTTGGCTTGCCATAGCCTGCGTACCCGCGAGTCCGATGTCGCATTCGCGGGCGGTGTCAACCTGATGCTGTCGCCGGAGATGACGATCGCGCTGAGCGAGCTTCAGGCGCTGTCGCCGAGCGGCCGCTGCCGGACGTTCGACGCGGCCGCCGACGGCTACGTGCGCGGGGAAGGCTGCGGCGTCGTCGCGCTGATGCGGCTGTCCGATGCGCGGGCGCAGGGCAGGCCGATCCGGGCGGTGATCCGCGGCTCCGCCGTCAATCACGACGGGCGCAGCAACGGGATGACGGCGCCGAACGGCCGCGCGCAACGCGACGTGATCCGCGAAGCGCTCGAGCACGCCGGCGTGTCGCCGGCCGACGTCGACTACGTCGAGGCGCACGGCACCGGTACGCCGCTCGGCGATCCGATCGAGCTGCGCGCGCTCGAGGACGTGTACTGCCGCGACACGAATCGCACCGGCGACCTGTACGTCGGCAGCATCAAGACGAATATCGGGCACCTCGAATCGGCCGCCGCGGTCGCCGGGCTGATGAAGGTCGTGTGCGCGCTGCAGAAGGGCGAACTGCCGCGGCACCTGCATTTCGATACGCCGACCACGCACGTCGACTGGCATGCGAACGGCATTCGCGTGCCGACCGAGCATGCGGCGTGGCCGTCGTCCCGACCGGGCCGGCGCGTGGCGGCGATCAGCTCGTTCGGCATGAGCGGCACGAACGCACACCTGATCGTCGAGGCATGGCAGGAGGCGCGCGCGGCGGAACCCGACGCGGACGTCGCGCTGGCCGGTCACGCGCGTCACGACATCTGGCCGTTGTCCGCCCACACGGCGCCGATGTTGAAGCAGGCGATCGAAGACTGCGCGGCGCACGTGCGGGCAGACGCGTCGCTGGCGCCCGACGCGGTCGCCCGCGCGCTGCGTCTCGCGCGCGACAGCCATCGCCATCGCGTGGCGATCGTCGCGGATGCTCGCGACACGCTGCTCGATGCGCTGTCGGACGCGGCGCGGGCCCTAACGGTCCGGAGCGGGCAGCCCGGCGGCGTTCGCGATCGGCTTGCGTTCCTGTTTACCGGACAGGGCGCGCAGCGCGCCGGAATGGCTCGACAGCTCTATCGGGATTTCGCGCCGTTTCGCGATGTATTCGACGCATGCGACAGCCATATCGGGGCGCAAGGGGAACTGTCGCTCGTCGACGTGCTGTGGGGCGACCATCAGGACCGGATAAACGAAACGCGTTACACGCAACCGGCGATGTTCGCGCTCGAGGTCGCGCTCGCGCGCTTGTGGATGCACTGGGGCGTCGTGCCCGATGTCGTGATGGGCCACAGCATCGGCGAGTACGCGGCTGCGTGCATCGCCGGCGTGTTCTCGATCGAGGACGGCTGCCGCCTCGTGACGGCGCGTGGGCGTTTGATGGATACGCTCACCGCGCCGGGCCGTGCGCTCGCCGTGTTCGCGAGCGTGCGTCAGGTGGCCGATGCCGTGCGCGACTACCCCGGACGGGTCGCCATCGCGGCGGACAACGCACCGGAGAGCGTGCTGGTGTCCGGCGACCCGGACGCGATCGAGTCGATCGAGCAACTGTTCGCGTCGCGCGGCATCGCGACGAAGGCGCTGGCGGTATCGCACGCATTCCATTCGCCGCTGATGGAGCCGATGCTCGCCGAATTCGGCGCCGTCGCCGCGACCGTGCGGTATCGCGCGCCTGCGATTCCGATCGTGTCCAACGTGACGGGTCGGTTCGAGGGCGAACGCCTGTGCGATCCCGCGTACTGGGTCGAGCACGTGCGGGCCACGGTGGCCTTCCGTGCGGGTGTCGACACCCTGCTCGACGACAAGGTGACGACGGTCGTCGAGATCGGGCCTGGCAAGACGCTTTCGAGCCTCGTCACCGCATGCGCGGCGGAGCGGGCGGATCGTGGCAACGTGGTGGCGCTGCCGTCGATGAACCATGACGGGCGCGAGACCGAGCAGTTGTTGCGTGCGTTGGCACATGTCTATATGTGTGGCCGGCGTGTCGACTGGCATGCATACGAGCGCTCCCGAACCGGTGCGCCGATGCGGCAAGCCGTGCGCCGCGGCGTGCTGCCGCCGTATCCGCTCGAGGCACACCGCTACTGGGTGAATGCGCGGGAGCCGGCGCAGCGGGCGAACGTGCTGACGAGCGCGGCCGGCGCGCGGCGGACCGCCGGTCGCGGCGTGCTGGGCCGGCGTCTCGCGATTCCGGCATCGGACCACCTTCGCTACGAGAGCGAGGTATCCGATCGGCATCTGCCGTTTCTGGGCGGACACCGCGTGCACGGGCAACTCGTTTTCCCGGCGGCAGGGTTCGTCGAGGCGCTGCTCGACGCCGGATCGCGGCGCGATGGCGGCGATGCCGAACCGATGGCCGGCCGCTGGCTGGTCGCGCGTGACGTGTCGTTCGATAACGCGCTCACGCTGGAGCCCGGCCACGCGGTGACGTTCGGCACGGTCGTGCACGCAGGTGATACTCCGCATCCGGGCGAAGCAGGCGCGCGGATCGACATTCACGCCTGTCACGACACGGCCGCTTCGGAACCCGAATGGACGTTGCAATGCGCCGCGCAGATCGGGACGACGCACGGCGTTACCGACGTGCCGGCACTTGACGCATGGCGCGCGCAATGCGGCGACGCGTTGCCTGTCGACGGTTTCTACGCGCGCTTGCAGGCCACCGGCCTCGAATATGGCGGCGCATTTCGCTCGATTCGCGCGCTGTCGCGGGACGGCGACGTGGCGCTGGCCCGAATCGAAATGGAGCCGGACGGCACGGACGACCTCGTCCGCATCGTTCATCCGGCGCTGCTCGACAACGCGTTTCAGACCGTCGCGGGCGCGCTATGGGATGCGGAACTGAACACCGCCTTCGTGCCGATCGGCATCGAGCGGATCGCTTGCATGCCGATGCCCGGCGTGCGGGCGGTGTGGTGCGCGGTGCGTGCGCGGGTGAAGCGCAGCCTTGCCACCGCGGATCTCTGGTTGTACGACGACGCGGGCAACTGCGTCGCCGTCGTCTCCGGATTGCGGCTGATGGCCGTCGATCCGCGCCGATTTCAGCGGACTGCGGAGCCTGTCGCGCTGAATACGCTCGTCTGGCGGCCGTTTGCGGCGGCCGAACATGAAGGGGACGACGCGCACGCGAACTTCGTGCTGATCGGCAGCGGTTCCGCGCTGGACGCGATGCTGGCGCGCGCATGTGAAGACGCTGGCAACGCGTGTGCCATCGCGGCGCTGCCGGTGGACGACCGGTTCGACGACGATGCAGGTGCCCGGCGCATTCGTGCCGCGCTCGACGACGACGCACTCGCCGGCCCGAATGCACGACCGACCGTGCTGCTCTACGTGTGGCCGTCGATGGACGATGCGGGATCCGAAGACGAACTCGCCGCGGTCGGCGCAGCTTACCGGCACTTCGCGAACATCTGGCGCGAAGTGCAGTCGGCCCGCTGGCCGCAGGGCACGCCGACCGTCTGCATCGTGACCCAGGCGGCGCAGCGCGTGCCCGGCATCGACGTGCGCGTGTCGCCGTTTCAGGCGGCCGCCTGGGGCGTCGCCCGCAGCCTCATGCACGAGAGCGGCGACATTCCGGTGTGTGTGGTTGATCTGCCGTCACCGGATGCGGTGTCTTGCGCGAGCGCGCTGACCGCACTGGCGGGCGCCGCGGCGACCGGCGAGACGCAGTTCGTGTCGCATGGCGACACCGTATACGTCCCGCGGCTCGTCGCACGCGACGCCGGCGCGGCGCAACCGCTTGCGCACGGCGCCTATCTGGTGACGGGCGGGCGCGGTGCAATCGGCACGCGGGTGATCGAGCAACTGATCCGGAAAGGCGTGCCGAAGATCGTGTCCGCCAGCCGCCAGGTGCCGGCCGACAGCGAACGCGCGCGGCTTGCATCGATCGCCGATGCGCATGGCACGATCGTCGAATTCGTGGCGGCCGACGTCGCGTCGGCCGCCGACGTCGACGCGCTCGTCCATGCGCTCGAGGCGGATTCCGCGCATCCGCTCGTGGGCGTCCTGCATGCGGCGGGCACGCTTGACGACGGCCTGCTCGCGACCCAGCCGATGACCGACGTAGTGAAGGTGCTCGCGCCGAAGGTCGCCGGAACGTTGAATCTGCATCGTGCGACCGCGCATCTGCCGCTGCGGCACTTCGTGTCGTTTTCGTCGATCGTGGCCTGCGTCGGCTCCCCGGGGCAATGCGCCTATGCCGCCGCGAACGCCTACGTGGACGCGCTGACGGCCTTGCGCCACCAGGACGGCCTGCCCGGGCACACAATGAACTGGGGCCTGTGGGGCGGCAACGGGATGGTCGATCAGCTCGACGCGCGGCAACTGCGCCGCATCGCATCGTTCGGTCTCAAGCCGATCGAGCCGGACGTCGCACTGCGCGTGTTCGACACGCTGGCCGCCGAACCGGACGGGCAGACGCAGATCTGGAACGTGGACGTCGATACGCTGATCAAGCGCAGCCCGAGCCGGGCGATGGGCGCACTGTTGTCGGAACTCGTGCCGCCGGCGCCGCCGGCGCATCGCCCGGCCGGTACCGGCCCTGGCTTGCGCGAGCGCATCGCGGGGTTGCCGGACGGCGAGCGCATGCAATTGCTGCGCGAACATCTCACCGACGCAATCGCCGCGACCCTGCATACGTCGAGCGAGCGCATCGCGCCGGATATCCCGCTGATCGAGCTCGGGCTCGATTCGCTGATGGCCGCGGAATTCCGCAATGCATTGCGTAGCGAGCTGGGCGTCGATGTTCCGTTCGGGCGATTGCTCGAAGGCGCGACGCTCGACGACGTCGTGCGCACGATCATGGCGACGCTCGACCGCGGCGAGTCGCGGACCCTCGACGGAACACCGCCGTCGCGCGCCGCGGACCGGATCGACCTGGTGTCGGGAGAAGCGACGTTCGGCGTCGAAATGGAAGGAGGAGAGCTGTGAGCTCGATCGAATTCATCAACGAACTGGCGGGGCGCGGCATCGAGCTCTGGGCCCAGGACGGCAAGTTGCAATACAAGGCGCCGAAGGGCGCGGTGACACCTTCGCTCGTCGACGAGCTGAAGACCCACAAGGCGACACTCATCGCGCTGCTCGAGCAATTCGTGGGAACGGCGGGCACCTACCCGCTCTCGTTCGCGCAGAAATCGCTCTGGTCGCTGCATCAGCTCAATCCCGACAGTGCGGCGTACAACGTGACGTACGCGACGCGCATCGACGACGACGTCGACCTGTCCGTGCTGCGTCGCTGCGTCGACTATCTGATCGCACGCCACCCGATCCTGCGCACCGCGTACCGCGTGATCGATGGCGAGCCGCGCCAGCAGGTCGGGTCGCAAGCGCGCGCCCGGTTCTCGGTCGATCGCGTGTTCGCGGCCGACGAAGCCGCCATCCGCCGGTGGATCGACGAAGAGTCGAATCGCCCGTTCGACCTGACGCAATCGCCGATCCGGCTCAAGCTGCTGCTGAACGAGCACGACGGCGCCGACGCGATTCGCGTGGTGCTGCTGTTGAACGTCCACCACATCGCCGCCGATTTCTGGTCGCTCGAGATCCTGCTCAACGAGCTTCGCACGCTCTACCGTCTTGCCCGCGCGGGCGAACCGCTGAAGTTGCCGCCTCTGCCGGTGCAGTACAAGGATTGCGTCGAACACGAGCGCGCCCGGCTCGACGGCGCGGACGGCGAGCATCTCGCGGCGTTCTGGCGGCGCGAGCTGGCACACGGGTTTCCGGCACTGAGCCTGGCGACCGACCGGTTGCGCCCGCCGCGCAAAACCGAGCATGGCCGCGTGTACGACCGGTCGCTCGGCGCGACCCTATCGCATCGGGTGCGCGACACGGCCAGGTTGCTGCGCGTGACCCCGTACATGCTGCTGCTCGCGGTCTATCAATTGCATCTTCACCTTCATACCGGGCAGGCGCGCTTGATGATCGGTGCACCGACTTCCGGGCGCAATGCGCCCGGCAGCGAGAGCGTGGTCGGCCATTTCGTGAACACGGTCGTGCTCGCGTGCGAAGTCCGACCGGACGACACATTCGACGATTTGCTGCGGCGCACGCGCGAGATGATGCTGCGCGTGCTCGATCACCAGGATTATCCGTTTCCGTTGCTGGTCGATGCACTGCGTCCGGCGCGCGATCCGAGCCGGTCGCCGATCTACCAGGTGATGTACAACTGGAACCAGGCTCGCGGCGATTTCGCCGCCGAAGGCGGGGATGGCGTGCCGTTCTATCGTGAGCGTCTCGCCGCATCGAGCACCGGTACGCGCGGCGCGACACACGACCTGACGCTCAACGTACAGGATCTCGGCGACGAATATCTGACCGCCTGGACGTTCAATACGGATCTGTTCGACGACGGAACGATCGAGCGATTCGCGAGCCAGTATGCGCATCTCGTCGAGCAGGTGGTGGCTGACACCAGCCGTTCTCTGCACCATTACACGCTCGCGACCGCACCGAGCGACGATGCGCGAAACCGCATTGCCGCGGCCGACGCATTCGTGCGTCGCACGTCCCATGTCGAATCCGAGATGCCGCAGGATGCCTCGCGCGTGGTCTGGCAATTCGACCATCGCGCGATCAGCGACGGCGAGGTCCGCGATGCGATTCGTGCCGTCCGTGCGCAACTGGATGCCCTCGGAATCGGTGCCGGAAAACGTGTCGAACTCCGACTGCAAAGTGTCGCCGAGCGCGCGGTCGCGTTGCTCGCGATCCGTGCCGTGGGCGCATGCTATACGGTGTCGGACGACACGGCCGACGCAGTGTGCCGCGGTCGTAGCAACGGGTGGTCCGGCTGGGAGATCGACGCGATCGAAGTGGTGCATGCGCGCGAGGCCGCCGCGCGTGCCGACGGCGTTGCCGCAGGCAACGCGTCGGCGGTCGAGCCGCTGCTCGACTATGTCGGTCAATTGCTTCATCTCGACGCCAACGTAACGACGCTCGTTCCGCACGGCGCGCATGACGGGCTGTCGGCAGCGGCGCTGGCCCAGGTCGTACTCGTTGGCGGCACGGCTCGACTGTCCGGGCAGGCCGCCATCGGTGCGCTCGCTTCCGGCGACCCGGCGATCGCGAACAGCGCGTACGCGGCGCTCGACCGGTTGCTCGCGGACGGCCCGTCGCTCCTCGTGCCGTCGCTTCTGTTGCAACGTGCCGATGTCGCCGGCATGGGGCGGGCACGCGCGCTCGTCGCGTACGGCGAGCATCCGCAACCGTTGAAGTCGTTCGCCGCCGCCAACCGGATAGCCGCAGCGGCGTACTTCGTTCCGGTGCAGCACTCGGACACCGGTTCGGCGCTGTGTGCGTTCGCGGCCGGGCCGGACGGCTGGCAATTGCTGGCGCCGTCGTATCCGGGGCGCGTTGCGTTCGCGCTCGGATCGTCCGGAAGTTTCGCCGACGATCGTCAGGCCGGAAAACTGCATTTCTTCGACGGCGCGTCGATCCGCGCATCGGGTGCGGGGGCGCCGCTCGAAACCGCGCGCCCGGACACGACGCTGATACCCACCGGCGTGTCGGTCGTCCGCCGTGGCGGCGACCTGCTGTGCGCCGATCCTTCGTCGCGGGTCGCGCTTCACCGGCCCGTGCCGATCGAGATCGGCACGGTCGAGCAGGCCATCTCCGCGATTCCCGGCGTGGCCGCCGTCGCCTGTGCGTGCGTCGTTCGGGACACGCAGGAAATGCTGGTCGCCTATCTCGTCGCGGACGATGGCCGCGCGGATGCGCATGCACTCGAACACGCGGTTCGTTCGGCATTGAAGCATGCGCTGCCGGACTCGATGCACCCCGACGCGATCATGGTGCTCGACCGGCTGCCGCTCGACGCGGGCGGCGCACTCGACGCAGGCGGGCTTCCGCTGCCTCGCGCAAGCGAGCGGGCCGACCGTGGCGCGTCGACCGACACCGAACGCAAACTTGCCGCGATCTGGGCCGATGTCCTCGGCCAGCCGTCCGTCGGCGTCGATCAGGATTTCTTCGAACTGGGCGGCGACTCGATTCTGGCCGCGGTCATCGTGTCGCGGGCCGCGCTCGACGGCATGTATTTGAAGCCGCAGGACATCTTCCTGCATACGACCGTGGCGAGCCTGTCGACGGTGGTGCGCGAGACGCCGGGCCTCGATGTCGATCAGGGGCCGGTGCAGGGCGAGACCGTGCTCGGTCCGGCGGCGCAATGGTTCGTCGAGCGCGTCGACGTCGACCGTTCGCACTTCAACCAGGCGCTGCTCGTTCCGCTCGGCGAGACGCCCGACGCGAACGTCATGGCCGAGGCGATTCGCGTCGTCATGCGCCATCACGACGTGTTGCGTTCCCGGTTCGTCGCGTACGGCGACGGAATGCGGCACGTGTTCGCCGGCGACGCCGACGCCGTCGATTTTGCGATCGTCCCGTGTATCGACTCGGCCGGCCGGCATTGCGAACGCATGTGGCGCGGCGCGATCGACGCCGCGCAGAGCAGCCTCGACCTCGAGGGCGGCCGGCTCATCGCGGTCAGGTGGCTCGAGAGCACGAGCGTGTCGAGCAGCCGGCTGTTGATCGTCGTCCATCACATGGCGATCGACGGCGTGTCGTGGAGCATCCTGCTGCAAGACCTGGCCGATTGTTATCTGCGATTGCGTGCCCGCACGGCCGCGGCGTTGCCGTTGAAGACGAGTTCCGTGAAGGCTTGGGTCGACCAGTGGCTTGCGCTGGCGCAGGGCGACGCGCTCGACGACGATCGCCTCTACTGGCGCAACGTGAACGCACAGGTGCGCGATGTGCTGGGCGGGCCGAAGCGGGTGGCGCTGATGCGTCACGGGCTGACCTCGATCGTTCAGCATGCTTATCAGGAATCGTCGCTCAGTTGCGCGATCACGCTCGATGCGGATCTGACGCACGCGTTTCGAACCACGGCGCCGCGTGCCTATGGCACCGATGCAAACGATCTGCTCATCGCCGCATTGCACGCGGGGTTCCACGCATGGAGCGGCAGCGACGCGTTGCTGGTGGACGTCGAGGGGCATGGCCGGGACGCGCTCGGCGACGCGATCGACCTGAGCCGCACGGTCGGCTGGTTCACGTCGATCTATCCGGTGTTGATCGACACGCCGGCTAACGCGTCGGATCCGTCGGCGCTCGTCAAGTCGGTCAAGGCCCGACTGCGCGAGGTGCCGCGAAAGGGCGCGAGCTATGGCGTGCTGCGCTATCTCGACACGAAGCCGCAGGCCGGCGCCGATGCGCTGACGTCGTTTCCGCGCGCACCGATCCTGTTTACCTATCTCGGTCAACTGGAGCAATTGTCGGGGCCGTCGTCGCCGCTGTACGGCGGGCCGCCCGAACCGGCGCCGGGCATCCGCAGCCCGCGCCAGCGGCGCACGCACCTGCTGGACGTCGTCGCATACGTGTCGCGCGGCAGGCTGACCGTCGAGTCGAGCTTCTTCGGGGTGCCGGGCGTCGACGAAAGCATCGGCTGCCTGATGTGCCGCGTCGAAGAGGCGTTGACGATGCTGATTCGCCATTGCAGCGCCGACGGGGTGGGCGGTCTGACACCCGACGACGTTCCTCAACTCGATGTCGACCAGGACGCGCTCGACGCGCTGCTGGAAGAAATCGACGCACTCGAGCGCTGAACGCGGCGGCGCGCGATACCGCGCGTTCGTCGAGCATGACCGCACCAGGAATCCAGGATGACCCGAAACGTCGATACGATTTACCCGCTCACGCCTCTGCAGCGAGGCATGCTTCACCATTCGCGACTCGATCCGGCCTCCGGCATCTACGTCGAGCAATTTTCCTGCGTGTTGCATGGCCCGCTGGACCTCGAGCGATTCCGCGGCGCGTGGGAAGCGGTCGTGCATCGCCACGACACACTCAAGACGCTGTTCATTCGCCTGCACGAAGAGAATCCGTTGCAGGTCGTCCGGCATACGGTCGGATTGCCGTTCGAGGTGATCGACTGGCGCGATCGCGCGGCCGACGAGCAAGCCGATCGATTCGAGCACCTGCTGGCGAGCGACCGCGCACGCGGCTTCGATTTCAGCGTCGCGCCGCTGATGCGCGTCACGCTGATCCAGCTCGCTCACGAGCGGCATCGGTTCCTCTGGACCTATCACCACGCGATCCTCGACGGCTGGTCGATGCCGTTGCTGCTCGGCGAGGTGTTTCAACGTTATTCCCGCCCGGACGCGCCGCTTCCTGCCATCGCGCGGGACTATCGCGACTACGTTGCGTGGCTGCGCACGCGCCATGGCGACAGTTCGCTCGACTATTGGCGCGATCTGTTGCGCGGCTATCGCAAGCCGGCAGGATTCGCGCCGTCGGTATGCCCTTCGCCGGCAAACGGCGCAGCAGGCGGCGCCGACACGCGCCGCACGCTGTCGGTTCGGGCCGACACGATGCCGGCCGGATGGATGGAGGCGGCCAGTCGCGCATGCCGCGCGGCCCGGGTGACGCTCAACACGCTTTGCCAGGGTGCGTGGGCGATGCTGCTTGCGCGCTACGGCGGTTGCAACGACGTCGTCGGCGGCATCGTCGTATCGGGGCGTGCCGCGGAGGTGGACGGTATCGAACGCATGGCCGGCCTGTTCATCAACACGCTGCCGTGGCGCGCGACGCTCGACGGCGAACTCGATACGGCCGACTGGTTGCGGCGCTTGCAAGCCGACACGCAGCGCCTGGAACAGCATGCGCCCAGCGCACTCACGGACGTCTTGAAATGCAGCGAAGTGCCGCGCCAGCAATCGCTGTTCGATACGCTTTACGTATTCGAGAACTATCCGGGCCGGGATGGGTTCGACCGGCTCGCGGCGAGTTGCGGGTGGCGGATCGACGAGCCGCGTGCCGTCGAGGAAACGAGTTATGCACTGGCGCTGGTCGTATTGCCGACGGATACGCTGACGTTTCAGTTGACCTACGACACGGCCCGCTTCGACGCGGCATTCATTGAACGCATGGCTTCGCAATACCGCGGACTCCTCGAAGTCCTGATCGACGCGACGCCGCGAAAAGTATGCGATCTCGTGCTCGATGCGCGATCGTCGACGGGTGCCGGCGGCGCGCCCGACGCATCCGCACACGCATCGATCGGCGACGCGACGTTGTCCGCGCATATCGCCGCGCAGGCCGCTCGCACGCCGGATCGGATCGCCTTTTCCCGACCGGACGGGCGCCAGTCGCCGGGTGACGCGCACGGCGTCACCTATGGAACGATTGCCGATCGCGTGCAGCGTGCCGTGCGTCAATGGCGACGTTTCGGCTATCGGCCGGGCGAGCGCGTGCTGATTGCATGCGATGACCCCGTGTCGGGGCTGGTGTTGCTGCTGTCCGGACTGACCTATGGCGTCGATTGCGTGATGACCGACCCGAATCTGCCGTCGTCCGCGTTCGATGCGATCGTCGATGGCGGTTGGTCGCCGGAACCGCTGCGAAGCTGCGTGACGACCGCGCAGCATACGCCGTTGACCGGCGTCATGTGTTACGTATTCGACGAGCAGGATCCGATGTACGGGCAAATCGACGGTATGCTCGACGATCGGTCGGATCCGGTGCAGGGCGCCTGCTCGCTGCTGCGGCGCGATATCGATGGCGATTGGCATGTCATGCGCTATACGCACGCCCAGCTTGTCGAAGCCGCGCGCGCGTTCGGCTCGACGTTACCGGCCGGTGCATCGCGGGATGTTGCGCTCGGCGACGGGCCGCTGTCGCATACGGCGTTGTGGACGGTACTGGGCGCACTGAGTGCCGGGCTGTCGCTGCACCAGATCGCGAGCGCTGGTGATCCCGCGTTTGTGCGGCGGGCGGCGTCTCCGGATGCGAACTGGCACGGTATCGTCCTCAGCCCGGAAGCGACGCGTCATATCGTCCGCGCTTCCTCGATGCTGTCGGCCGGCGCGCTTCGCACCGACTGGATCATGGTCGATGCACGCTCGTTGACGCGTGCGGACGCCGCGCGGCTCGTCGAGCTCGCACCCGGCGCGAAACGCTTGCGACGATTGTGCTGGCCTGCGTGGTCGCTCCCGCATGCGGTGTCGTCGGCCGATGGATTCGATCGCGTCGAATCGGGCGTGGTATCGGCAAAATCGGCCAATGAATCCGTGTTCGTCGCCGACACCCATCTGAACCCGGCGGGTGGGGACGCGCTCGGTACGCTCGTCGTGTCGGGGCATTCGGTGCCCGATCTGATGCTGCGCAACGGCAAGCCGGACCGGGACAGCCTGACCGTCACGCGCAACGGGACGTGGTTGCGCACGACGCTGGACGCGTGGCGGACGGAGCATGGCTGTCATACGTGGCTGCCCGACCGGAATGCGGGTTCCGACGAGACGACGGTGGACTGGCTCGATTTCGAGGCCGACGTTGCGCGGCAGGCGGGTGTCGATGAGGTCGCGCTCGTGGAGCGGATCGCCGAAAGCGGGCAATGGAACTATGCGCTGTTCCATCAGGACGCGACGGCCGACGCCGCGGATATCGTACGCCGGCTGGCCGGGCTGCGCGGCGTGCCGGCACTGTCCGCCGGCGCAATCGTCGCGCTCGCGGCGCTGCCGCGTTCCGCGAAAGGCACGATCGACCGTGTCCGGCTGCTGTCCGGTGACGTCGAGGTTCGCCAGCCTGATCGCCAGGCGGCGCCTCGCGACCTGGTGGAAACGGCGATCCACGACATCTGGTGCGTGTTGCTCAAGCAGCCGCGCATCGGCATTCACGACAATTACTTCGATCTCGGCGGGGATTCGCTGCAAGCGACCGTGATGCTGTATCAGGTGGGCGAACGGCTTCAGCAGCCGATCGACATGGAAACGCTGCTGGCCGCCCCGACGATCGCCGGCCTGGCCGCCAGCATCGCGAATGGCGATGTGCGTCGCGATACGCCGGCCGTCGATTTGCAGGATGAAGCGCGACTCGACCCGACGATCGAGACACGGGAACCGTATGCGTGGCGCCCGTATCGCACGGTGTTGCTCACGGGCGCGACCGGATTCCTCGGCGTGCACCTGCTTCATACGCTGCTCGAGACGACCGACGCGCGCGTGATGTGCGTGGTTCGCGCCGACGATCCGGCGGCCGGCGTACGGCGCATCGAGGCCGCGATGCAGTCGCATGGCTTGTGGGACGCGCGGCACCGCGATCGGATCGTTGCCGTGCCGGGCGATCTTGGCGAACCGAACCTGGGCTTGTCGGCGGCTGCATTCGACGCGCTCGCACGTGAAATCGATGCGATCTACCACAACGGCGCGCTGGTCAACTTCGTTTATCCGTACGCGACGCTGAAGCAGGTCAACGTGCTGGCGACGCAGGACATCGTCAGGCTGGCGAGCCTGCATCGCGTGACGCCGATTCACTACGTGTCCACGGTCGGCACGCTGAACCGTTATTCCGATGCGTTGCCCGAAACGCTCGCGGTGCCGTTCCACGAACACCTGACGAGCGGTTATGAGCAGAGCAAATGGGTCGCCGAGCAGTTGCTCGCCCAGGCGCACGCGCGCGGCGTTCCCGTCACGGTTTATCGTCCGGCGCGGATCGTCGGGCATGCGGTGAGCGGGCGGATGAACCTGGACGATCTGTTCTGTCGATTGATCAAGGGCATCATCCTGTTTGGAAAGGCGCCGCGCGACGTGGGGTTCGACAACATCCTGCCGGTCGACGTCGTCAGCCGGATCATCGTACGTGCGTCGCTCGACCCGACTGCCGCGGGGCATGGCGTGCATGTGGTCAACCCGCGCTGGAACTCGCTGGACGCACTGGTCGATTTCATCGAAGACGAAGGCTTCGCGATCGAACGGACCAGCTACGACGCGTGGCTCGCGGCATTGGCCGAACATGTCCGGCAGGACCCGGCGCATCCGCTTTCGATGCTGATTCCGGTACTCAAGAAATTGAACCCCGTTGCGGATCCGACGGTCGGGCGCATTCTTCCGATCGACGTCACCCAACTGAAGCGGCTTGCGGGTGACGTGCTCGCATTGAGTCTGCGTCCAGCCAACGACTGGTTGCGCACGTTCTTCGATTACTTCTACGAAGACGGTTTTCTCGAGCAGCCGCATGAAAGGCTGGTCACCGCATGAGGGGCGGTTCGCCGATCTGACCGAGCGCGAGACGATGATCTGAAGTTGGCACCATCGGGTCGCAAAGACCGATCTCGTCGAATCGTCGATGCCGGGAAGGCGGGGCCGCCGCCGTCCCGGTTCCCGCATTGCCCGATAGCGATGCGTTGCCGTGCTGCAAGCCGAGCGGCGGGCGAGCCGGCATCGAAACGGTATCTGCCGACCGTGTTCGCGGGTCACGTGCGGTTGAAGTGCCGGGCTTCGACGGTGCGCATGCGCAGGGTCGCCCGGCGGCAGCGCTTCCGTCGGTGAGAAAGTGCCTCCAACGAACATCACCGAAGCGCCGCGCTCGATCAGTCCCGGATCGACGGGTGACTCCTGCCCAATGCCCGCGCGCCATGCTTAAATAGCAGGGCTCCCGACAGCCGGCCGCCACGATCGCAGCGCCGGTCGGCACGGGCCAGCATGTCCGATCGACACCGTGACGACAGACGATACGAAAGTGCCGTTCCGGCCCGCCCGGCGCGGTCCGATAGCATTCCAGGGCATCCCGTCATGACCATTCGCGCGATCGGACGATCGCGCGGCCATCATTTCGTGCGCTGCCCGTTCTTCGACGGCGCGGTATCGCTGTCGCTCGCTCGTGCTGCGGCACAATGTCGGTTCGCATCGGTATCGTGTGCTTCCCCGCCATCCGGACCGACGGAGAACGCATGTCGTTACCCGCCTTCAGGTACCATCCCGACCCGCTTGCAGCGGGCAGCATGATCAGCTCCGGCGCGTGTCGCCGGTGCGGCGGCAAGCCCGGCGGCTACCGGTCCTGCGCTTGACGGCACGGCCCGTGCGAGCGGCGTCGCCCGTTCGCCATAAAACAGAGGAACCTTCGTGAAGTTCATCCACGCGGCAGACATTCACCTTGACAGTCCGTTGCACGGCCTGAGCGCGTATCCCGACGCGCCGGCCGCGCAGTTGCGCAACGCGTCGCGCGAGGCGTTGCGGCAACTCGTGGATCGTGCGATCGAAGAGGAAGTCGCGTTTCTCGTGATCGCGGGCGACCTGTACGACGGCGACTGGAAGGATCACAACACGGGCATCTTCTTCGGCCAGCAGATGGGGCGCCTGCGCAAGGCCGGCATCCGCGCGTTCGTCTTAGGCGGCAACCACGATGCCGAAAGCGAGATGACGAAAAAGCTGACGCTGCCCGACAACGTCACCGTGTTCGGCCACCGCAAGCCGGAAACCGTCAGGCTGCCGGAATTCGACGTCGCGCTGCACGGGCAGAGCTTCAAGGACAAGGCCGTCGTCGACAATCTCGCGATCGGCTACCCGGACCCGGTGCCCGGGCACTACAACATCGGCGTGCTGCACACGGCGCTCGAAGGCTACGCGGCGCACGCGAACTATGCGCCGTGCACGCTGGCCGAACTGCACGCGAAAGGCTACGACTACTGGGCGCTCGGCCACGTGCACGAATTCCAGCAATGGACGGGCCCGTCCACCGTCGTGTTTCCCGGCAACCTGCAGGGGCGTCATATCCGCGAGACGGGCCGGCGCGGCGCGGTGCTCGTGACGGTCGAGCAAGGCAGGACGCAGGTCGAACGCTTGTATCTCGACGTGCTGCGCTGGGAAGCCGTGTCGGTCGATGCGTCCGATTGCCAGTCGGTGGCCGATCTGTCGCGAAAGATCGGCCAGTCGCTGGAGGCGCTGTTGACCGTCGACGGCCACGTGCCGCGCGCGGTGCGCGTCACCGTCACCGGGCGCACGCCCGCGCACGGCCTCTTTTTCGGCCGTGCGCCGCAGTTGCGTGCGGAAGTGCTGAACCAGATCGGCATCATCGGCAACGAGCGGCTGTGGCTCGAGAAGGTCCGGCTCGCGACGTCCGCTGCCGATCGTCAGCCGGGCGAAAGCGAACCGCTCGAAGCGCTGGAGGACCTGAAGCAGATCCTGGCCGATGCCGCGCACGATCCCGATTTCCTCGCGCTGCTCGAACGCGACCTGAAGCCGTTCGTCGGCAAGGTCCGCAGCGACGTGAAGGAGGACGTGCCGTTGCTGACGATGGCGCGCGCGGGCCAGCTGACGGCGCTGGTCGAGCAGGTCGGGCCCGCGTTGCTCGCGCGGCTGGCGAGGGGGGAGTAAGCGATGCGCATCAGCCAGCTCGATCTGATCAAGTACGGCAAGTTCACCGACGAAACGCTGCGGTTCCCGTCGGCCGGCGAGGATTTTCATGTGATCGTCGGGCCGAACGAGGCCGGCAAGTCGACGATTCGCACGGCCGTGTCCGAGTTGCTGTTCGGGATGAAGCTCCAGACGCCGCTCGATTTCCTGCACAGCACGCCCGAATTGCGGATCGGCGGCGTGCTGGAGAGCGCCACGGGTGAACTCGCGTTCCACCGTGCGCGCGGGCGCAGTCCGTTGCGCACGCCCGCCGACGACAAGCTGCCCGACGACTATCTGGCGGCCGTCCTGGATGGCGCGACGCGCGAATTCTTCGAGCAGATGTTCGGGCTCGATCACGGGCGGCTGGTGGATGGCGGCCGTAGCATTCTCGACGCATCGGACAAGCTCGGCCAGGTGCTGTTCGAATCGGCTGCCGGGGTCGGCAGCCTCGGGCCGGTGCGCGAGGAGCTCGATGCGCGCGCGCTCGAATTGTGGGCGCCGCGTCGCAGCGGCAGCGCGTTTGCGCTGGCCGAAACGGCGTTCAACGAAGCGGTGGCCGAACTGAAGACGGTCCAGGTGCGCACGCGCGACTGGGTCGATCGCAAGGACGCGCGCGAAGCGGTCGAGCAGCAGATCGAGCAGGCGCGCGCGGAACAGCGCCGGCTCGAAGCGCTGCGCTCGAAGCTCGAACGCGTGCGGCGGCTCGCGCCGTATCTGAAGGAGCTGACGGTCAAGGACGCGGCGCTGGCGGAACTGGGTGCGGTCGTCGAGTTGCCGCCGACCGCGTATGCGGATCTGCTGAAGGCGCAGGGCGATCTCGCGGCCGAGCAGAAGGTGCTCGAAGAGCGGCGTGCCGATCTGCTCGCGAAGCGGCAGGCGCGCGATGCGATTGTCGCGGACGCCGACACGCTGGCGCTCGAAGCCGATATCGAAGCGCTCGATCGGCTGCGCGGCGCGTGCATGAATCACGCGCAGGATCTGCTGCTGCTCGGCGCGGACGTCGAACGGCATCTGTCCGCCGCGTCGTCGGCGGCCGCGCAGCTCGGCTGGCCGACGGACGAGGCGTCGCTGCGCGCCGCGTTGCCGACGGCGCTGTCGCTGAAGACGGTCGCGAACCTGCTGCGCGAACACGGCGCGCTGCATCAGGCGCTCGTCGGCGCGCGCGAATCGCTCGGCGAACGCACGCGCGAACTGGCGCAGGTCCGCGAACAACAGGCGCGCCTGTCGACCGTCGACGTGCCGGAAGCGTTGCGCGCGGCGCTGGCCGATGCCCAGGGTTTTCGCAACAGCGGCCCGCGCGAGCAGGCGCTCGCGCACGACATCGCGGCGGCCGAACGCACGCTGTCCGGCGCGCTCGATGCACTCGGACCATGGCGCATGCCGGTCGGCGCGCTGCGTGCGCTCGACGTGCCGTCGGCGGCACGGCTCGCCGCGCTGCTCAAGGAAGACAGCGAATGCGCGAGCGCGGCCGCTGCCGCGCGCGACGCGCGGGACGGTGCGCTCGAAGAGCTCGAACGACTTGAATTGCAGGAAAAGCATTTCGCGGAGAACCACAAGGTCGTCACGACCGCCGACGTGCTGGCGGCGCGCGCGCGTCGCGACGGCGCGTGGGGCGACGTCCGCAGCGGCGCCGTCGATCTCGCGACGGGCGCGCCGGCGGTCGACGACGCGATGCGTCTCGCCGACGAACTCGTCGATGCGCAGCTCGGCGCGACGCAGGCCGCGGCGACGCTGCAGTCGCTGCGTCAGCAGGTCGAATCCGCGCGGGCGGGCGTGGCGCGCCGGCAGGCGGCGCTGGAGGAACGCGAGCGCGAACTGGCTGCGCATCGCGATACGTGGGCCGCGCTCGCGACGGCGGCCGCGGTGCCCGGCATGCCGCTGGCGGCGATGGGCGACTGGCTCGCGAAGCGCGACGCGGTGTTCGCCGCGCAGGCCGATCTCGATCGTCAGCGCCGCGAACTCGATGCGATGCGTGCTGCCCGCGCCGGCGCGGAAACCGCGCTGCGTGTGGCGCTGCTGACGGTCTCGCGAGGCGGCGAGTCGGACGGGCTGGCCGCGCTCGTCGCCGTCGCCGAGACGTTCGTCCAGTCGGCCGAGAAAGCGGCCGCACGGAAGGACAGCCTCGACGATCGCGCGCGGGAAGCCGAACGCGGGTGCGCGACCGCGCAGTCGCGGGCCGACCACGCGCAGGCGGCTTACGACGCGTGGCAGGCGCAATGGCGCGACGCGCTGGCCGACGCGAAACTGTCCGCGAGCGCAGCGACGCTGGCCGCGGCGGAAGGGGCGCTCGGGCTCGCGAACACGGTGACGGCCGAACTGGCCGATGCCGACGCGCCGCGCAACCGGATCGCCGCGATCCGCGCGGAGCTGGCCGCGCTCGAGGCCGGTGCGCGACGGCTTGCCGAAGCGCTCGCGCCGGAATGGCTGGCGAGCGGCGACTGGCCGGACGTGGCGCGCCGGCTGACGATGCGCCTTGCGGCCGCGAGGGAAGTCGCGCGGGCGATCGATCGAGCCGACGAGGCCGTGCGGCAGGCCGACGCCAAGGTCGCGGACGCGGCTGCCGCGGTGGCGGGCGCCGATGCGCGTATCCAGCCGCTGCTGCAACTGGCCGGCGTCGCGTCGATCGACGCGGCGCTGCCGTTGGCCGAGCGCTCGGATCGGCAGCGCCAGCTTCGGCAGGCGGTCGATGCCGCGCATGAAGCGCTGGTGCGCGACGGCGACGGGCTGTCCCGATCCGCCGTCGAGGCCGAGGTGGCGGAACAGGACATCGCCGACGTGCCCGCGCATCTCGAAGCGGTGAAGCAGTCGCTGGGCGATGTCGGCAAGCGGCTGAACGAGCTGGCGCAGCAACAGGTCGTGGCCGACCAGGCGTTCGGCGCGATCGACGGCCAGGCGAACGCGGCGGTTGCCGAGTCGAAGCGGCAGGAAGCGCTGGCGGCGATGGGCGACGCGGCCGAACAGTATCTGGAGGCAGCCACGGCGAGCCGCTTGCTGAAGTGGGCGACGGATCGCTATCGCGACCAGAAGCAGGGGCCGATGCTCCGGCGTGCGGGCGAGATTTTCGTCGGGCTCACGCTGGGCGAATTCGCGAAGCTGACCGTCGATACCGAACGGACGCCGCCCGCGCTGTATGCGCGGCGCACGAGGGGAACGTCGGTCGAGGTCGCGGGGCTGAGCGAAGGGACGCGCGATCAGTTGTTCCTCGCGCTGCGGATCGCGGCGCTGGAGTTGCAGCTCGGCAGCCGCACCGCGTTGCCGTTCGTCGCCGACGACCTGTTCATCAATTTCGACGATGCGCGCGCGAAGGCGGGGCTCGACGCGCTGCGCGATCTGTCGACGCGCACCCAGGTGCTGTTCCTGACGCACCACGATCACCTGCTGCCGCTCGTGAGGGACGTGTTCGGCGCGCGGGTCAACGTGGTCGAGTTGCAGCGTGCGCCGGCCGGCGTATGACGCGGAGCGGGCCGGGATGCCGGCCCGCGGGAAGGGGCATCGCGTACAGGTAGTATGAGCAGTTCGGAAACGGATGCGGCCGGTTCGGCGGTCGCGGGTCTGGCCACACGAGGGGGGAATATGAAGAAGCTGGTAGCCGCGATTGCGTTCGCGGCGGACAAGCATCGCAATCAGCGGCGCAAGGACGAAGAGGCGTCGCCGTACATCAATCATCCGATCGCGCTCGCCGACGTGCTCGCCAACGAGGCCGGCGTCGAGGACGAACGCGTGATCGTCGCGGCGGTGTTGCACGACACGGTCGAGGATACGGAGACGACCGAGCAGGAGTTGCTGCGGCTGTTCGGCAAGGACGTGGCGGACATCGTGATGGAAGTCACGGACGACAAGTCGCTGCCGAAGGACGAGCGCAAGCGTCTGCAGATCGAGCACGCGGCCACCATCAGCCGGCGCGCGAAGCTCGTGAAACTGGCCGACAAGATCTGCAACCTGCGCGACATCGCCCGGCATCCGCCCGCGGACTGGCCGCTCGAACGCAAGCAGGCGTACTTCGACTGGGCGAAGTCGGTCGTCGATCCGATGCGCGGCGTCCATCCCGGTCTCGAGGCGATCTTCGACACCGCGTACGCCGCGCGGCCGGCGGACTGACGCACGCGCATGCGATCGGCCCGATCCGTCGCGCGGCAAGCGGCTGCCGTGGCGGGCGTCGACGTCGGCGGCGACAGGAAGCTGTGCGATCTCGTGATCCTGCGTGGGGCGACGGTCGTCTGCCGGGAGGCGCGGGTCGCGCCCGAGTCGCTAGCCGCCTTGTGTCTCGCTCATGACGTTGTCGCCGTCGGCGTCGACGCGCCGAGCCTGTGGTGGACGGGGAGCGGCCGCCGCGCGGCCGAACAGGCGCTCGCGCGTGAACGGATTTCGTGTTTCCCGACGCCGTCGCGTGAGCAGGCCGCCGCGAGCACGTCGGGCTTCTTCGACTGGATGTTCATGGGGGAGCGCGTCTACCGTGCGCTCGCGGACGCCTATCCGTTGCTGACCGACGCGTGCTACACGGGCGGACGCGTGAGCTTCGAAACCTATCCGTATGCGATTACTTGCGCGATGCTGGGCAAGGCCGTGGCGTCGGCGAAGCAGAAGCGCAACCAGCGCCGGCACTTGCTGGAGCGACTGGGCATCGACGTATCGACGCTGCGTTCCGTCGATGCGCGCGACGCGACGCTGTGTGCGTTGACCGCGCAGTACGTGATCGACGGGAACGCGCATGCGTACGGCGATGCGGCGGGCGGATACATCCGTGTGCCGATGATGAGCGAGACGATCGCGCTCGATTCGCCGTAGGAGCGGCGTGCTGCTCCGCGCGGGATGGCGGCCGCAGCGGCGTTTCGTGGGGGAATGCGGCAGGCCCGGCGACGGGCAGGTCAGCTAGCGACTGTCGGCGGGCGTGGCGCGACGCATCTACATCGCGCGATTTCGGGTCAGTCCGCTCAATCCTCGAGGATGGATTTCGGCACGCTGGACAGGTCGCAGGCTTGCGCGTGTTCGAAGTAGCTGTCCGCATCGTCGATCATCACGACCGCGACGTCGATCAGCTCGTCCAGCCGTTGGAGCAGCGATTCGCGCCACTCGATGTCTTCGTCGCGCTCGGGCGTCTTGTCCAGCTGCTCGATGATCGAGTCGGCCGTTTGCAGGAACGGAATGGCCTGCTGATAGTTTTCGATCGAGACCAGCGCCGCATTGCGTGCGCCGACGAGCCGCTCGCGATGCCTATCCGCCAGTTCGGATTCGCCGCTGATGCGCGGCAACAGGTCCGAGATGCGTTGCAGAAGCGGCGGCACCTGTTCTTCCAGCAGGATCGCGCGCTCGCGCAGTGCCGCGTATTCGTCGCGAAGGTCGCTGTCGCCGGATTGAGTCGTGCTGTCCATCGTCAATATGAGTGCGTGGTTCGGTCGCGGCATGATACTCGACCGCGCCAGTTTCCTTGCCTGTTCCGTGTCCCTTATATAGAAGGAAAGGGCGCCTTCGTCATATCTTTGAAAGGCGGCGTGCGTCGGGTTTCACGGCCCGTCGAGCCCGAAGCCCCCGTGCGCGTGAGCGCACGGAGGCTTTTTCAAACTTTCTTCACAAAGGGCTTGCGCGGATGGGGGCGGGTGCTTAGAATCACGCCTCTTTCGCGCTAACGCAAACACGGCGCGAGAGGAAGGGAAGCGGTGCTGTCGGGGTTCGGAGGTAGCGAGCCTTGGCGGTACAGGAAGTTGAGCCCCGCAGTCGCAACGAAGTCGTGTAGAAAGTTGTTGACGAGCTGCGAAACACGGTTCATAATCTCATTTCTCTGCTGCTGAAAACGCAGCGCTGCCGGGAAACACGGAGTTCCTCGCAGAAATGCTCTTTAAAAATTAACAGCCGATAAGTGTGGGCGCTTGATGGCAGCGAGCTGATCCTCGGATCAGATAGCAAAAGTATCAAGAGTCTCACACTAAAGTAAGTCAGGTTTATG
>NZ_JAUJPV010000032.1:0-45470 GCF_030481585.1 Burkholderia sp. AU45388 | reverse complement strand
CGATCATCGACAACGGCGAATTCAATCACGGCCTCACGTATTCGGGCCATCCGGTGGCGGCGGCCGTCGCGGTCGCGAACCTGAAGCTGCTGCGCGACGAAGGCATCGTCGAGCGCGTGAAGACCGATATCGGCCCGTATTTCCGGCGCCGGTTGCGCGACACGCTGGGCGACCATCCGATCGTTGGCGAGATCTCGGGGGGCGGGCTGGTCGCGGGCGTTCAACTGGCGCGCGATCGTGAGCGGCGCGAGCGTTTCGATGCGAGTGTCGATATCGGCACGATCTGCCGCGACTTCTGCTTCAACGGCAACCTGATCATGCGCGCGACTGGCGACCGGATGCTGCTGTCGCCGCCGCTCGTGATCCGCGAGGCGGAGGTCGACGAGATCGTCGACAAGGCGAAGCGCGCGTTCGATGCGACGGCGGAGCGGGTGGGGGACGTGCGGTAAACAGGGCGGACCTGCGTGAGGAGGGCGCGGCGTCGAATGACGCGGCGCCCGTATCGCGCCGGGCACGCGCGACGCCAAAACGAAAAGGGCCTGCGTCGTGAGACGCAGGCCCTTGAATTCTTTGGTGGGCGCCGTCGCAGGTAAAAGGCGAATCGGGCTTGTTCTTTCGTAGCGTCAATGAAACAAACTGCCGCTGGTTTAGTGAAGTGCCTGTCAACGGTGACAGGTAGGCCGACGTGACCGGTATGCGAAAATTATGCGCTTGATCCGGAGCGTTGCCCATGCCGACATGCCCGAGCTTCTTTGAAGCCTTCCAGACGAACATGACCGCACTGCATATGCCCGTTCCGACAACGCTTTTCGCGACGCTACAAACGTCGGTTGCGGCTGTCAGTACGATGATGGGGACGCTAAAGGCGCTTGGCCCCGACGCGACGGTGGGCGAAATGCTCGGTGCGACCACGCTAGTCGAAAAGGTCGGTGTTGTCGGCTCGATCCTTGGCAGCGCTACCTGGGCGCGGTCATCGGTAGCCTGATGGTCGCAACCGATTCGACATTAGCTTGCGGCGCAGGCAAGGGCAACGCGAACACGTCGCTTGCAGTCGCTCGATGGGGCACACGCTATGGGCTGACGATTCATCCGCTCGTCATGGCGCAAATCCTGCGGCATCCGGAGGTTCTCGCGCCCGGCCCTCATAGCTATTTCGGGTTGAAGATGAACACGGCGATCCGAGGTGCGCGATGAAGTGGATTGCCGACCGCCTACTTCTCATCGGCACGGCGATAGTCTGTTTCGCCGTTGCTTGGGCCATCATCGCCGGAACCGGCGAATGGTTCCCCACCGTCATGATGCTGATCGCGTTCGCAACGCTATGGGGCGATAACGCCCGCCTGCGAAAACTACTCGAACAAAACGGCATCGATCCGCGACGGCGCAAGCGTTAATACGGGAATCGTAAGGGGCGGTGCGCGGAAACGTGATGGCGTTGTGAGCGGGTTAGGCTTAGAGTCACCGCAAAAGAAAAAGGCCCTCGGCTTACGCCTGAGGGCCTTTGTTCTTCGGGCTTCACACACCGATGAATCCTTGGTGGGCGGTACTGGGATCGAACCAGTGACCCCTGCCGTGTGAAGGCAGTGCTCTACCGCTGAGCTAACCGCCCAAAGAAGAATCAAATTATGTCAGAGCTTTTGGGGTTCGTAAAGCCCTTTCTGCAAATTTTTTCAAATGCCCCGCAACCACCGGTTCGCCGGCCGCGTGCTCAGCCCGCGAGCGCGGGCAGTGCGTCGATCGATGCGCGCACGTAGTCGGCAAAGCGCAACGCCACCGGTTCGGCGGTGCCGCTGCGTTTCAGCGCGAGCGTGCGCGATTCGAGCGACGCGTCCTTCAGCGGCACGAACGCGAGCCGGTCGCTTTTCGCCTGCTGCAGCACGCGCGGCACCAGCGCGATACCCATCCCGAACTCGATCATCGACAGGATCGTCTGCCACAGCCGCGCCTCGTGGCGGATCAGCGGACTGAACCCGGCGTTCACGCACTGCGCGATGATCAGGTCGTGATAGTGCGGCGCGGCGTCGCGCGGAAACAGGATGAACGGTTCCGCGGCCAGCGCGGCGAGTGCGACCTGGCGGCGCCGCGCGAGCGGATGCGCCGCGGGCAGGCAGCACACGAACGGCTCCGCATAGACGGGCACCGATTCGACGTCGGCTGGGAAGCGGCCCCAGTGCGCATAGCCGAGATCGATCTGGCCGCGCTGGATCGCCTGCACCTGCGCGTGCGTGTTCATCTCGCTCAGCACGACCTCTACGCCCGGATAGTCGGCCTCGAAGCGCCGCACCGCATCGGGCAGCCCGCGATACAGCATCGAGTGGACGAAGCCGATCCGCAGCCGCCCCCCGAGGCCGGATGCCGAACGCACCGTGAGCCGCTCGGCTTCGGCCGCCTGCAGCAACAGTCGGCGTGCTTCGCCGAGCAGCACCTCGCCCGCGTTGGTCAGCGCGACGGTCTTGTTGGTGCGCGAGAAGAGTTGCACGCCGAGTGCGTCCTCGAACTTGCGGATGTCGAAACTCAGCGCCGGCTGCGAGATGAACAGGCGCTTCGCCGCGCGCCCGAAATGCAGCTCCTCGGCGACCGCCACGAAGTAGCGCAACTGCCTCAGTTCCATGGTGTCTCCTCCCGGCGTCGACATCGATAAGCGATATCTATCGTACCGGACAAATCCTGTATTGGACGCTTATCGACTGCACGCCTACGCTCTCCGGAAGGCTTGATGCAGGACCAGCCGGCCGTGGGTGGCACGCGGCCCCGGCAACTGCGCAGGCAACCCAGGAGACGCATGCATGAACGACACCGCTCGCACGCCGGACGCCGGCGCATCCAACATCCCCGACAGCCGGGGCCTCAATTTCTTCACCGTCGATCCCGATCTCGGCGCGTTGCTGAAGCTGCATCTCGGCGACGCGCACTATGCCGAACTCGAGCCGCGGCTGCGTGCGCTCGGCGCGCGCGTATCGGGCGAGCTCGACGAATGGGCGTCGCGCGCGGACAAGCATCCGCCCGTGCTCGAGCATCGCAACCGGCGCGGCGAGGCCGTGCAGCGGATCGACAAGGATCCGGCGTACGTCGCGCTCGAACGCGTCGCGTATGCGGAACTCGGGCTCGCGTCGCTGAGCCATGGATCCGACACCGTGCCGCCGCTCGTCAAGTACGCGCTGACGTTCCTGTTCGTGCAGGCGGAATTCGGGCTGTGCTGCCCGGTCAGCATGACCGATTCGCTGACGCGCACGCTGCGCCGTTTCGGCGATCCCGCGCTCGTCGCGCGCTACCTGCCGAGGCTCGCGTCGCGCGACTTCGACACGCTGTATCAGGGCGCGATGTTCATGACCGAGCAGGCGGCCGGCTCCGACGTCGGCCGGATCGCGACGCGCGCGACCTGCGAAACCGACGCGCACGGCGAGACCGTCTGGCGCCTGACCGGCGACAAGTGGTTCTGTTCGAATGCGGACGCCGATCTCGCGATGGTGCTCGCGCGGCCCGACGGCGCGCCGGACGGCATCAAGGGCCTCGCGCTGTTCCTGCTGCCGAAGACGCTGCCGGACGGCACGCGCAACCGCTACCGGATCGTGCGCCTGAAGGACAAGCTCGGCAGCCGTTCGATGGCGAGCGGCGAGATCGCGCTCGAAGGCGCGCAGGCCTGGCTGATCGGCGAGATCGGCCGGGGCTTTCACCAGATGGCCGACATGATCAACATGTCGCGTCTGTCGAACGGCGTGCGCGCGGCGGGGCTGATGCGGCGCGCGCTGAACGAAGCGCTGCACGTCGCCGCGCATCGAGAGGCATTCGGCCGCAAGCTGATCGAGATGCCGCTGATGCAGCGCCAGTTGATGAAGATGCTGCTGCCCGCGGAGGCCGCGCGCGCGATGTTCATGCAGATCGCGATGCTGCTGCCGCAGGCCGATGCAGGCGACGAGCAGGCCGCGCGCTGCGTGCGGATCCTGACGCCGCTGATCAAGTTCCGCGCGTGCCGCGATGCGCGCCGCGTGACGGGCGATGCGATGGAAGTGCGCGGCGGCACCGGCTATATCGAGGAATGGAGCGACGCGCGGCTCGTGCGCGACGCGCACCTCGGATCGATCTGGGAAGGCACGAGCAACATCGTCGCGCTCGACGTCGCGCGCGCCGCGCAGCGCGAGCATGCGCTCGACGCGCTGCGCACGTTCCTCGGCGATCGTCTGGGCGCGGCGCCGCTGCCCGACGCGAGCCGCACGGCGCTGCGGCGCATTCTTGCGCGGGCGTGCGATGCGCTCGCACGGGTCGCCGGGGAAGGCGACGACGCGCGTGTGCGGCAGGCCGCGTCCGCGCTGTATTACGCGAGCGCGGCCGTGTTGATGGCCTGCGAGGGCGCACGGCTCGCGCCGGATTTCAGGCGTCTCGCGCTCGCGCACCTGATCGTGCGGCACAAGCTGTTGCCGGTCGATCCGCTCGCGCCGGCATCGCGCGACGATGAATCGGCTGCGTCCGATGCGCTGCTGCGCGGCACGCCGGTGCCGCTCGACATGGCGCTCGATCTGCTGCCGGAGGTCGAGCGATGAGCACGGCGACCGAGAACACTCCGCGCGGCGCGCTGCACGGCCTGAAGGTCGTCGACCTGAGCCGCGTGCTCGGCGGCCCGTACTGCACGCAGGCGCTCGCCGACCACGGCGCGACGGTGATCAAGATCGAGCCGCCCGACGGCGACGAGACGCGCGGCTGGGGGCCGCCGTTCCTTGGCGAGACGGCCTGGTATTTCATGGGCGTGAACCGCAACAAGGAAGGGCTCGCGCTCGACCTGTCGCGCGACGAAGGGCGCGCGATCCTGTGGCGGCTGCTCGAAAGCGCCGACGTGCTCGTCGAGAACTTCAAGCCGGGCACGCTCGCGCGCTGGGGGATGGACTACGCACGCGACCTGCAGCCGCGCTTCCCGCGCCTGATCCATTGCGCGGTGACGGGCTTCGGCGACGACGGCCCGCTGGGCGGGCTGCCGGGCTACGACGCGGTGATTCAGGCGATGGCCGGGCTGATGAGCGTCAACGGCGAGCGCGATGGCGCCGCGACGCGCATCGGTTTGCCGATCGTCGACATGGTCACGGGGCTCAACGCGCTCGCCGGCATCCTGCTGGCGCTCGCGGAGCGCGACAAGAGCGGCCGCGGCCAGTCGATCGACGTGGCGCTGTACGACTGCGGCGTGTCGCTGCTGCATCCGCATCTGCCGAATTTCTTCGGGTCGGGCCGCGTGCCGGAGCGCAGCGGTAACGCGCATCCGAACATCGCGCCGTACGACAGCTACCGCACGGCGACCGTGCCGATCTTTCTCGCGGCCGGCAACGACCGGCAGTTCGCGCGGCTCGTCGCGCATCTCGGCGCGCCGGCGCTCGCCGACGATCCGCGCTTCGTCGACAACCGCAGCCGCTGCGCGCACCGGCCGGAGTTGAAGGCCGAACTGGAACTGCGGCTCGCCGCGCATGCGTGCGAGCCGCTTGCGCGCGACCTGATTGCGGCCGGCGTGCCGTGCGGGCCGGTGCGCACGGTGGCCGACGTCGCGCACGATCCGCATGCGCTGCATCGCGAGCTGTTCGTCGAGATCGGCGCGTATCGCGGCACCGCGTCGCCGGTGAAGCTGTCGCGCACGCCGGCGACCTACCGGTCGGCGCCGCCCGCGCTCGGCCGCGACACGCGCGCGGTGCTCGACCGGCTCGGCGTCGATCGCACGCTCCAGCAGCAACTGCTCGATGCCGGCGTGCTGAAGGTCGCGCCGGACGAGACGTGACGGGCGAGGGCACCTGCGGACGAGCGCCGTCCCGAACCGACCGATCGCAACGTCAGCGTCAACCCCAGGCAACGCAACGTAGCGCAACCCCGCCAGCCGGCGGCGCAAGGCCGGCCAACCGGCCGCGCTCGACAGCCGCGCCGCCGATCACAAACTTGGAGACATCGATGAGCCGTCCGCAATCCTCGCCCGCCGCACCGCCGCGGCCCGGCCGCGCCGCCCTCGCGGCGTTCGTCGGCACCACGATCGAGTGGTACGACTTCTACATCTACGGCACGGCCGCCGCGCTCGTGTTCGGCAAGGTGTTCTTTTCCAGCACGATGGATCCCGGCGTCGCGACGCTGCTCGCGTTCGTCACGTTCTGGGCCGGCTTCGCCGCGCGGCCGCTCGGCGGGATCGTGTTCGGCCATCTCGGCGATCGCGTCGGCCGCAAGACCGCGCTCGTGATCACGCTGGTGATGATGGGGCTCGCGACGACCGGCATCGGCCTGCTGCCCGGCTACGCGTCGATCGGCGTCTGGGCGCCCGCGGGCCTCGTCGTGCTGCGCGTGCTGCAGGGCATCGCGGTCGGCGGCGAGTGGGGCGGCGCGGTGCTGATCGCGAGCGAGAACGCGCCGAAGCATCGCAGCATCCTGTATGCGGCGTTCGCGCAGCAGGGCTCGCCCACCGGCAACCTGCTGGCCACGGCCGCGTTCTTCGCGCTGAGCGCGCTGCCGACGCCGTCGTTCCTGATGTGGGGCTGGCGCATTCCGTTCCTGCTGTCGGCCGTGCTCGTGATCATCGGGATGGTGATCCGGTTGCGGCTCGAGGAGTCGATCGACATGCAGCGCGTGCTTGCGCGCAAGCGCACGGTGAAGCTGCCGCTGCGCGACGTCGTGCGCGACCACTGGGTCGTCGTGCTGCTGGCGGCCGGCACGCTGCCGGTGATCAACGTCACGTATTTCCGCAGCACGTTCGCGCTGTCGTGGGCGACGAAGACGCTCGGTTACGCGCAGGGCACGTTCCTCGGCATCCTGTCGATCTCGCTCGTCGTGCAATTCCTGATGCAGCCGGTCGGCGCGTGGTTCGTGTCGAAGGTCGACATGCGGCGCGCGATGTGCTGGATCCTGATCCCGGAAATCGTGCTGATGCCCGTGATGTTCCATGCGCTCGCGACGCGTTCGTACTGGGTCGCCGTCGCGGGCATGTGCATCTCGACGATTCCGTCGGCGATGTTCTACGGCGCGGTCGGCGGGGTGCTCGCGCGCGTGTTCCCGGCGAACATCCGCTACACGGGCCTGTCGCTCGCGTATCAGTTGAGCGCGCTGGTCGTCGGCGGCGGCACACCGGTGCTCGCGCAGGCGATCCTCAATGCGACCGGCAGCATCGTCGGCGTCGCGATCGCGTCGGGGCTGTACGCGCTCGTGTCGCTTGCCTGCATGCTGGTGCTGCTGAATCGCACCGGGTATCGCGCCGACGAGCTGTCGAGCGCCGAGCGCAGCGATGCGGCCGAGTGGGGTGTCGAGAGCACGGGGGCGGGAAGCCCCGCGGGCGAAGCCGTGCAACCGGACGATCGCGGCACGTTGAAACCGGCGGGTTGAGCCGGCAGGCATGGCGTCATGCGATGCGGTGAGGTGAGGTGGCGATGCGGCGATTCCACGGCATCGGGCGTCGGACGGCCCGCGTCGCGTTGCCTTCGCGCGCGTCGGATCACGCATCCCAAAAGCAAACGGCACCGTGCGATACACGGTGCCGTTCGGGCGTTTGCTTCACATCGCGACGACGCCGGCACGGCCGGCCGTCTCGCGTCGCGTCGTCGCTCAGCCTTCCGTCGGCGGCACGTAGCCGGACGCCTGGTCCGCGCCCTCGCCGAAGAAGTACTTCTCCGTCTGCTTCATCAGATACTGGCGCGCGCGCGGGTCGGCCATGTTCAGGCGGTTTTCGTTGATCAGCATCGTCTGCTGCTTGAGCCAGCCTTGCCACGCTTCCTTCGAGACGCTCTCGTAAATGCGCTTGCCGAGTTCGCCCGGCAGCGGCGGGAAATCGAGGCCTTCGGCTTCCTTGCCGAGCTTCGCGCATTGGATCATTCGAGCCATCGTGTACTTCTCCTGTAATCGGTCTGGGGGGAAGGGCAGGCGTGCCTGCGCTCAGAGCTGCTTCATCAGCACGAGCGACTTGCGCTGCCAGTTATAGAGTTTGCGACGGTCTTCCGGCAGGTCGTCGACGCTGACCTTGACGAAGCCGCGCTTGAGGAACCAGTGCTCGGTGCGCGTCGTGAGCACGAAGATGTGCGTGAGGCCGCGCGCGCGGGCGCGCTGCTCGATGCGCTTGAGCAGGCGTTCGCCGTCGCCCGAGCCTTGCGCTTCCGGCGCGACCGTCAGGCACGCCATCTCGCCGATCTTTTCCTGCTGATACGGATACAGCGCCGCGCAGCCGAACAGCACGCCATCGTGCTCGATCACCGAGAAGTGGTCGATGTCGCGTTCGATCTGGTGGCGGCCGCGCCGCACCAGCGTGCCGTCGGATTCGAGCGGCTCGATCAGCGACAGGATGCCGCCGACGTCGTCCGGCGTCGCCTCGCGCAGGCTTTCGAGGTTCTCGTACGAGATCATCGTGCCGACGCCGTCGTGCAGGAACAGTTCGAGCAGCATGCTGCCGTCGAGCGATTGCGGGATCAGGTGGGCGCGGGTCACGCCGCCGCGGCATGCGCGGATCGAATGCTTCAGGAAGAACCCGTCGTCGCCCTGGATGTTGCCGGAATCGAGCAGCTCGGCCGCCGCGTCGAGCGACATTTCACGCACCAGCTCGCCTTCGTCGTCGACGATGCCGGGCCCTTCGGTCAGGAAGATGATCTTGTCGGCGCGCAGCGCGATCGCGGCCGCCGACGCGACGTCTTCCATCGACAGGTTGAACGCCTCGCCGGTCGGCGAGAACCCGAGCGGCGACAGCAGCACGAGCTTGCGGCTCGCGAGCGAATGACGGATCGATTCGGCATCGATCTTGCGCACGATGCCCGTGTGCGCGAAATCGACCCCGTCGAGAATCCCCACCGGCCGCGCGGTCACGAAGTTGCCCGACACGACGCTGATGTGCGCGTGCGCCATCGGCGAGTTCGGCAGACCCTGGCTGATCGCGGCCTCGATGTCCAGACGCACTTCGCCGGCCGCTTCCTTCGCGGATTCGAGCGCGCGCGCATCGGTGATGCGCAGCCCGTGCGAAAACTCGGATTCGACGCCGTGCAGGCTCAGTTGCTCCTCGACCTGCGGGCGCGACCCGTGCACGAGCACGATCTGGATGCCCATCGCCTGCAAGAGCGCGATGTCGGACACGAGCGCGTTCAGCAGCCCCTGCTGCACCACCTCGCCGCCGAACCCCACGACGAACGTGCTGTTGCGGAACTTGTGGATATAGGGCGCGACGGAGCGCATCCAGTCGACGAACTGCGCGTGGCTGGCGGCCGAATCGTCGGCTACCGGCGGCGTCGCGGCGCCGGTCTGGGCGGGAGGGAGGTCGGTTTGGGAATTCATGGGCGGGATTATAATGCGCCCCCATGTCGAATGTTTCTAAAAGTCCCGCGCCGACGCGGGCCAATACGCCGTCGGCGAAGCACCCGGATGGTGCGGCCGATGCGCGCGAGCAGCAAGGCCAGCCGCCGCGCCGGCAGCAGGACAAGCCGGCGGGCCAGCCGGCACCCGCGCCGCGCGGGCCGCGCCATGACGAACGGCGCGGCGACGCGCGCCAGCCGGCGGCGAAGGGCGCGCAGCAGCCGGCGGGCGAGCGCGCCCCGCGCCGCGAGCGTGCGCCGCGCGCCGCCGTTCCGCCGAATGCCGTCCCGCCGATCACCTACCCCGAAAGCCTGCCCGTGTCGGGCAAGCGCGACGAAATCGCGCGCGCGATCGCCGGTCATCAGGTTGTCATCGTCTGCGGCGAAACCGGCTCGGGCAAGACCACGCAGTTACCGAAGATCTGCCTCGATCTCGGCCGCGGCCTCGGCGCCGGCGGCACGGGCCTGATCGGCCATACGCAGCCGCGGCGCCTGGCCGCGTCGTCGACCGGCCGCCGGATCGCCGAGGAACTCGGCACGCCGTTCGGCGAGGTGGTCGGCTACAAGGTGCGCTTCACCGACAACCTCGCGCCGGGTGCATCCGTCAAGCTGATGACGGACGGCATCCTGCTCGCCGAGACGCAGACCGATCCGCTGCTGAAGGCGTACGACACGCTGATCATCGACGAGGCGCACGAGCGCAGCCTGAACATCGACTTCCTGCTCGGCTACCTGAAGGAAATCCTGCCGCGGCGGCCGGACCTGAAGCTGATCGTCACGTCCGCGACGATCGACGCCGACCGCTTCGCGCGCCATTTCGGCACCGACGAACGTCCGGCGCCCGTGATCGAGGTGAGCGGGCGGCTGTATCCGGTCGAGATGCGCTATCGGCCGGTGGCCGAGGATCGTCCTGCGGTGAAGAACGCCGAGGGCACGGGCGGCCGCGATCGCGTGAAGACCGCGCGCGAAGCCGAGCGCGACCTGATGGACGCGATCGTCGACGCGGTCGACGAGCTGTGCCGCGAAGGCCCCGGCGACGTGCTGGTGTTCCTGCCCGGCGAGCGCGAGATTCGCGAGGCGGCCGAGGCGCTGCGCAAGCACCATCCGCCGCACACGGAGATCCTGCCGCTGTTCGCGCGGCTGTCCGCGGCCGACCAGGACAAGGTGTTCAAGGCGTCGAACGCGCGCCGGATCGTGCTCGCGACCAACGTGGCCGAAACGTCGCTGACGGTGCCGGGCATCCGCTACGTGGTCGACACCGGCCTCGCGCGCGTGAAGCGCTATTCGTACCGGAACAAGGTCGAGCAGTTGCAGGTCGAGTCGATCTCGCAGGCCGCCGCGAACCAGCGCGCGGGCCGCTGCGGCCGCGTGGCCGACGGCGTGTGCATCCGCTTGTACGAGGAAAGCGACTATCAGGCGCGCGCGCGCTTCACCGATCCGGAAATCCTGCGCTCGTCGCTCGCGTCGGTGATCCTGCGGATGAAGTCGCTGCACCTGACCGCGATCGAATCGTTCCCGTTCCTCGAACCGCCGCCCGGCCGCGCGATCGCGGACGGTTATCAGCTGCTCAACGAACTGGGCGCGGTCGATGACGACAACGCGCTGACGCCGCTCGGCCGCGAGCTTGCGCGGCTGCCGCTCGACCCGCGCGTCGGCCGGATGATTCTCGCCGCGCGCGACCAGCAGTCGCTGCGCGAGGTGCTGATCATCGCGAGCGCGCTGTCCGTGCAGGACCCGCGCGACCGTCCGATCGAAGCGCAGGAGCAGGCCGACCAGGCGCATCGCCGGTTCGCCGACGAGCGCTCCGAATTCCTGCAGTGGTTGAAGATCTGGGCGTGGTTCGAAGAGGCCGTCGCGCACAAGAAGTCGAATCGCCAGTTGATCGACGCATGCCGGCAGAATTTCCTGTCGCACCTGCGGCTGCGCGAGTGGCGCGACGTCCATTCGCAGTTGCTGACGGTCGTGCGCGAGCACGGCTGGCGGCTCAACGAAGTCGAGGCCACCTACGAGCAGATCCATCTGGCCCTGCTGACGGGTCTGCTCGGCAACCTCGGGATGAAGGCCGACGACGATCCGCACTACCTCGGCGCACGCGGGATCAAGTTCTACCTGTGGCCGGGCTCCGCGCTCGCGAAGAAGGCCGGCCGCTGGGTGATGGCGGCCGAGCTCGTCGAGACGAGCCGGCTGTACGCGCGCTGCCTCGCGAAGATCGAGCCGGAGTGGGTCGAGAAGATCGGCGCGCACCTGCTGAAGAAATCGCTGTCGGAGCCGCACTGGGAGAAGCGTCCGGCGCAGGTCAGCGCGTTCGAGCGTGCGACGCTGTACGGGCTGCCGATCTACCACCGGCGGCGCGTCGCGTTCGGCAAGCAGGACCCGGCGCGCGCCCGCGAGCTGTTCATCCGCGGCGCGCTGGTCGAAGGCGAATTCGACACGAAGCTGCCGTTCTTCGCGCACAACCGCAAGCTGCTCGCCGATATCGAGCAGCTCGAGCACAAGTCGCGCCGCCAGGACGTGCTGGTCGACGACGAACTGATCTACGCGTACTACGACCACGCGATTCCGGAAGGCATCCATACGGGCGCCGCGTTCGAGCGCTGGTATCGCGACGAGGTGAAGAAGGGCGGCCAGCCCGACGACAAGCAGCGGCTGCTGTATCTGTCTCGCGACGACCTGATGCGCCACGAGGCGGCCGGCGTGACGACCGACCTGTTCCCGAAGCGCGCGACGATGGCCGGCGTCGAGATGGCGCTCACGTACCACTTCGAGCCCGGCACGCCGCGCGACGGCGTGACGCTCGCGGTGCCGCTCTACGCGCTGAACCAGGTCGACGCGCGCCGTTGCGAATGGCTCGTGCCCGGCATGCTGAAGGAGAAGGTGCAACTGCTGCTGAAGTCGCTGCCGCAGAAGCTGCGCCGGCACTGCGTGCCGCTGCCGGAGTACGCGGCCGGCTTCGTCGAGCGGATGGGGCGCGAGCGCTTCGGCGCCGGCGGGCTCGTCGAGGCGCTGATCGCCGACGTGCGCGGCGAGACGCAGGTCGCGATGAAAACGGCCGACTTCAAGCTCGAGACGTTGCCCGCGCACCTGTTCATGAATTTCAAGGTGATCGACGAGCACGGCCGCCAGCTCGCGATGGGGCGCAACCTCGCGCAGCTTCGCCAGGAGCTGGGCGCGCAGGCGCAGCAGCAGTTCCAGAAGATCGCGGCGGCGTCGACGATCGCGACCGGCGGCGACGCCGGCGCGGGCGACGCAGGCGACACGCCGGCGCCCGCCGCCGCGCCGGGTTCGGCGGCGAAGGGCGGCAAGCCGGGCAAGGGCGCGGCGCCGCAGACGGCCGCCCCGGCGGAAGGCGGCGCGACCGCGCTGTACGAGAACCTGACGACGTGGAATTTCGGCAAGCTGCCCGAGCTGCTGGAAATCCGCCGGCGCGGCCAGACGCTGTACGGCTACCCGGCGCTCGTCGACCGCGGCACGCATTGCGACGTCGAGGTGTTCGATTCGCCGGAGGAGGCCGCGCGCATCCACCGGGCCGGTTTGCGGCGGCTGTTCGCGCTGCAGCTGAAGGAGCCGATCAAGTTCCTGGAAAAGAACCTGCCGGGCCTGCGCGAGATGGCGATGCAGTACATGTCGCTCGGCACGCAGGACGAGCTGCGCGACCAGTTGATCGACACGGCGCTCGACCGCGCGTGTCTGCAGGACCCGCTGCCCGACGACGACGCGAGCTTCCACGCGCGCCGCGACGAGGGCCGCAGCCGCCTGAACCTGCTCGCGCAGGAAATCGCGCGGCTCGTCGGGCAGATCCTGGCCGAATACGCGGGCCTCGTGAAGAAGCTCGCGCAGGCGAAGCCGTTCGCGCAGGCCCATGCGGACCTGCAGCAGCAACTGGCCGCGCTGGTCGGCAAGCGCTTCGTGATCGATACGCCTTACGCGCAGCTTGCGCACTTCCCGCGCTATCTGAAGGGCATCGCGCTGCGGATCGACAAGCTGAAGGCCGATCCGGCGCGCGACGCGAAGCAGTCGGCCGAGCTGCTCCCGCTCGCCCAGCAGTACCAGCGCGCGGTGTCGCAGCGCGGCGGCGTCGCCGATGCGCGGCTCGCGGAATTCCGCTGGCTGCTCGAGGAATTGCGGATTTCGTTGTTCGCGCAGGAACTGCGCACGCCGATGCCGGTCTCTGTCAAGCGCCTGCACAAGGTCTGGGAGTCGATGCAGCGCTAGCGCGACATCGGTTGGCCGGGCTGGACGGGCGGCCGGCCCGGGCTCGCACCGCGGCGCCGGCGGCAGTAGCTCGTCCGGCCGCCGCGGCGTGCGGCGAGGTGACGCAACGGCGGCGCAAAAGCGGTGCAACACCGGCATGGGTCAACCGGAGGGGCCCGCCGAACGTTCTACAATGACAGCTGTTCCACGACGTGAGTCTTCATGCGCACTTTCCTTTCCTTCGGCCGCACGCTTGCGCTGGCCGCCGCCGTGCTGGCGCCCGCCGCACACGCGAATAACGTGATCGTCCTCAATTCGGCCGAAGCGACGCTTTCCCTGATCGACGAGCAGACCCGCGAAGTCGTGTCCACGATGCCGACCGGCAAGGAACCGCACCACTTGATGGCGACGCCCGACAATTCGTCGCTGATCGTCGCCAATTCGGTCTCGAACAGCCTGATGTTCGTCGATCCGAAGACGGGCAAGCTGCAGCGCACGGTCGAAGGCATCGAGGATCCGTACCAGCTCGGCTTCTCGCCCGACAAGAAGTGGTTCGTGTCGACCGGGCTGCGCCTCGACCGGCTCGACATCTACAGCTACGACGGCCGCGACCTGCATCTCGTGAAGCGCCTGCCGCTCGCGGTGATGCCGAGCCACCTCGCGTTCACGAAGGACAGCAAGACGGTGCTCGTGTCGCTGCAGGTGTCCGGCGAGATCGCGGCGGTCGACCTTGCGACGCAGACGGTCAAGTGGAAGATGCCGGTCGGCAAGGTGCCGGCGGGCCTGTGGATGACGCCCGACGACAAATACCTGCTGGTCGGCATGACCGGCGCCGATTACGTCGCGGTCGTCGACTGGCGCAATCAGAAGGTCGTGAAGACGATTCAGACGGGCAAGGGCGCGCACAACTTCCGCTCGCTCGCCGACGGCACGCACGTCGCGATCACGAACCGGGTCGCGAATACGATCAGCATCATCGACGAGATCACGCTCACCAAGGTCGGCGACATCACCGGCCTGCTGCCGGGCCCGGACGACATGGAGCTGTCCGCCGACAAAAAAACGCTGTGGGTGACGTTCCGTTTCGCGAAGAAGGTCGGGATCATCGATCTGGCGTCGCGCAAGCTGGTGCAGACGATCGCCGTCGGCCGTTCGCCGCACGGCATCTACTTCTACGACCGCGCGCCGTGGAAGGCGGCGAACGGCGCGTGACGGGCGGAGGCGAACGATGCTGCACCTGATCGATGCGTTCGTGTCGGACGTCCAGACCTGGCTGTACGTCGACGTCGTGCAGCCGTTCCTCTTCAAGTTCAACCTGATGGACTACGACGAGGACACCTACGACGCGCTGTACTGGGTGATCGTCGGCGCGCTGCAGATGGTGCTGATGTTCGCGCTGCTGCGCCCGCTCGAGGCGCTGCTGCCGGTCGAGCGCTGGAAGAACCGCCGCGCGGTGCGGGTCGACGTGATCTACACCGCGATCTCGAAGCTCGGCATCTACGCGCTGTTTTTCTTCTTCGCGCTGCAGCCGGTATTCGACAACCTCCAGGCGTGGCTGCGCCTGCACGGCGTCGCGAACGTGAACCTCGACTATCTGTGGCCGGGCGTGACCTCGCGGCCGATCGTCGCGTTCGCGATCTACCTCGTCGTGCTCGACTTCGCCGGCTACTGGTATCACCGCTGGCAGCACAAGTTCGGCATCTGGTGGGAGCTGCACGCGGTCCATCACAGCCAGCGGCAGATGTCGCTGTGGTGCGACGACCGCAACCACCTGCTCGACGACGTGCTTCAGTCGTGCTTCTTCGCGGCGATCGCGCTCGTGATCGGCGTGACGCCGTCGCAGTTCGTCGTGCTGACCGCGGTCACGAACTTCCTGCAGAGCATCCAGCATACGAATGCGCGGCTGTCGTACGGCCGCATCGGCGAGCGCCTGCTCGTCAGCCCGATCTTCCACCGCCGGCACCATGCGGTCGGCTATGGCCACGAAGGCACCAAGTACGGCTGCAACTTCGGCGTGCTGTTCCCGTGGTGGGACATGATGTTCGGCACCGCGTCGTGGAACCGCACGGTCGAGCCGACCGGCATCCGCGAGCAGGTCGAGGGCGTGTCCTACGGCGACGGCTTCTGGTCGCAGCACGGCCTCGCGTTCGTGCGGATCTTCCGGCGCCTGTTCTCCGCCAAGCGCGGCGCGGCGTCCGCCTGATCCCGAGCGGGCCCGTCTCCCGTTGAACGACTTTCCCATGCGGCCCGCCTGCGCTTTGGCGCACGCGGGCCGCGTGGTTTATCCTTTCCCCGTTTTTCTCCGTCAATCCAGATTTCATAGGCTCGCATGAACGACCTGCTGCGTTCCTTCGTCCGGGCGCTCGCCAGCGCGCTGCACCCGCGCATGCTGTGGCTCACCCTGATGCCGTTCGTTGTGTCGGCGCTGCTGTGGGGCGTCGTGCTGTGGTTCTCGTGGCAGACGCTGCTGGATCTCGCGCGCGGCGCGCTCGACGGTTTCGTGCTGACGGCCGCGCTGTATCGCGCGTTCGATGCGATCGGCATGTCGCAGCTGCATGCGGTCGTCGCGCCGTTCGTGGTCGTATCGCTCGCGATTCCGCTGATCGTGCTGACCGTGCTGCTGCTGATCGCGACGATCTCGATGCCGGTCGTGATCAAGCACCTGTCGAACCGGCAGTTCGCGGCGCTCGAGCCGAAGCGGGGCGGCACCTTCTTCGGCAGCGTGGTCAATTCGCTCGGCGCGGCGATCGTCGGCGTCGTGCTGCTCGTCGTCACGATCCCGCTGTGGCTGATCCCGCCGTTCTTCGCGCTGCTGCCGCCGGTGATCTGGGGCTGGCTCACGTACCGCGTGATGACCTACGACGCGCTCGCGCTGCATGCGAGCCGCGACGAGCGCCGCGCGCTCGTGCGCCGGCACCGCTGGCCGCTGATCGGCATCGGCGTCGCGACCGGGCTGCTCGGCACCGTGCCGACCTTCGTGTGGGTGTCGTCGGTCTGGATGATGGTGCTGTTCCCGTTCGTGGCAGCGGCGATGATCTGGGTTTACGCTTTCATCCTCGTCTTCTCGGCGCTGTGGTTCGGGCACTACTGCCTGCGCGCGCTGGAAGACCTGCGCGCCAGTGCGCGCGCCACCGCAATCGACATGGGGCAGGCATGAGCATCGGCATCATCATCATCGGCGACGAAATCCTTTCGGGCCGCCGGCAGGACAAGCATCTGGCGAAGGTCATCGAGCTGCTCGGCGCGCGCGGGCTCGCGCTCGACTGGGCCGAATACGTCGGCGACGATCCGGCGCGCATCACCGCGACGCTGGCGCGCGCGATCGCGTCGGGCGACATCGTGTTCTCGACGGGCGGGATCGGCGCGACGCCGGACGACCATACGCGCCAGTGCGCGGCCGCCGCGCTCGGCGTGCCGCTCGAGCTGCATCCGGACGCGAAGGTGCTGATTGCGGAGCGCATTCGCGAAACGCACACCGACCCGGCCACGCCGGTCGACTTCGAGTCGCCGGAGAACCAGCATCGCTTCAACATGGGCGTGTTCCCGGCCGGCGCGACGATCATCCCGAACGGCTACAACCGGATTCCGGGCTTCTCGGTCGGGGATCTCCACTTCGTGCCGGGCTTCCCGGTGATGGCGTGGCCGATGATCGAATGGGTGCTCGACACGAAGTACGCGCATCTGCATCACGCGACGCCGCATGCCGAGCGCTCGCTGTATGTGTTCGAGCTGCCGGAATCGACGCTCACGCCGTTGATGGAGAAGATCGAGCGCGATTTCCCGGGCGTGCGCGTGTTCAGCCTGCCGAGCGTCGGCGACGCGGAGCGCGGCGGCATCTATGCGCGCCGTCACATCGATCTCGGCGTGAAGGGCGAGCCGGAAGCGGTCGCGGCCGCGTTCGTGAAGCTGCGCGAAGGCGTGCACCTGCTCGGCGGCGACGTCGTGGAGCCCGATACGCCGCGCGCGTGAGCGGCGGCCCGCAACGACACGGCCGCACCAAAAGCAACGGGCCGCGCAATGCGGCCCGTCATCGGCATGTCATCGCCCGGCTCGACGATGAGGCTGTCGCAACCGGTGGGCGCGGCGCGCCGTCAGGCGCCGATCCATGGCAGTTTGCGGAAGCACCAGCCGTCGACCGTCTTGCGGTGGCCTTCGGCGTCCTTCGCGCCTTCGAAGCCTTCGAGCAGGTCGAACGCCTTCGTGAAGCCGGCCTGCGCGGACGCGACCGCCGCGAGCTTCGAGCGCGCGGCGCTGCGGCACAGGAACAGGATGGGCGTATCGGCCGGGAGGGCCGCCTTCAGTTCGTTGACGAATTCGGCGTTCGGCACGCCGCCTGGGTAGCGCGTCCATTCGACGTGCAGGTACTGGCCGTCGCCGACGAGCGGGCGGCCGATCCAGTCGAGTTCGGCGCGCGTGCGCACGTCGACGAGGCGCGCCGACGGGTCGAGCTGCAGCAGTTCGAATGCCTCGACCGGCAGCAGCGCGCCGGCATAGTCGAGCGCGCCTTGTGCGCGGCGTTCGTCGGCCTTCGCGTAAAGCTGGTCCAGCGTACTCATGGCGGGGAGTCTCCGTATCGGTCAAACGGTCATTCTAGCGCGACGGCGCCGCACGGAAGTCCGCATGCGGCACGGTGCGCGTGGCGGCCACGGGATCACCAAAAAGGTGCAGAATGGCCGGTGTGCACCAGAATGGACGCATGGCGCCGACGGATCCACCGGATTGCACCATTTCGGTGCTATGGCGTATGCGCCGGTGCGGCGCCCGGCCCCGGAATCGCGCAACGAAGCTCCGCTGCGGCGCGGGCCGGCGTGATTCGCGTCGGTTTTGCGATGGTTGGCACGGAAGCTGCTATATAGAATTCGGTCGAATCGGGGCGCGCTGCGCCAAAGCAAGACCCCGGTCAGCTCGATAAACGAGGCGGTTTCCCAGGCCGCCGGAATTGTTCAATCAGGAGAAGAGGTTATGAGTAAAACCGTCGCCGACGTCATGCAGCTCGTGAAGGACGAGGACGTCAAGTTTGTCGATTTCCGCTTCACGGATACGCGCGGCAAGGAACAGCACGTGTCGGTGCCGGTTTCGGCGTTTGACGAAGACAAGTTCGAAAGCGGTCATGCATTCGACGGTTCGTCGATCGCGGGCTGGAAGGGCATCGAGGCGTCGGACATGCTGCTCATGCCGGATCCGAGCGCTGCCTTCGTCGACCCGTTCTACGAAGAGTCGACCCTCGTGCTGACCTGCGACGTGGTCGAGCCGGCCGACGGCAAGGGCTACGAGCGCGATCCGCGTTCGCTCGCGAAGCGCGGCGAAGCGTACCTGAAGAGCACGGGCATCGGCGACACGGCGTACTTCGGTCCGGAACCGGAATTCTTCATTTTCGACTCGGTCCAGTGGAACACGGACATGTCGGGCTGCTTCGTGAAGATCAACTCGGAAGAAGCGCCGTGGTCGGCAGGCAAGGAATTCGAAGGCGGCAACACGGGCCACCGTCCGGGCACGAAGGGCGGCTACTTCCCGGTCGCGCCGGTCGACACGTTCCAGGACATGCGTTCGGAAATGTGCCTGCTGCTCGAACAGCTCGGCATCCCGGTCGAAGTGCACCACCACGAAGTGGCGGGCCAGGGCCAGAACGAAATCGGCACGAAGTTCTCGACGCTGGTTCAGCGCGCCGACTGGACGCAATGGTCGAAGTACATCATCCATAACGTCGCGCACTCGTACGGCAAGACGGCGACGTTCATGCCGAAGCCGGTGGTCGGCGACAACGGTTCGGGCATGCACGTTCACCAGTCGATCTGGAAGGATGGCCAGAACCTGTTCGCGGGCAACGGCTACGCCGGCCTGTCGGAACTGGCGCTGTTCTACATCGGCGGCATCATCAAGCACGCCCGTGCACTGAACGCGATCACGAACCCGACGACGAACTCGTACAAGCGTCTGGTCCCGCACTTCGAAGCACCGGTCAAGCTCGCTTACTCGGCACGCAACCGTTCGGCATCGATCCGCATTCCGCACGTGTCGAACCCGAAGGGCCGCCGTATCGAAACGCGCTTCCCGGATCCGATGGCGAACCCGTACCTGTGCTTCACGGCGCTGATGATGGCCGGCCTCGACGGGATCCAGAACAAGATCCACCCGGGCGAAGCCGCGGACAAGAACCTGTACGACCTGCCGCCGGAAGAGGATGCAAAGATCCCGACCGTGTGCGCGGGCCTCGACCAGGCACTCGAAGCGCTCGACAAGGATCGCGAATTCCTGACGCGCGGCGGCGTGTTCACCGACGGCATGATCGACGCGTACCTCGCGCTGAAGGAGCAGGAGCTGGCGAAGTTCCGCATGACGACGCACCCGATCGAGTTCGAGATGTACTACTCGCTCTAATCGGCGATGGCGCTTCGATTCAGCGCCGTCATGCCGGTTCGTTCCCGTCGCGCGGCTTGCGGCGGGAACGGCGGAGTCTGAAAGGGGACGGCGTCCGGCCGTCCCTTTTTTGTTCCGACGATTTTCATTTTCTGCCCGGTGAGGCGCGACAAGCACGCAGATGGTTCTGAAGAATCTGATCAAGGCGAAAACGGGGCAGCCCGAACGACTGACGGACGACGAGCGGCTCGCGCGCTCGGGTCTGCTGGCGGGGCTCGAAGCGCTGCCGACGGTCGTGATCGTGCTCGACCGCAAGACGCTGCGGGTCGCGTTCGCGAACCCGTCCGCGGAGGCGATGCTCGACATCTCGCGGCGGCAGCTCGCGCAGCGGCCGTGGGGCGAGATTTTCCCGAACGCGAACGAGCTCGCGTCGACGATCACCGCGATCGGCCAGGAACGCTTTCACGCGACGCACCTCGATACCGTGCTCGACCGGCCCGGCCGCGAACCGCTGCACGTGCATGCGATCGTCGGCTTCCTCGAGAACGCGCCCGATTTCGTGCTCGTCGAGCTGTTCGAGAACGAACGGCAGTCGCGCACCGATCGGGAAGAGCGCATCCACGACCTGACCGCGGTCAACAAGCAACTGATCCGCAACCTCGCGCACGAGATCAAGAACCCGCTCGGCGGCATTCGCGGCGCAGCCCAACTGCTCGAATTCGAACTGGGCGAGCGCGAGCGCGGCGAGTTGCGCGAATACACGCAGGTGATCATCAAGGAGTCCGACCGCCTGCAGACGCTCGTCGACCGGTTGCTGGAGCCGCACCGGCATCCGCACATCGTCGGCGACGTGAACATTCACGAAGTATGCGAACGCGTGCGCGCGGTGATGCTCGCGGAATTCCCGCGCGGGCTCACGATCGAGCGCGATTACGACGTGAGCGTGCCGGACCTGCGCGGCGACAAGGAGCAGTTGATCCAGGCGCTATTGAACATCGTGCGCAACGCGGCGCAGGCGCTGCGCGAACGGATCGCGCAGGGCGACGCGAAGATCGAGCTGCGCACGCGCATCGCGCGCAAGATCACGATCGCGAAACGCCTGTACAAGCTGGCACTGGACTTGCACGTGGTCGATAACGGGCCCGGCATTCCGGAGGAGATCCGCGACCGGATCTTCTACCCGCTCGTGTCCGGACGCGACGACGGCAGCGGCCTCGGCCTCACGCTCGCGCAAACCTTCGTGCAGCAGCACGACGGGATGATCGAGGTCGAAAGCCGGCCCGGACGTACCGAATTTCAGATTCTGCTGCCGCTCGACCATTGAGCGGCAGCATTGCGATTCACCCATACCTGACCGACCTATGAAGCCGATCTGGATAGTAGACGACGACCAATCGATCCGCTGGGTGCTTGAAAAGGCACTCGCCCGGGACAGCTTCGCGACGAAGAGCTTCGCGAACGTGCGCGACGCGCTGGCCGCGCTCGACCACGAGACGCCGCAGGTGCTCGTGTCCGACATCCGGATGCCGGGCGGCTCGGGCCTCGAGTTGCTGCAGGCGATGCACGAGCGGCTGCCGGGCCTGCCCGTCATCATCATGACGGCGTTCTCCGATCTCGACAGCGCCGTCGCGGCGTTCCAGGGCGGCGCGTTCGAATATCTCGCGAAGCCGTTCGACGTCGACAAGGCGGTCGAGCTGATCCGTCGCGCGGTGGAAGAAAGCCTGCGCGGCGGTGCGCCGCAGGACGAGCGCGTGGCCGAGGCGCCCGAGATGCTCGGCCAGGCGCCCGCGATGCAGGACATGTTCCGCGCGATCGGCCGGCTGTCGCATTCGGCCGCGACGGTGCTGATCACCGGCGAATCCGGCACCGGCAAGGAGCTCGTCGCGCGGGCGCTGCACCGTCACAGCCCGCGCGCGAACGGGCCGTTCATCGCGCTGAACACGGCGGCGATTCCGAAGGACCTGCTCGAATCCGAACTGTTCGGCCACGAGCGCGGTGCGTTCACCGGCGCGCAGACGACGCGGCAGGGCCGCTTCGAGCAGGCCGAGAACGGCACGCTGTTCCTCGACGAAATCGGCGACATGCCGTTCGACCTGCAGACGCGCCTGTTGCGCGTGCTGTCGGACGGGCAGTTCTATCGGGTCGGCGGCCACAACCCGCTGCGTGCGAACGTGCGCGTGATCGCGGCGACGCACCAGAATCTCGAGTCGCGCGTGCGGCAGGGGCTGTTCCGCGAGGACCTTTACCACCGGCTCAACGTGATCCGGCTGCGCCTGCCGCCGCTGCGCGAACGCAGCGAGGACATCGCGCTGCTCACGCGCCACTTCCTGCAGAAGAGCGCGCGCGATCTCGGCGTCGAGCCGAAGCGCGTGTCCGACGACGCGCTCGCGTACCTGACGTCGCTGCCGTTTCCCGGCAACGTGCGGCAGCTCGAGAACCTCGCGAACTGGCTGACCGTGATGGCGCCCGCGCAAACGGTCGAGATCAAGGATCTGCCGCCCGACCTCGTGCCGGCCGGTGCGCCGGTCGTCGCGACGGGCGACGGCGCGGACGTGCACGGCAGCGGCAGCCACGCGACGGCGGCGCCTGCCGCGATCGGTGCAGCCCCGACGGCCGCGCCCGCCGCCAGCGCGGCGAACGGCGGCGCGCCGGCCGGCTACCCGCTGTGGGAGCACGGGCTGCGCACCGAAGTCGCGCGGTTGTTGCGCGAGAACTCGACCGACGTGATGGACGAACTCGCACGCCGCTTCGAGGCGGCCGTGATCCGCGAGGCGCTCGACTTCACGCGCGGCCGCAAGGTCGAGGCCGCGGAGCGGCTCGGCATCGGCCGCAACACGATCACGCGCAAGATCCAGGAACTCCATCTGGAGCCCTGACCGAGCACGATCCGCGGCATGTGCGGGCCCGCGCATGCCGCGATCGGACATAATCGCGGTTTGCACGCAGCTTGCCATTCCGCCGATCCTCCATGTCCGATTCCTTCCGCTGGCCCGCCGGGGCCGACCCGTTCCGTTTCCTCGAAGCGCTCGACAGCAAGCGCGCCCGCACGTGGGTCGACGAGCAGAATGCGCGCACGCGCGCCGCGCTGCGCGACGACGATGAATATCGCGCGCTGACCGCGCGTCTCGCGAAAGCGTATCTGCCGCGCGAACGCCCGGTGATTCCGACCCGCTGGCGTGACTGGGCGTACGACCTGTGGCAAGACGATCTCCATCCGAAGGGACTGTGGCGCCGCACGCGCTGGGCCGACTGGCGGGCCGGGCAGCCGGCGTGGGAAACGCTGCTCGACGTCGACGCGCTCGGCGCGGAGGAGGGCGAGTCGTGGGTGTTCGAGCAGGACGCGATCCTGTATCCGGACGGCGATCGGGTGCTGCTGTCGCTGTCGCCGGGCGGCGCCGACGCGGTCGTCGTGCGCGAATTCGATCTCGTCGAGCGCCGTTTCGTCGACGGCGGTTTCACGATCGACGCGCCGGGCCATCACACGGTCGGCTGGATCGACCGCGACACCATGTACGTGAGCTGGGATCGCGGCGAAGCGCATGCGACCGCGGCCGGTTATCCGTATGAAGCGCGGCGCTGGGTGCGCGGCACCGCGCTCGCCGATGCGCCCGTCGTGTTCAGCGGCGAGCCGGACGACATCAGCGCCGGCGCATGGTACGACCCGATCGACCGCCGCCATGTCGCGTGGCGCAGCGTCGACTTCTTCGACGCGCACGCGTACCGGCTGACCGACGCGGGCGAATGGGCGCGCTACGACGTGCCGACGCATGTCGAAGTCGGGTTCTGGGAAGGCTGGCTCGTGCTGGAGCCGCGCCTCGACTGGGATTGCAACGGCGTGCGCCACGCGGGCGGCTCGCTGCTCGCGATCCGCGAGCAGGCGTTCCTCGCCGGCGCGCGCGAATTCACGACACTGTTCGCGCCGCAGCCGACGACGTCCGCCTGCACGTGGACGCACACGCGCACGACGCTGATCGCGAGCTGGCTCGACGACGTGCACAACCGTACGATGCTGTGGCAGCCGCGGCAGGCCGACGACGGGTCGTGGACGTGGGACGCGCGGCCGTTCGACTGGCCGGGCGACGCGCAGATCGACGTCGAACCCGTCGAGTCGACGTTGAACGACGAGGTGTACGTCGACGTCGACACCTATCTCGATCCGCCCGAATGCTGGCTCGCCGACCTTGCCGATCGCGCGGCCGATGCGCGGTCGCGCCGCGTGCTGCTCGACCGGCCGCCGGTGCAGTTCGACGCGGCCGGGCTCGTCGTGCGCCGCGCGAGCGCACGTTCGCGCGACGGCACGGTGGTGCCGTACACGCTGATCGGGCCGCGCGATGCGCTCGATGCACCGGAAGGCGTGGCGCGCATCGCGCGGCCGTGCCTGCTGTCGGGCTACGGCGGCTTTGCGATTCCGAACCTGCCGGGCTACAGCGATGCGTTCGGGATCGGCTGGCTCGAGCGCGGCGGCGTGATGGCGTTCGCGCACATCCGCGGCGGCGGCGAGTTCGGGCCGCGCTGGCACGTCGACGCGCAGCGCGAACACCGGCAGCGTTCGTTCGACGATTTCATCGCGGTCGCCGAGAATCTGGTCGCGACCGGCGTGACGCGCGCCGCGCAGCTCGGGATCGAGGGCGGCAGCAACGGCGGGCTGCTGGTCGCCGCGTGCATGATGCAGCGGCCCGAGCTGTTCGGCGCGGTGCTGTGCCGCGTGCCGCTGCTCGACATGCAGCGCTATCCGAAACTGCACGCGGGCGCCGCGTGGCTCGATGAATACGGCGACCCGGACGATCCGCGTGAAGGCGCGGCGCTGGCCGCGTATTCGCCGTATCACCGCGTGCGCGAAGGCGTCGCGTATCCGCCATTGCTGCTGACGACGTCGACGCGCGACGACCGCGTGCATCCCGCGCATGCGCGCAAGATGGCCGCGCGCATGCAGGCGCTCGGTCACGAACGGGTGTGGTACTGGGAGAACACCGACGGCGGCCACGGCAGCGCCGACGATCTCGAACGCGCGGAAGCCGACGCAGCCGAATTCGGTTTCCTGTGGGCCCATCTCGGGCCGGCGCCCGCGCGGCGCTGATCGCGCGCGGGCCGCCTGGACGATCAGCCGACGATCGCGACGACGGGCGTGTGGTCGGACGGCTGTTCCCACGTGCGCGGCACGCGATCGACCTCGCACGACGTGCAGGTCGCCGCGAGCGCCGGCGACAGCAGGATGTGGTCGATGCGCAGCCCCGCGTTGCGGCGGAACGCCATCATCCGGTAGTCCCACCACGTGAAGGTTTTCTCGGGCTGTTCGAAACGGCGGAACGCATCGACGAAGCCGAGTTCGATCAGCTGCGCGAAGTGCGCGCGCTCCTGCGGCGACACGAGGTTCTGGCCTTCCCATTTCGCGGGATCGTGCACGTCGCGGTCTTCCGGCGCGATGTTGTAGTCGCCGAGCAGCGCGAGCTTCGGGTAGCGCTGCAGCTCGGTGCGCAGCCACGCCTGCAGCGCGTCGAGCCACTGCATCTTGTAGACGAACTTGTCGGAGTCGAGCGCCTGGCCGTTCGGGAAGTACGCGGACACGATGCGCACGCCGTCGATCGTCGCGGCGATCACGCGCTGCTGCGAATCGTCGAAGCCGGGGATGTTGCGCACGACGTCCGATTCGTCGACGGCGAGCGTGTCGCGCGCGAGGATCGCGACGCCGTTGTAGGTCTTCTGGCCGGTGAACCAGCTGCGGTAGCCGGCCGCCTCGAGATCGGCGCGCGGGAATTTCTCGTCCGGCAGCTTCAGTTCCTGCAGGCACAGTACGTCGGCTCCGCTTTGCGCGAGCCAGTCGAGCACGTGCTGTTTGCGGACGTTGAGCGAGTTGACGTTCCAGGTGGCGATTTTCATGAACGGGAAGGGTGCGTGCGGCGTGAATGCGAAGGCCGCCATCTTACCGCGAGCATGGGGTGCGAACGCGCGCGTCATGCGGGTTCGGGCACGAGTCGCGCATCGCCTCGCGGGCAGCGGACGCAGAAATTATGACAAAAGTATTGACGTGAGTACTTCCTCACCCTATAATTTATTTCTCTGACGCGGGGTGGAGCAGTCTGGCAGCTCGTCGGGCTCATAACCCGAAGGTCACAGGTTCAAATCCTGTCCCCGCAACCAAGCACACTAGGCGATGTGCCGCGCAATTGACCGATGCGCACTTCGTCTACGAAAAACCCGGCTCCGTGCCGGGTTTTTTGTTTTTCGCGTCCGGCTTCGTTATTTCGGTGCGCCGGGGCTCCCCGGCAGGAAGCCGTTCTCGAGCAGATAGGTCGTCGTGTTGACCAGCGTGGCCCGCCCGTTGGGCGTGCCCGACAGCACCGCGCACTTGTCCTTGCCCGTATTCAGCCGGATCGATCGCTCGGCCGTCGGGTAGTCCACATCCTTCAGGTAGAAATGCGGCAGCGACGTCGTGTGGCGCGCGTACGGCACGCATGGGCGTTGCATCGGGTCCTTCGACGCCGCGTTGAACGGCAAGTACTCGTCGAACAGATAAGCCGAGCTCGACAGGCCGCCCCAGTCGGCCGGCACCGCAATGCTGCCCGTCGGCGTCGTGGTGCCGGTGGCGACGTCCGTGATGAAGCCGTCGACGGTGGAGCGCCCGTCGCTGCGATCGGCCTGCTTCACGGTGATCTGCAGCCGATAGGCATGGCCGGTTTTCCACGGGTAAGCGATCGAGCACGACGTTCCGGCACCGCCGTCGGCGCCGCTGCGGCAATTCGCGGACAGCGGCCTCGTACCGGTGCCGAACGCGCTGACGATCACCAGGTTGCTGCCTTGCGTGCGCGGCTGGATGCCGGTGTAGATCGGGTGCCCGCCGTGGTCGGACGACACCTGGTTGGCCCAGTAGTAACTGCGGTTGGCGTTGGTCGGCACGACTTCGGGCGTGATCTCCCACGTCATGCGATCAAAGCCGTCCCTGGGCGTCGAGGCCGCCGATGCGGTGATGTTGGGGTCGGCGTGCGCCGTGAGCGTGGACGAGACGGCGAGCAACGCGCCGAGTGCGATGCTGAGTTTCTTCATCTTCCTGTTTCCTGTTGGTGGAAAAGAGACCGCGACGAGCAGCGTCGAATGGGCGCCGCTGCTCGCGTACCAATTTGCGGTCACTTTATTACCAATGGATAACCAGTCGTGTCGGCGCGCCCGCGCGAACCGCGTCGGGTGATTCGCGGGCCGGGCGCGCCAGGCCCGTGTGGCGGGCGAGAGCACGGAGTCGGGCGCGCGGCGAGGCGCGCCCCGGGAGAATGAATCCCGCGGCGCGGAACAATGCGGCGATGCCATCCGGCGACGGTTGCCGCTGCGCGATGGCGCGCGTCGTTCAGCGCGCGGCCCACTCGACGGCCGCCTTCGCGTGCAGCGCGGTCGTATCGAATACCGGCAGCGGCGAATCGTCCGCGCCGATCAGCAGCGTGATTTCCGTACAGCCGAGGATCACGGCCTGCGCGCCGTGCTTCGCCAGTTCGTCGATGATCGACACATACGTTGCGCGCGAGGCTGCCGAGACGACGCCATGGCACAGCTCGTCGTAGATGATCCGGTGCACGTCGTCGCGCCCGCGTTCGTCCGGCACCATCACGTCGAGCCCGAACTTCCCGCGCAGCCGTTCCGCATAGAACGGCAGCTCCATCGTGTAGCGCGTGCCGAGCAGGGCGACGCGCTCGACGCCCGCGTCGCGCAGCGCGTTGCCGGTCGGGTCGGCGATGTGCAGGAACGGCAGCGTCACCGCGGCTTCGATCGCGTCGTGCACGCGATGCATCGTATTGGTCGTCAGGACGACGAGATCGGCGCCGGCCGCTTCGAGCTGCCGCGCGGCGTCGGCCATCCGTTCGCCGAGCGCGGCCCAGTCGTGCGTGCGCTGCAGCGCTTCGATCTCGGCGAAGTCGACCGTGACCAGCACGCTCTTCGCGTTGTGATGGCCGCCGTGCAATGCCTTCGAGTGCCGGTTGATCATCCGGTAGTACTCCGCCGACGATTCCCAGCTCATGCCGCCGATCAGTCCGATCGTTTTCATCCGTCACCTTTGCGTTTCGTGTACCGCGGCAGACGAGTATAGGCGTCGCTGCCCGCGCCCGGCCGGTACGGTCCGCGCAAACCGGCCCGGTGCGGCGCAGCCGATCTTGGGTGGCCGGGCGGCCGGCTCCGGACAATACGCGGCAGTTGAAACCGGCACTGTGTTTTTGTACAGTATCGGCACCGTGAGCCCGACCACCATTCCGCCTGCCGATCCGCCCCAGCCGCCGCCCGGCGACGCGCTGCCGCGCATGCGCAAGATCATTCACTGCGACTGCGACTGTTTCTACGCATCGGTCGAGATGCGCGACGACCCGTCGCTGCGCAACCGGCCGCTCGCGGTCGGCGGCCGGCCCGACCAGCGCGGCGTGATCGCGACCTGCAACTACGAGGCGCGGCGCTACGGCGTGCATTCGGCGATGTCGTCGGCGCTGGCGATGCGCAAATGTCCGGACCTGCTGATCCTGCCGTCCGCGATGGACAAGTATCGTGCGGCGTCGCGGCAGATCATGGCGATCTATCGCGACTACACGCCCGACGTCGAGCCACTGTCGCTCGACGAGGCGTATCTCGACGTCAGCGGGTCGGAACGCTGCCAGGGCAGTGCGACGCTGATTGCGCGCGAGATCCGCGAGCGGGTGCGCGATACGGTCGGCGTGACCGTATCGGCGGGCGTCGCGCCGAACAAGTTCATCGCGAAGATCGCGTCCGACTGGAACAAGCCCGACGGGCTGTTCGTCGTGCGGCCGCACGAGATCGACGCGTTCGTCGCGGCGCTGCCGGTGCGCAAGCTGCATGGCGTCGGCAAGGTGACGGCCACGCGGCTCGACCGGCTCGGCATCCAGACCTGCGCGCAGTTGCGCGACTGGCCGCTGATCGACCTGCACCGCGAATTCGGCGCGTTCGGGCGCCGGTTGTACGAACTGTCGCGCGGGATCGACGAGCGGCCCGTGCAGGCCGACCAGGAGCGCAAGTCGGTCAGCGTCGAGACGACCTACGTGACCGACCTGACGACGCTCGAGCAATGCGCGGACGAAATCCGCCGCCTCGTCGTGCAACTCGACGCGCGCATCGATCGCGCCGGCGCCGCGCGGTCGATCCGCAAGCTGTACGTGAAGATCCGTTTCGCCGATTTCCAGCGCACGACGGTCGAGTGCGTGGCCGACGCGACGAATGCCGAGACGGCCGTCACGCTGCTCGCGAAGGGGTTGTCGCGGCGCGCGCAGCCGGTGCGGCTGCTCGGCGTCGGCGTGCGCATCGACGAGGACACGGCCGAGCGCCACGGGCAGTTCCTGCTGTTCGACGACGCAGTGGGCGACGACACGCCCGCGCCATGAAAAAAGGCACCGCCGAAGCGGTGCCTGTCGATGCAGCCTGCACGGCCGGAAGGGCCGGGCCGCGCGCTCAGTGCGCGGCCTCGGCCATCCCGTTGTGGCGCAGCAGCGCGTCGATCTGCGGCTCGCGGCCGCGGAACGCCTTGAACGACTCCATTGCCGGACGGCTGCCGCCGACCTCGAGGATTTCTCGGCGATAGCGCGTGCCGGTTGCCGCGTCGAGCACGCTGCCGCCGGTGGCGGCCGCTTCCTCGAACGCCGCGTACGCGTCGGCCGACAGCACCTCGGCCCACTTGTAGCTGTAGTAGCCGGCCGCGTAGCCGCCCGCGAAGATGTGGCTGAACGTGTTCGGCCAGCGCGAGAATGCCGCCTGCGGGATCACGTGATAGCGCTCGTTGATCTCGCGCGCGAACGCGGTCACGCCGGTGGCGCCGGCCGGGTCGAAGTCGACGTGCAGCAGCATGTCGAACATCGAGAACACGATCTGGCGCAGCGTGCCGAGCCCGCTCTGGAAATTCTTCGCGGCGATCATCTTGTCGAACAGCTCGCGCGGCAGCGACGCGCCCGTATCGACGTGCGACGACATCGACGACAGCACGTCCCATTCCCAGCAGAAGTTCTCCATGAACTGCGACGGCAGTTCGACCGCATCCCATTCGACGCCGTTGATGCCCGACACGCCGAGCTCGTCGACGCGCGTGAGCATGTGGTGCAGCCCGTGGCCGAATTCATGGAACAGCGTGATGACCTCGTCGTGCGTGAAGCATGCGGGCTTGCCGCCCACCGGCGCGGAGAAGTTGCAGGTCAGGTACGCGACGGGCGTCTGCACGTCGCTGCCGCGCTTCGCGCGCGAACGCGCGTCGTCCATCCACGCGCCGCCGCGCTTGCCTTCGCGGGCGTACAGGTCGAGATAGAACTGCGCGACGAGCGAGCCGTCGCGGTTCTCGACGCGGAAGAAGCGCACGTCCTTGTGCCACACCGGCGCGTCGTCCGGCTTGATCTTCACGCCGAACAGCGTTTCGGTGACGGTGAACAGGCCCTTCAGCGCGGCCGGTTCCGGGAAGTACTGCTTGACCTCGTTTTCCGAGAACGCGTAGCGCTGCTGGCGGAGCTTCTCGGCCGCGTACGCGACGTCCCACGGCGCGAGTTCGGCGAGGCCGAGCTCCTTCGCGGCGAACGTGCGCAACTCGTCCCAGTCCCTGTCCGCGTGCGGGCGGGCACGTGTCGCGAGATCCTCGAGGAACGCGATCACCTGCTGCGGCGATTCGGCCATCTTCGGCGCGAGCGACACTTCGGCGAAGTTGCGGTAGCCGAGCATCTGCGCCTCTTCGCGGCGCAGCTTCAGTGCGTCGGCGACGATCGCCGTGTTGTCCCATTCGGCCTTGCCGGCCCCGTACTGCGGCCCGAGCTCCGACGCGCGCGTCGCATAGGCACGGTAGAGCGTTTCGCGCAGCGCGCGGTTGTCCGCGTACTGCAGTACCGGGAAGTACGACGGGAAATGCAGCGTGAATTTCCAGCCTTCCTTGCCGTCCTTCTGCGCGGCTTCGCGGGCGGCCTCGGTCGCGTCGCCGGGCAGGCCGGCGAGCTCGGCTTCGTCCTTCGCGAAGTACGCGTACGCATTGGTCGCGTCGAGCACGTGATCGGAGAATGCCTTCGACAGCGCGGCCTGCTGTTCCTGCAATTCCGCGAAGCGCGGCTTCTGGTCCTCGGGCAGTTCGGCGCCCGACAGGCGGAAGTCGCGCAGCGCATTGTCGAGGATCTTCTTGCGCTCGGCGGACAGCGTCGCGTATTCGGTGCTCGCGGCGATCGCCTTGTACTTTTCGTACAGCGCGAGATTCTGGCCGACGCTCGACCAGAACTCGGTCACGCGCGGCAGGTTTTCACCGTAGGCGGCGCGCAGTTCGGGCGTGTCGGCGACCGCATTCAGGTGGCCGACGATGCCCCACGCGCGGCCGAGCGGCTCCGTGGCCCGCTCGACCGTCTCGACGACGGCGGCCCAGGTCGACGGCGTCTCGCTCGCGCTCGCCGTTTCGACCGCACGGCCGGCGGCATCGAGCAGCGTATCGAGCGCGGGCGTCACGTGTTCCGGGCGGATCTCTCCGAAACGGGGCAGGCCGGAGAAGTCGAGGAGCGGATTGGGGTTGGCGCTGGCGGACATTAAGACTCCCTGTCTGTTGCCGGATGAACCGGGGTGAAAAGGGTGAGGCGCGATGAGGCGGCGCCCGATACCGACATTATTGGGGCGCATCGTGCGCTTTCCAATCGTTAGTTTCTAATGACGCGATTGACGCAGGGTCGGATGCGGGTGGCCGACGAGGCGCGGCCGGCAAGGAGTGGCCGGCGAGGCGCGGCCGGCGAGGCGCGTCCCGCGCGCCGGCAGGCGCGATGCAGCCGCGCGATGGCGGCTGGCGAGGCGCCGGCGCGCGCAACCGCCGCCGGCCGGGCAAATGCAGCGTCAGGCTGCGGCGGCCGCCGCGCGTTCGGCGGATTCGATCGTGTTGATCAGCAGCATCGTGATCGTCATCGGGCCGACGCCGCCCGGCACCGGCGTGATGTAGCCGGCGACTTCCTTCACGCCCGCGAAATCGACGTCGCCGCACAGCTTGCCCGCGTCATCGCGGTTCATGCCGACGTCGATCACCGTCGCGCCCGGCTTCACCATGTCGGCGGTCAGGATGTTGCGCTTGCCGACCGCGGCGACCACGATGTCGGCCTGGCGCGTATGCGCGGCGAGGTCGCGCGTCTTGCTGTGGCAGATCGTCACGGTCGCGCCGGCGTCGAGCAGCATCATCGCCATCGGCTTGCCGACGATGTTCGAGCGGCCGATCACCACCGCATTCGCGCCTTGCAGCGCGATGCCGTGCGCTTCGAACATCTTCATCACGCCGTACGGCGTGCACGGACGGAACAGCGGCTTGCCGGTCATCAGCGCGCCCGCGTTCGCGACGTGAAAGCCGTCGACGTCCTTCTCCGGCGCGATCGCCTCGATCACCTTGTGGCTGTCGATATGCGCGGGCAGCGGCAACTGGACGAGGATGCCGTGGATCTTCGGGTCGCGGTTCAGTTCGTCGATGCGCGCGAGCAGGTCGGCTTCCGACAGCGTGGCCGGGTACGCATCCTTCTGCGAGAAGAAGCCGTTGTCCTCGCATGCCTTGATCTTGTTGCGCACGTAGACTTCGCTCGCCGGGTTCGCGCCGACGAGGATCACCGCGAGACCGGGCTGGTGGCCGCGGGCGGTCAGCGCGGCGGCGCGTTCGGCGGCCTGGGCGCGCAAGGTCTTCGAAAGGGCGTTGCCGTCGATGAGGAGGGCTGTCATGGTGGTGGGTCCTGCCGGGAAGTTGGAATGCGGGCGTACGGCGCTCGAAGCGCCGTAGCAAAGCACGTAATTATACCGTTCGCCTGCCGCCGTCCGACAGCGAATCAACGGGAAGCGTCATGGCCGCGGCGCGCGTGCGCCGGGAGGAACGGCCGCCGCCGCGCGAGTGGGCCGCATCGCGCGGGGCGGCAAATACCGGTTGCGGGCCGGCCGGGGCGGGCCGTGCCGCCCCGGCCGGAGAACCCGATCAGGCCTGCTTCTTCGACAGCGCGAGGCGCAGCAGGTCGGCCACCGTGTTGACGTTGAGCTTTTCCATGATGTTCGCGCGGTGTGCCTCGACCGTCTTGATGCTGATGCCGAGGTCGTCGGCGATCTGCTTGTTCAGGCGGCCCGCGATGATCCGTTCGAGCACCTGCTGCTCGCGCGCGGTCAGCTTCGACAGGCGTTCGCTCGCGGCACGCTGCTCCTGGACGCTCTTGCTTTCGCTTCGGGCCTTGTCGAGCATCCGCTCGACGAGCTTGCGCAGCTCGGCTTCGTCGAACGGTTTCTCGATAAAGTCCATCGCACCCTTTTTCATCGTCGACACGGCCATCGGCACGTCGCCGTGGCCCGTGACGAAGATGATCGGCAGCGCGGCATTGTCGGCGATCAGGCGTTCCTGCAATTCGAGGCCGCTCATGCCGGACATCCGCACGTCGAGGATCAGGCACGCGATCTGGCCGGCCTGCTGCGCCGGCTGATACGCATCGAGGAACTGCTCGGCGCTCGAGAAGCATTGCACGCGATAGCCGTTCGCCTCCAGCAGCCAGCGCAGCGAGTCCCGTACGGCCTCGTCGTCGTCGACGACAAAGACGGTTTCCTGAGTGGTGGTGACAGGGCTATTCATAGTTCTCCCGTAACGGTATGTGATGCCGATGCCTCGCGCCCCCCTTGGCCGAGATCAGCGGGTTCCCCAATGGGCAGGCTGCAGTGGAACGTCGCGCCGGAAATGCGGCCATCCGGCTCGACGTTGTTGACCACCCACAGACGCCCCCGATGCGATTCGATGATCGAACGGCAGATGTTCAGCCCCATGCCCATGCCATCGGACTTGGTGCTGTAAAACGGTTCGAACAGGCGCTCGGCGGTCGCTTCGTCGACGCCCGGGCCCTGGTCGATCACACGGATGTCGACGAAGCCGGCGTCGATGTCGGCGACGACGCGGATCACGCCGTCCACCGACGCGGGTTTCACGTCGGCCATCGCCTCGGCTGCGTTTTTCATCAGGTTCACGAGCACCTGCTCGATCAACACGGGGTCGACATAAATAATAGGCATTCTTGCGAGGATTTCCGTGACGATCCGGATCCTGCGCTTCCTGGCCTCGATTTCGGCGAGCCCGACCGCGTCGGCGACGATGTCCGCGACCCGCGCCGGCTGGCGCTTCGGCTCGCTGCGCTTTACGAATTCGCGGATCCGCTTGACGATCATCCCCGCGCGCAGCGCCTGCTGCGCGGTCTTTTCCAGCGCGGGCTGGAGCGTCTCCGGCGTGCCGCGGCCGCTCTTCACGAGCGCGAGCGTTCCAGAACAGTAGTTGTTGATCGCGGCGAGCGGCTGATTCAATTCGTGAGCAATCGACGACGCCATTTCGCCCATCGTCATCAATCGGCTCGTGAACTGCAGCTTTTCTTCCTGCTGGTGCGCAAGTTCCTGCGCCTTCTTGCGGGTCGTGATGTCGGTCGCGATCTGCATCTGCGCGAGGTGGCCGTCCACCCACTGGATGTACTGACGACGCACCTCGAACCACTTCTGAATGCTCTCGACGTACACTTCCTGCGCGTCCGCCGTGCTGCTCGTCAGCGCGGCGGCGGGCAGGCCCGCGAACGCGTCGACCATGTCGATCGAGTCGGACGACGCCTGCGCGCGGTCGAAGCCGCCGCCGGACAACTCCAGATGGCCGTCCGGGCGAATGCCGAACAGGTGGCGGTAGTAGCGGTTCGCGAACAGCAGCTCGGCTTCGTCGGCGGCGAGCACCGACACCGCGGCGTCGAGGCTTTCGAGCACCGTCGTGAAGCGTTCGTGCGCGGCCGCGAGTTCTTCCCGCGCGCGCTTCGGCTCGGTGATGTCGGTCATCGACGACATCCAGCCCGTCTGGCGGCCCGAACTGTCGATCAGCGGCGACACGTACAGGCGTGCATGGAACAGCGTGCCGTTCTTGCGCCGCACGCGCAGCTCGAAGCCCGAGCTCGGCGCCTTGCCGCGCAGCGTCATGTCGAGCTGGCGCTGCATTTCGGGGTACGCGTCGCGCGGCCAGTACGGGAACGGCGCGACCTTGCCGACCAGATCGGTCTCGTCCCAGCCGGTCATCCGGCAGAACGCGGGGTTCACGTGCGTGATGCGGCCGTGCATGTCGAGCACGCGCATGCCGATCAGCACCGAGTTTTCCATCGCGCGGCGGAAGAACGCTTCCGCGTACAGCGCCTGCTGCGCCTCGAAGCGCTGGCGGGTGTGCTTCCACAGGCTCCAGAGGCTCCACAGCACGAAGCACGACAGGCCGGCGACGAGCCACACGAGCGTGTTGTTGGTCAGGTTCGTGAGTTGCGGGAACGCATACACGCGCACCGTCAGCCCGTGGCCGGGCGGGTCGAGCGGAAGATCGTAGTGCGAGTCGCGCGGCAGGCGCGGGCGCGTCGACGTGGACGACAGTTCCCGGTTGTTCGAATCGGTGATCGAGATCTTGTACTTCGACGACAGTTCCTGCGGAATGTCGTGCTTCAGGATGCCCTCGACCGAAAACACCGCGGCGAGCGAGCCGAGATATTCGCGGTCGCCGCGCATCACGGGCGTCTGCAACGTGATGAAGCCGTTGCCGAACTCGTCGTAGATCAGCGGCGAATAGGCCTGGCGGCGCGTGGTGCGCGCCTCGTCGTACGCGCCGCGCACGGCGTCCTGCATCTGCGCGTCGCCGGGCTTCGCGAGCCGCTGGCCGAGCAGCGGCGGATGCACGGTCGGCCAGCGCTGCACGCCCGGCGCCGTGTACCAGTTCAGGTAGAGGATTTCCGGATGCGTCTGCATCACGTCCGCGACGGCCATCTGGAACGCGTTCTGGTCGAGGCGGCCGGATGCGAGGTCGCGCGACAGCGCCTGCAACTGTTCCTGCGCGCCCGTCATCGACAGGCGGATCTGCTGCTGGGCCCACGCGACGTTGCGAAACAGGGTGTCTTCCTGCTGCTGCTGTTCGCGCCGGTTGAGGCTCCACAGGATGAGGCTCATCACGACGAGGAACACCAGGATCGACAGCAGCGGCGTCAGCAAATAGGAATTGGACCACCACGGTCCGTGGTGCCAACGAGACGGCTGCGACTCCGCCGGCGGGCCCGGCGGTCGCGCCGAGCGTGCGAAAAGCCGATCGGTCAACATGGCAGGATTGTAGCGCAGCGCAATACATGGAAAACCGATGCCGGATATGTTGAACGGAAACGGTTTTGTTCCGACGAGACGGGCCGCGGAGCCCCGGAATATGGGTGCAGCGCAGCAATATTTCGCATGACGAGAAAAGATCTCATAATTCGAAAATTGTGTTGCGCGCGGCCGTCCACGCTCATTACAATCCGTCGGAGCTTGCCCGCAGCCGGTCGCGCCGCGTCGTCTGCACGAGAGCGATCCTCACATTCCAGGACCCAGGAGACGAGAATGTCCGCTGTACCGAACGAAGTGATGAAGTATGTCGCCGCCGAACGTGACGACGACCCGCAAGAAACCGTCGAGTGGCTGGAGTCGCTCGATGGCGTGATCTCCTCCGTGGGCACCGGCCGTGCGCATTACCTGATCGAAAAGCAGATCGAATTCGCCCGCATGCACGGCGAGCACCTGCCGTTTTCCGCCAATACCCCGTACATCAACACGATTCCGCTCGAAGCCCAGGCGAAGATCCCGGGCGACCAGGACATCGAGCACCGCATCCGCTCGTACACGCGCTGGAACGCGCTGGCGATGGTGCTGCGTGCAGGCAAGGACACGAACGTCGGCGGCCACATCGCATCGTTCGCGTCGGCCGCGACGCTCTACGACGTCGGCTACAACCATTTCTGGCACGCGGCGTCCGACCAGCACGGCGGCGATCTCGTGTTCGTGCAGGGCCACTCGTCGCCGGGCGTGTACTCGCGCGCGTTCCTGCTCGGCCGCCTGAAGGAAGAGCAGCTCGACAACTTCCGCCAGGAAGTCGACGGCAAGGGCATTTCGTCGTACCCGCACCCGTGGCTGATGCCGGATTTCTGGCAATTCCCGACCGTGTCGATGGGTCTGGGCCCGATCATGGCGATCTACCAGGCGCGCTTCATGAAGTACCTGGAGTCGCGCGGCATCGCGAAGACGGAAGGCCGCAAGGTATGGGCGTTCCTCGGCGACGGCGAGACGGACGAGCCGGAATCGCTCGGCGCGATCGGCATGGCGAGCCGCGAGAAGCTCGACAACCTCGTGTTCGTGATCAACTGCAACCTGCAGCGTCTCGATGGCCCGGTGCGCGGCAACGGCAAGATCATCCAGGAACTCGAATCGGAATTCCGCGGCGCCGGCTGGAACGTGATCAAGGTCATCTGGGGCAGCCGCTGGGATGCGCTGTTCGCGCGCGACAAGTCGGGCGCGCTGATGCGCCGGATGATGGAATGCGTCGACGGCGAATACCAGACGTACAAGTCGGAGTCGGGCGCGTACGTTCGCGAACACTTCTTCAACTCGCCTGAACTGAAGGCGCTCGTCGCCGACTGGTCGGACGACGACATCTGGGCGCTGAACCGCGGCGGCCACGATCCGCACAAGATCTACGCGGCGTTCCACGAAGCCACGAACACGAAGGGCGCGCCGACCGTCATTCTCGCGAAGACCATCAAGGGCTACGGGATGGGCGAGTCGGGCCAGGCGATGAACATCACGCACCAGCAGAAGAAGCTGCCGGTCGAGCAACTGAAGAAGTTCCGTGACCAGTTCCGCCTGCCGATCACAGACGAGCAGATCGCCGACGTGCCGTACCTGAAGTTCGACGAAGGCTCGAAGGAACTCGAATACATGCGCCAGAAGCGCATGGACCTCGGCGGCTACCTGCCGCATCGCCGCGAAAAGGCGACGTCGCTGCCGGTGCCGGCGCTCGACGCGTTCGAGCCGCTGTTGAAGGGCACGGGCGAAGGCCGCGAGATCTCGACGACGATGGCGTTCGTGCGGATCCTGAACATCCTGCTGAAGGACAAGGCGCTCGGCAAGCGCGTCGTGCCGATCGTCCCGGACGAATCGCGCACGTTCGGCATGGAAGGGCTGTTCCGTCAGATCGGCATCTGGAACCAGGAAGGCCAGAAGTACGTGCCGGAAGATTCCGACCAGCTGATGTTCTACAAGGAATCGCAGACCGGCCAGATCCTGCAGGAAGGCATCAACGAAGCGGGCGGCATGTGCGACTGGATCGCGGCGGCGACGTCGTATTCGACGCACGGCGAGATCATGGTGCCGTTCTACATCTTCTATTCGATGTTCGGCTTCCAGCGGATCGGCGACCTGGCATGGGCCGCGGGCGACATGCGTTCGCGCGGCTTCCTGCTGGGCGGCACCGCGGGCCGCACGACGCTGAACGGCGAAGGCCTGCAGCACGAAGACGGCCACTCGCTGCTGTGGGCGGCATCGGTGCCGAACTGCGTGAGCTACGACCCGACGTTCGGCTACGAACTCGCGGTGATCATCCAGGACGGCCTGCGCCGCATGGTGCAGGACCAGGAAGACGTGTACTACTACATCACGGTGATGAACGAGAACTACGAGCACCCGGCGATTCCGCAGGGCGAGCACGTGGCGGCCGACATCATCAAGGGCATGTACGCGTTCAGGAAGGCCGACGCCGACAAGAAGGCGCCGCGCGTCCAGCTGCTCGGCGCGGGCACGATCTTCAACGAAGTGATCGCCGCCGCCGACCTGCTCAAGAACGACTGGGGCGTCGCCGCCGATCTGTGGAGCGTGCCGAGCTTCACCGAACTCGCGCGCGAAGGCCATCAGGTCGAGCGCTGGAACCTGCTCCATCCGACCGAGGAGCGTCGCCTGTCGCACGTGCAGAAGTGCCTGAAGGACACGCAGGGCCCGGTCATCGCATCGACCGACTACGTCCGTGCGCTGGTCGACCAGATCCGCGGCCAGATCGATCGCCGCTTCGTCGTGCTGGGCACCGACGGCTTCGGCCGTTCGGACACCCGCGAGAAGCTGCGTCACTTCTTCGAAGTCGACCGTCACTGGGTCACCGTCGCCGCGCTCAACGCGCTGGCCGACGAAGGCACGATCGAGCGCAAGGTGGTCGCGGACGCGATCGCCAAGTACAACCTCGATCCGTCCAAGCCCAACCCGATGACCGTTTAACGCACACGCCGTGTGATGCCGCGCGCCGCTCCGGCGAGGAGCGCGCGCGGCCATGGAGACAGAAACAGATGAGTCAAGCGATCGAAGTGAAGGTGCCGGATATCGGCGATTACAAGGACGTGCCGGTCATCGAGATCGGCGTGAAGGTCGGCGATACGGTCGAGCCCGAGCAGTCGCTCGTCACGCTCGAGTCGGACAAGGCGACGATGGACGTCCCGAGCCCGGTGGGCGGCGTCGTGAAGGAAATCAAGGTCAAGGTCGGCGATTCCGTGTCGGAAGGCTCGCTGATCGTCCTGCTCGAAAGCGGCGCAGGCGCGCAGGCGAACGGCGCGGCCGCGCCGGCAGCCGCTCCGGCCCCGGCAGCAGCGCCGGCCCCGGCCGCCGCCGCGTCCGCTGCCGCACCGGCAGCATCCGGCGGCACGCTCGAAGTGAAGGTGCCCGACATCGGCGACTACAAGGACGTCCCGGTGATCGAGATCGGCGTGAAGGTCGGCGACACGGTCGAGAAGGAACAGTCGCTCGTCACGCTCGAGTCGGACAAGGCGACGATGGACGTGCCGAGCCCGGCCGCCGGCGTCGTGAAGGACATCAAGGTCAAGGTGGGCGATTCGGTGTCGGAAGGCACGCTGATCGTGCTGCTCGAAGCCGCCGGCGCATCGGCTGCCGCCGCACCGCAGGCCAGCACACCGGCTCCGGCCGCTGCCGCGCCGGCGCCCGCCGCCGCACCGGCACCCGCGAAGGCTGCGCCGGCGCCGGCTGCCGCGGCGCCGGCCGCCGCACCGTCGGGCGAATATCGCGCGAGCCACGCATCGCCGTCGGTCCGCAAGTTCGCACGTGAACTCGGCGTCGATGTCGCGCGCGTGCAGGGCTCGGGTCCGAAGGGCCGCATCACGAAGGAAGACATCACGGGCTTCGTGAAGGGCGTGATGACGGGCCAGCGCGCGGCGCCGGCCGCGGCAGCCGCGCCGGCAGGCGGCGAGCTGAACCTGCTGCCCTGGCCGAAGGTCGATTTCTCGAAGTTCGGCCCGTTCGAGGCGAAGCCGCTGTCGCGCATCAAGAAGATCTCGGGCGCGAACTTGCATCGCAACTGGGTGATGATCCCGCACGTCACGAACAACGACGAAGCGGACATCACCGAGCTCGAAGCGCTGCGCGTGCAGCTGAACAAGGAACACGAAAAGGCGGGCGTGAAGTTCACGATGCTCGCGTTCGTGATCAAGGCGGTCGTCGCCGCGCTGAAGAAATTCCCGACCTTCAACGCGAGCCTCGACGGCGACAACCTCGTGTTCAAGCAGTACTTCCACGTCGGTTTCGCGGCCGATACGCCGAACGGCCTCGTCGTGCCGGTGATCCGCGATGCGGACAAGAAGGGCCTCGTCGACATCGCGAAGGAAATGAGCGACCTGTCGAAGGCCGCGCGCGAAGGCAAGCTGAAGCCGGACCAGATGCAGGGCGGCTGCTTCTCGATCTCGTCGCTCGGCGGGATCGGCGGGACGAACTTCACGCCGATCATCAACGCGCCGGAAGTGGCGATCCTCGGGTTGTCGCGCGGCCAGATGAAGCCGGTGTGGGACGGCAAGCAGTTCGTGCCGCGGCTCATGCTGCCGCTGTCGCTGTCGTATGACCATCGTGTCATCGATGGCGCGGAAGCCGCGCGGTTCAATGCGTATCTCGGAGCGTTGCTCGGGGATTTCCGTCGCATCATTCTTTGATGAGCGGGGTGGGGCTCGCGGGGGTGTGGGTTTGTGTTCGGTTTTTGTCCACGCCTTTTCGTTGAACCTGTTGCGCTAACGGTCTATTAGCGTCGCCCCTGCGCGGGGCGGCGGTCACTTTTCTTTGTCTTCCAAAGAAAAGTAACCAAAAGAAAGGCGCGTCCTTGGGCGGACGGCAAAGGTGGTCCTGCCCAGGTTCGCTGCTTTTGTCAGGCCGTAGCCGTAGTCAGGTTCTCTCGCGGGTTCCTCCCCCTCTGTCTGCAGTCAATCAAGAAGGGGACAGTCATGAGTCTCATCGAAGTCAAGGTTCCGGATATCGGCGATTTCAGCGGCGTCGATGTCATCGAAGTCAACGTCAAACCCGGCGACGTGATCGAAAAAGAGCAAACGCTCATCACGCTCGAATCCGATAAAGCCTCCATGGAAGTGCCCAGCGACGTCGCCGGCACCGTCAAGGAAGTCAAGGTCAAAGCCGGCGAGAAAGTCTCGCAAGGCACCGTCATCGCCCTCGTCGAAGCCTCGGCAGGCGCCGCCGCGCCCGCACCCGCGAAAGCGCCCGAAGCGCCGACGCCCGCAGCCGCCGCACCGGCTCCGGCCGCAGCCGCGCCGGCGCCCGCGCCGCAAGCCGGCAGCTACAGCGGCGCCGCCGACATCGAGTGCGACATGCTCGTGCTCGGCGCTGGCCCCGGCGGCTACTCGGCCGCGTTCCGCGCCGCCGACCTCGGCATGAAGACCGTGCTCGTCGAACGTTACTCGACGCTCGGCGGCGTGTGCCTGAACGTCGGCTGCATCCCGTCGAAGGCGCTGCTGCATACGTCGCTCGTCGTCGAGGAAGCCGCGGCGCTCGCGTCGCACGGCATCACGTTCGGCAAGCCGCAAGTCGATCTCGACAAGTTGCGCGACTTCAAGGGCGGCGTCGTCAAGAAACTGACGACGGGCCTCGCCGGCATGGCGAAGGCGCGCAAGGTCGAAGTGGTCACCGGCGTCGGCGCGTTCGTCGATCCGTTCCACATGGAAGTGCAGGGCGAAAACGGCAAGAAGGTCGTCAAGTTCAAGCAGGCGATCATCGCCGCGGGCTCGCAGGCCGTGAAGCTGCCGTTCATGCCGGAAGACCCGCGCGTCGTCGATTCGACGGGCGCGCTCGAACTGCGCCAGTTGCCCAAGCGCATGCTGGTGATCGGCGGCGGCATCATCGGCCTCGAAATGGCGACGGTCTACTCGACGCTCGGCGCCGAGATCGACGTCGTCGAAATGATGGACGGCCTGATGATGGGCGCCGATCGCGATCTCGTGAAGGTCTGGGAAAAGTACAACGCGAAGCGCTTCGGCAACGTGATGCTGAAGACCAAGACGGTCGGCGCGGAAGCGAAGGAAGACGGCATCTACGTGAAGTTCGAGGGCGAGAAGGCGCCGGCGGAAGCGCAGCGCTACGACCTCGTGCTCGTCGCGGTGGGCCGCAGCCCGAACGGCAAGAAGATCGGTGCCGACAAGGCCGGCGTCGCGGTCACGGATCGCGGCTTCATCGACGTCGACAAGCAGATGCGCACGAACGTGCCGCACATCTTCGCGATCGGCGATATCGTCGGCCAGCCGATGCTCGCGCACAAGGCCGTGCATGAAGGCCACGTCGCCGCGGAAGCCGCGCACGGCGAAAAGGCGTACTTCGACGCACTGCAGATCCCGTCGGTGGCCTACACCGATCCGGAAGTGGCATGGGCCGGCAAGACCGAAGACCAGTGCAAGGCCGAAGGCATCAAGTACGGCAAGGCCGTGTTCCCGTGGGCCGCTTCGGGCCGCGCGATCGCGAACGGCCGCGACGAAGGCTTCACGAAGCTGATCTTCGACGAGGAAACTCATCGCGTGATCGGCGGTGCGATCGTCGGCCTGAACGCGGGCGACCTGATCAGCGAAGTGTGTCTCGCGGTCGAGATGGGCGCGGACGCGGAGGACATCGGCAAGACGATCCACCCGCACCCGACGCTTGGCGAATCGGTCGGCATGGCCGCCGAGCTGTATGAAGGCGTCTGTACGGACCTGCCGCCGCAACGCAAGAAGTAACGCGATCGGCACAGCCGGCCACGCGCCGGCCACGAAAAACGCCGCCGCCCGGGCAAACCGGGCGGCGGCGTTTTGTTTTGCCTGGCGTACGACAGGGGCGATCGTGACGGGCCCGTTTGTCACCCGTGCCTGTGCCGGCACCAGAAACGAAAAAGCCGCGCTGGGCGCGGCTCTTTCAGGAGCAGGGGACGCTTACGCGGCCGGCTTGCTCGAACGACGTGCGGCGGCGGCGGTTGCAGCCTTCGTTGCGACGGCAGCAGCGGCGTTGAAGTTCGTTTCAGCGATTTCCACCGCTTGCTTCGTGGCCTTCTGAACCGTTTCGTACGTGGTGTTCGCTGCGTTCAGCGCCGACTTCAGTGCGGCGACAGCCGTTTCCGAACCGGCCGGGGCGTTCTTCGCGACGTTGTCGACGAGTGCCTGGACCTTCTTGTTCTGCTCGTCGAATTGCGCTTCGGCGACCTTCGCGAACTCGGCTTGCGTCGACGATGCGATTTCGTACAGGTGACGGCCGTACGACAGCACCTTTTCCGCGACCGGCTGCGACAGGCTCGCTTGCAGCGCGATCAGTTCCTGCGCGTCCTTCACCGACAGCAGACGCTGCGCGTTTTCCTGGCTCTCGGTCAGCGTCGACTTCACGACTTGCAGGTTGAGTTCGATCAGCTTTTCGACGCCTTCGAACGCCTTGGTCGTCAGACCGAAGAGGCTTTCGAGATTGGCTTTTTGGGCGGCGGCGATTTGCTCGGGGGTCAGCAAGGACATGTCAGGCTCCTGAAAAGCGATCGCGTCGATCGCAAGATAAAGGGCACTACGCAGGGGAACTTCGGCGCCGCGTGCTTTGTGCAACGCAGCAATGAGGCCTATTTTAGGGCAGAGAACGCGGATGTCAAGCATTTTTTGTGCGTTGCACAATCGCGACAAATTATCGATAAAACAACGAGTTATCGCACCCGTTAGGAATCGGTTTCAGGCGCGTTCCCACATGGTGCGCACGGTACCGGGGCAAACGCGCCGCACCATGATCACGCACAGGTAAACCTGACAGGCCCTTGGAACGTTATCCTTTTGTTCCTGTCGAAAAACGCGCCGTTTGGATGCGCGTGCCGTGGTGACGTGCTGCCGCCACGGTCGAGACCGGCCCCTTGGGCACGCCGAGCACCGGATACGTACTTTCCCCGCTTTAAATTGCCTCCGAAGTGACGTTATCTCAATTAACCGCGTGGTAATCGGGAGACGGGCGCTGTCGGGCAGTGCGTCCCATCGATTTTTTCGATGGGAACGGAAGGGTCGATTGGCCGGAGGTTGGCCGACTCTTACATTCCGGTTTAAAGACGATCGGTAAGTGCCTAATATTGCTCTTTTTTTCAGCTTTAACTACACTTGCGGAAACCTCCCGCCCGCTTTGTCCAGACCCCAATGAAAGCCGAATCGTTTTCACCGCGCAGATTGTTGCAGAGCATGACGCTCGGCACCGCTGTGTCGGTCGCAGTCGCGTTGCTGGCGACCACCGCGTCCGTCACGCCTGCTGACGCCTTCGCCGCCACTGCGAAGACCCACGCCGCCAAGAAAAAGGCCGTCGCTCCTGCTTCGTCAGCGAAGAAGAAGTCGGCCAGGGCGACCTCCGACAAATCCGCCAAGGTCGCCGAGGCCGATGCGCCGCGCGCGAAAGCGTCGCGCAAGCGCGTGACGCTCGCGGCGAACAACCTGCGTGGCGGCCATCGCGGCGCGGTGCGCAAGGTCGCGTTCCAGCCGCGCCGTCCGACGGTCGGCCAGGCGTTCGGCCTGCACGATACGCCCGATGCACTCGCGCTGCGCTCGAGCGTCGCGTACGTCGTCGACCAGAATTCCGGCGAGCCGCTGTTCGACAAGAATTCGCACGCGGTCGTGCCGATCGCGTCGATCTCGAAGCTGATGACGGCCATGGTCGTGCTCGACTCGAAGTCGCCGATGACCGACCAGATCGAAGTCACCGACGAAGACCGCGACTACGAGAAGGGCACGGGCTCGCGCCTGTCGGTCGGCTCGGTGCTGTCGCGCGAGGACATGCTGCACATCGCGCTGATGGCGTCGGAAAACCGCGCGGCCGCCGCGCTGTCGCGTTACTACCCGGGCGGCCGTCCGGCGTTCATCGCGGCGATGAACGCGAAGGCGAAGTCGCTCGGCATGACCGATACGCATTTCGAGAATTCGACCGGCCTGTCGAGCTCGAACGTGTCGAGCGCGCGCGATCTCGTGAAGATGGTCAATGCGGCGTACCAGTACCCGATGATTCGCCAGTTCTCGACCGATCGCACCTATGAGGTATACACGGGCAAGCGCAACCTGGTCTACAACAGCACCAACGCGCTGATCCGCGGCAACGGCTCGTGGGACATCGGCCTGCAGAAGACGGGCTTCATCAACGAGGCGGGCGAATGCCTCGTGATGCAGGCGACGATTCACGGCCGGCCGATGGTGATGGTGCTGCTCGATTCGTTCGGCAAGTACTCGCGTTTCGCCGACGCCTCGCGCCTGCGCAACTGGCTCGATGCCGGCGGCGGCGAGCGCCTGACGGCGGCCAACACGCCGAGCGGCGGTACCTGATCGCATGCGGCGGTTCGCCGCCGTATCGGACCGGTCGCCGCAACGAAAAAGCCCCGCAATCGCGGTAATGCCGTTCAGTTAAGGTTCTTTTTAAGGACGCGGACGGCATAGCGTTTTGGCACGGCCTTCACGGCCCGCTCGAATTTTCGAGCGGGCCGTTCTTCTTTGAGTAGCGCGACCAGACGTAGTCGCAGTCGTTGCAGCAGGGCTGGGAGTTTGCCCTGCGCACGGGTAACCGCGGCCCAGTGCA
>NZ_JAUJPV010000031.1:0-98074 GCF_030481585.1 Burkholderia sp. AU45388 | reverse complement strand
CCAGCGTCTTGCCATCCTCGCCGATCAAGCCGGACGACTTCAGTTGCGACACGTTCACTGCGTCCATGTCTGCCGTACCGGCCTTCACGTTCGACAGCTTCGTGCCGCCTTCGCCCGCCAGCGTGGCAGACTTGTAGTTCGGCGTGCCGTCCGCGTTCTTGTCGTACGTCACCGCAGCACGCGTCTTGCCGTCTTCGCCGATCAGCCCCGACGACTTCAGTTGCGACACATTCACTGCATCCATGTCGGCCGTACCGGCCTTCACGTTCGACAGCTTCGTACCGCCTTCGCCCGCCAGCGTGGCCGACTTGTAGTTCGGCGTGCCGTCCGCATTCTTGTCGTACGTCATCGCAGCCAGCGTCTTGCCGTCTTCGCCGATCAGACCCGACGACTTCAACTGCGACACATTCACTGCGTCCAGGTCGGCCTTGCCCGCCTTCACGTTCGAGAGCGTCGTACCACCTTCGCCGGCCAGTGTCACCTTGTCCTTCGACGCACTGTCGTAGGCTACCGACAGCGGATTCAGGCCGCCTTCCACGTCGCGAATGGCGTCCGTCAGCTGATCGACGTTCACCGCGTCCGTGCCGACCTTACCCTTTGCCACGTTCGACAGCACCGTGCCGCCTTCACCTGCAAGCGTCACCGACTTGTAGTTCGGCGTGCCGTCCGCGTTCTTGCCGTACGTCACCGCTGCAATCGACTTGCCGTCCTCGCCGATCAGCCCCGACGACTTCAACTGCGACACGTTCACCGCGTCCTTGTCGGCCTTGCCTGCCGCAACGTTCGACAGGATCGTGCCCGTCTTGCCGCCGGCCAGCGTCACCTTGTCCTTCGACGTGCTGTCGTACACCACCGCCAGCGATTCGCCCGTCGTGCCGTCGATGACGCCACCGTCCTTCAACGCGTCGTTCAGCTTGCCCAGGCTCTCGTTCGTCGCGAACAGTTGCGAGCCGTTCACCGCGTCCGTGCTCGTCGCCGACAGCGCACCGGCCTTCACGTTCGTCAGCGTCGTGCCGCCTTCGCCTGCCAGCGTCGCCGACTTGTAGTTCGGCGTGCCGTCCGTGTTCTTGTCGTACGTGATCGCGGCAATCGACTTGCCGTCGTCACCGATCAGGCCCGACGACTTCAGTTGCGACACGTTCACCGCGTCCGTGTCGGCCTTGCCGGCCGCAACGTTCGACAGCGTCGTGCCTCCCGCGCCCGCCAGCTTCACCGACTTGTAGTTCGGCGTGCCGTCCGCGTTCTTGTCGTACGTCACCGCGGCACGCGTGTCGCCATCACCATCCACCAGGCCGGTGTTCGTGAACTGGTTGTTGATGTTCGTGATGTCTGCCGTGTTGTTCGCCACACGGTTGTCGAGATTCTCCAGTGCATCACCGACCGTGTGATGCTCGACCTTCTTCGAGCTATCCGAAGGATCGGTCAGGCTGTACGTCGGCGCCTTCACCTTGCCGCTCTCGTCCACCGTCGAGCCACCGCCCAACGCGTCCGCCACGCTCTTCGCCGTGCCGTACAGTTGCGAACCGTTGACCGCGTCCTTGCTGTCCACGCTCACCTTGCCCGCATTCACGTTCGTCAGCGTCGTGCCCTTCTCACCGGCCAGCGTCACCTTGTCCTTCGCCACGGTGTCGTACGACACCGACAGCGGGTTCATGCCGCCTTCCACATCGCTGATCGCCTTCGTCAGCTGATCGACGTTCACCGCGTCCGTGCCGGCCGTACCCGCGGCAACGTTCGACAGCACCGTGCCGCCTTCGCCCGCCAGCGTCACCGACTTGTAGTTCGGCGTGCCGTCCGCGTTCTTGCCGTACGTCACCGCGGCGATCGACTTGCCGTCTTCGCCAATCAGCCCCGACGACTTCAGCTGCGACACGTTCACCGCGTCCAGGTCGGCCGTACCGGCCTTCACGTTCGACAGGATCGTGCCCGTCTTACCGCCGGCCAGCGTCACCTTGTCCTTCGACGTGCTGTCGTACACCACCGCCAGCGATTCACCGGTCGTACCGTCGATGACACCGCCGTCCTTCAACGCGTCGTTCAGCTTGCCCAGGCTTTCGTTCGTCGCGAACAGTTGCGAGCCGTTCACCGCGTCCGTGCTCGTCGCCGACAGTTCGCCAGCCTTCACGTTCGTCAGCGTCGTGCCGCCTTCGCCGGCCAGCGTCGCCGACTTGTAGTTTGTCGCGCCGTCCGTGTTCTTGTCGTACGTGATCGCGGCCAGCGACTTTCCGTCCTCGCCGATCAGGCCCGACGACTTCAGTTGCGACACGTTCACCGCATCCTTGTCGGCCTTGCCATCCGCCACGTTCGACAGAACCGTGCCGCCTGCACCGGCCAGCTTCACCGACTTGTAGTTCGGCGTGCCGTCCGCGTTCTTGTCGTACGTCACCGCGGCAATCGACTTGCCATCGTCACCGATCAGACCCGACGACTTCAGTTGCGACACGTTCACCGCGTCCAGGTCGGCCTTGCCGGCCGCAACGTTCGACAGGATCGTGCCCGTCTTGCCGCCGGCCAGCGTCACCTTGTCCTTCGACGTGCTGTCGTACACCACCGCCAGCGATTCACCCGTCGTGCCGTCGATGACGCCACCATCCTTCAGCGCGTCCTTCAGGCCGCCCAGGCTCTCGTTCGTCGCGAACAGTTGCGAGCCGTTCACTGCGTCCGTGCTCGTCGCCGACAGCGCACCGGCCTTCACGTTCGTCAGCGTCGTGCCACCTTCGCCTGCCAGCGTCGCCGACTTGTAGTTCGGCGTGCCGTCCGTGTTCTTGTCGTACGTAATCGCGGCAATCGACTTGCCGTCCTCGCCGATCAGGCCCGACGACTTCAGCTGCGACACGTTCACTGCATCCAGATCGGCCTTGCCCGCCGCAACGTTCGACAGGGTCGTGCCCGTCTTGCCGGCCAGCGTCACCTTGTCCTTCGCCACGGTGTCGTACGACACCGACAGCGGGTTCATGCCGCCTTCCACGTCGCTGATCGCCTTCGTCAGCTGATCGACGTTCACCGCATCCGTGCCGGCCGTACCCGCGGCAACGTTCGACAGCACCGTGCCGCCTTCGCCCGCCAGCTTCACCGACTTGTAGTTCGGCGTGCCGTCCGCGTTCTTGCCGTACGTCACCGCGGCAATCGACTTGCCGTCCTCGCCGATCAGCCCCGACGACTTCAGCTGCGACACGTTCACTGCATCCATGTCGGCCGTACCGGCCTTCACGTTCGACAGGATCGTGCCCGTCTTGCCGCCGGCCAGCGTCACCTTGTCCTTCGACGTGCTGTCGTACACCACCGCCAGCGATTCACCCGTCGTGCCGTCGATGACGCCACCGTCCTTCAACGCGTCGTCCAGCTTGCCTAGGTTCTCGTTCGTCGCGAACAGTTGCGAGCCGTTCACCGCGTCCGTGCTCGTCGCCGACAGCGCACCGGCCTTCACGTTCGTCAGCGTCGTGCCACCTTCGCCCGCCAGCTTCACCGACTTGTAGTTCGGCGTGCCGTCCGCGTTCTTCTCGTACGTGACCGCTGCGATCGACTTGCCGTCTTCGCCGATCAGCCCCGACGACTTCAACTGCGACACGTTCACCGCGTCCAGGTCGGCCTTGCCGGCCGCAACATTCGACAGGATCGTGCCCGTCTTGCCGCCGGCCAGCGTCACCTTGTCCTTCGACGTGCTGTCGTACACCACCGCCAGCGATTCGCCCGTCGTGCCGTCGATGACGCCACCGTCCTTCAACGCGTCGTTCAGCTTGCCCAGGCTCTCGTTCGTCGCGAACAGTTGCGAGCCGTTCACCGCGTCCGTGCTCGTCGCCGACAGTTCGCCGGCCTTCACGTTCGTCAGCGTCGTGCCAGTCTTGCCCGCGAGCGTCACCTTGTCCTTCGTATCGGTGTCGTACGCGACCGCGTTCGGATCCGAGCCGCCGCTGTTCTTCGCCATGGCGTCCAGCGCATCGCCGACATTGTTGTACGTCGTGTCACCGACCTTGTACGTCGGTGCCTTGATGGTGCCATCCGTATCGACGAGCGCGCCGCCGCCGAGCGCGTTGGTCACGCCCGTCAACTGGCTTACGTTCACCGCGTCGTTGTTTTTCGTGCCCTTCGCGACATTGACGATCTGGCGCTGCATCGAGTTCGACCCGACGGAAAGCGCATTGCCGCGATCGGCGACGGAATTGGCGCCGAGCGCAACGCCGCCGTTATTGCCCGACGCCACGCTTGCGTTGGCACCCAACGCCATGGCGTTGGTTACGTTTTGGGCGATCTTCGCAGACGTGCCGAGCGCCACACTGTTCGTGCTGCCGCCCAGCGTCGTCGCCTTGTCGCCCATGGCAATCGAGCTCTTGCCGATGGCCATCGCGCCGTTGTTACCGACCGCCACCGCGTTTTCCCCGTTGGCCTTCACGTGGGAACCGATGGCCAGCGCACCCGCGCCGTTCGTCGTGACCATGCTGCCGATCGCGACCGAGAACGGTTGTTCGACGCCCGTCTGCGCAATGCTGCCGAGCGCGACCGAACCCTCAGAAAGGGCAGCAGCCTGCAGGCCGATCGCGACCGTATCGAGCCCGCCCGCAGCGCTCCCTACACCGATGGCCGCAGCCGTTCCCAGCGTCGGATCAGCGCCGTTGATCGATGCCACGTTCGGCATGGTGCCGTCCGCACCCATCCCTTCGATTGCCACGAAGGTGCCCGGCTTCGATTCGACGTCACGCGTCATCCGCATCATGCGCGTGTTGGTCGTTTGCATCGCATCGGTCAACTGCTTCATCGTGACGGCATCGGTTTCGTCGACACCATCGCTGACGTTGACGATCCGGCGCGTCGCCGCGGTGTCACCGACCGACACGGTATTGGCGCCGGACGCGACCGAGTTGATCCCGATCGCGACGGAGTTCCTGCCCGACGCCCGGGCACCCGAACCGATCGCCAGCGTATCGGCGTTCGTCGCCATCGCCTGCGAGCCGATCGCCACGCTGTTCTTGCCCAGCGCATTGGCCTGCATGCCCGTGGCATTGACCTTGATGTACTTCATGTCCAGCGTGCCGTCGCCGAGATCCTTCTTGATCTCGTCCCTGACGTCGCTCATGCCGCTTTGAAGCTGAGCGACGTTGACGGCATCGGTCGCGGCCGTGCCCGTCGCGACGTTCTTCAGCGCGACCGGCTTCGTCGCAGTCGTGCCGCCCAGCGTCACGCTCGACTTGTTCGTGCCGTCATAGTGCACGGCGTTCGGATCCTCGCCGCCGGCACCGGCCGACGAGGCTACGGCCTGCAGCGCATCGCCGACGTTGTTGTAGGTCTTGTCGCCGACCTTGTAGGTCGGCTTCGAAAGGGTGCCGTCCGTATTGACGGTCGTCTGGCCACCGAGTGCGGACGCGACGCTCGACGACACGTCGTACAGTTGGCCGCCGTTCACGGCGTCCTTGCTGGCCGACTCGACCTTGCCGGCCTTCACGTTCGTCACGACCGTGCCGCCCGTGCCGCCCAGTGCGACGGCGCTCTTCGTGGCATCTTTGTAGACAACCGCGAGCGACTCACCGGTCGACGGATCGATCAGCCCGCTGTCGTTCAGCGATTGCTCGACCTTGGTCACGCGGTTGTTGGTCGCGAACAGTTGCGCGCCGTTGACGGCGTCCGTGCTGTTCGCCGACAGCGTGGCCGAGCGCACGTTGGTGAGCTTGACCGCGGGCGCGCCCGTATCGCCGAGGGTCACCGAAGCCTTCGCGTCGGTGTCGTACTCGACCGCGTTCGCCGCCCCGCCACCCGACTTGGAGGCGGCCAGCAGCGCATCGCCGACGTTGTCGTAGGTCTTGTTGTCGATCGTGTAGGTCGGCTTCTTGATGTTCCCGGTGGTGTCGACGCCGGCGTTGCCGCCCAGCGCGTCGGTCACGCCCTTGAGCTGCGCGACGTTGACGGCGTCGGTCGCCTGCGTGCCGCGGCCGACGTTGACGATCTGACGCTCGAAGCCGGCCGTACCGACCGATACCGTCTGATCCCGGTCGGCTTCCGAGTACGAGCCGAGTGCGAGGGATTCGGCACCGCGCGCCGCCGCGCTCTGACCGATCGCGATCGCGTTTTCCGCGGCAGCCGCGGCCTGCGAGCCGATCGCCATCGTGCCCTGGCGCGTCGCCATCGACGAATCGCCGATCGCCAGCGCGGACTCCCCGGTCGCCTTTGCCTTCCGGCCGAGTGCGTAGGCGCCCCAACCGGTCGCCTGCGAGTCGTTGCCCAGCGCGATCGACGACTTGCCGCTCGCGTTCGCGCCCGCCCCCAGCGCGATCGCCCCTTCTTCGCCCAGTGCCGCCGCATTCGCGCCGAACGCGACGTTGTTGCCCGACGCCGTCGCCGCATTGCCGATCGCCACCGCGCCGCCGAGGCCCGTCGCCGACGGGCGCGTGCTCGCCTTGGCGCCGATCGCGATCGAATTCTGGCCCATCGCCGATGCGTTGTCCGAGCCGTCGCCCTTCGCGTCGACCTTCACGTATGCGCTGTTGTCGGTCACGACGGCCCGCGTGTTGGGCGCGCCCCGCTTGAGGTTCTCCGGATTCTCGAGCTTCACTTCCGTCAGCGGAACGCGATCGTCGGTCGACGGATCTGCCGCGTCGACCTCGTCCGCGTACGCGGACCCCATGGAAGCAACGACGAGCGCGGCGGCGGCCGCGATCTTCGATTTCGCGGAGCGCGACGATTTCGAGCGCCCTCTGGCAATTTCCGATGCCGCGCACCAGGTGCTGGTCGATGCGTTCCACACGACACGATACGACTTGTTCATACGAACGTTTTCCTTTGGTAAACCTCTCCACGATGCGCATCGGTCCTGTACAGCGATATCGATACGACGACTCGGCGAGAGCGATGACAAATAAGCTCAACGCTTACGGCTTTCCGGAAAGAAATGCGAAACGTGCGTGCGGAGAAATCCCCGCGCGGGGGTGGAGGATCATGCCGACAAGGCCGCCGAATCACGCGTTTCAACCGGATAGTGAAAGCTGGTTGGAACTCTATGGGCGGGCACCCATCTCGAAAACGGGACTGTTACTAAATCAGTCCGCATGAAACTAGAACTCGTACTATTTATTTTTGATGTCCATGAATTTTTACAAGATTTGAAGGATTCAGCGCGTCATGCTGCCGACTGAATAATTTGATATTTTTTGTATTGAAAATCGGAGCATCCGGTCTTGCGGAACGCGAATCAGGCACGACCGCACGCGTCGATACCGGGCACGATCGGGCCCCTCCGATCGCGCACGCGCCCGCCGGGAAAAATCCGCTATACTTTGCCGACTTGCCGCCCGCTTGGCGGCAGGTCGGAAGCGCGCCGATTTGCTGACTCGATTGCGGGCGCGCGAACCGGCCGGGGTCTTTGCGTCATGCGTCGTTCCCCGGCGGTTCACTACAAATGCGGCTAAAGAGGTCGTCAGCCGCGCACCTTCGCCTCCGCGCCTCGCCGACACCGTTTAGCCGCCCAGTCATAAGGCGGAACGAATGGAATCGATCGGCATCGTCGCTCCACAGACCATGCACTTCGCCGAACCGCTGCGCTTGCAAAGCGGCAGCGTGCTCGGCAACTATCAGCTCGTCGTCGAGACGTACGGCGAGCTCAACGCCGCGCGCTCGAACGCGGTGCTCGTGTGCCACGCGCTGAACGCGTCGCACCACGTCGCCGGCGTCTACGCGGACGATCCGCGCAGCACCGGCTGGTGGGACAACATGGTCGGCCCGGGCAAGCCGCTCGACACCAACCGCTTCTTCGTGATCGGCGTGAACAACCTCGGCTCGTGCTTCGGCTCGACCGGCCCGATGAGCATCGATCCGTCGACCGGCAAGCCGTACGGCGCGAAGTTCCCGGTCGTGACCGTCGAGGATTGGGTGCACGCGCAGGCGCGCGTCGCCGACGCGTTCGGCATCGAGCGCTTCGCCGCGGTGATGGGCGGCAGCCTCGGCGGCATGCAGGCGCTCGCATGGAGCCTGATGTATCCGGAACGCGTCGCGCACTGTATCGACATCGCGTCGACGCCGAAGCTGTCCGCGCAGAACATCGCGTTCAACGAGGTCGCGCGCTCGGCGATCCTGTCCGATCCCGATTTCCACGGCGGCGACTACTACGCGCACGGCGTGAAACCCAAGCGCGGCCTGCGCGTCGCGCGGATGATCGGCCACATCACGTACCTGTCCGACGACGACATGGCCGAGAAATTCGGCCGCGCACTGCGCCGCGCGGACGGCGCGCTCGACGCGTACAACTTCAGCTTCGACGTCGAATTCGAGGTCGAGTCGTACCTGCGCTACCAGGGCGACAAGTTCGCCGACTACTTCGACGCGAACACCTACCTGCTGATCACCCGCGCGCTCGACTACTTCGATCCGGCGAAGGCATTCGACGGCAACCTGACGGCCGCGCTCGCGCACACGCAGGCGAAGTACCTGATCGCGAGCTTCTCGACCGACTGGCGTTTCGCGCCGGCGCGTTCGCGCGAGATCGTGAAGGCGCTGCTCGACAACAAGCGCACGGTCAGCTATGCAGAAATCGATGCGCCGCACGGTCACGATGCATTCCTGCTCGACGACGCGCGCTATCACAACCTGATCCGCGCGTATTACGAACGAATCGCCAACGAGGTGGGAGCATGAACCAGCAAGCGCTGAATTCCCTGTCCGCGCGCGCGGACTTCCGTACGATCGCGCGCTGGGTCGAGCCGCGCTCGACCGTGCTCGACCTCGGCTGCGGCGACGGCTCGCTGCTCGCGCTGCTGATGGAGGAGCTGGACGTCACCGGCTACGGGATCGAACTGAACGACGCGGGCGTGCTCGCGAGCGCGAAGAACGGCATCAACGTGATCCAGCAGAACCTCGAGGACGGCCTGCGCCTGTTCGAGGATCACAGCTTCGACATCGCGATCCTGTCGCAAACCCTGCAAACGATCCACCAGACGGCCGCGATCCTGCGCGAAACGGCGCGCGTCGGCCGCGAGTGCATCGTGTCGTTCCCGAACTTCGGCTACTGGCCGCACCGGCTGTCGGTGCTGAACGGCCGGATGCCGGTGTCGAAGTCGCTGCCTTACCAGTGGCACAACACGCCGAACGTGCGGGTGCTGACGATCGAGGATTTCGAGGCACTGGCGCCCGAAGTGGGCGTCACGATTCTCGACCGCGTCGTGCTGCACGAAGGCCAGCCGATTCGATGGGGAGCGAACTGGCGTGGTAGTCTTGCTGTCTATCGCGTCAAGCGCAGCTGAGCCGGGGAGCCGTTGACGGAAGATCCGGCCCGCCCGCGCGCGCCGCCGCCCCTGCAGCGCCGTGCGCGCCGCCTGCGCTGCCGCCGCCATCAGTCAACGCTACCCAGTTCCAGTCCATGTCGAAAACGCCACACGAGGCGCCCGCACTCAACGCTCACGAGGATCACCCCGGCTGGCGCGCCTATCTGAACACGCACATGCTGATCTGCGTGTTCCTGGGCTTCACGTCGGGGCTGCCGCTCTTCACGCTCGTCTACCTCGTGCAGGCATGGCTGCGCTCCGAGGGCGTGAACCTGAAGGAAATCGGCCTGTTCGCGCTGATCCAGTTCCCGTATACGTGGAAGTTCCTGTGGGCGCCGCTGATGGACCGCTACATCCCGCGCCTGCCCGGCTGGCGGCCGGGCCGCCGGCGCGGCTGGCTGCTGCTCACGCAGTTGCTGGTCGCCGGCGCGATCGCCGCGCTCGGCTTCGTGTCGCCGCGCGACTCGATCTGGACGGTCGCCGCGCTCACGACGCTCGTCGCGTTCTTCGGCGCGAGCGCCGACATCGTGATAGACGCATACCGCCGCGAGCTGCTGCGCGACACCGAGCAGGGCCTCGGCAACGCGGTGCACGTGAACGCGTACAAGCTCGCCGCGTTGATCCCCGGTTCGCTCGCGCTGATCCTGTCGGATCACCTGCCGTGGAACGCCGTGTTCGCGATCACCGGCGCGTTCATGCTGCCGGGCATCCTGATGACGCTCGTCGTGCGCGAGCCGGAAGTGGTCGGTGCGCCGCCGCGCAACCTGCGCGACGCGATCGTGCTGCCGTTCCGCGAATTCATCCAGCGCGACGGTTGGGCCGGCGCGCTGCTCGTCATCGCGTTCATCTTCCTGTTCAAGATCGGCGACACGATGGCCACCACGCTGTCGACGTCGTTCTTCCTCGACATCGGCTTCTCGCGCACCGAGATCGGCATCGTCGCGAAAACCACCGCGCTCGTCGCGAGCGTCGCCGGCGGCATCATCGGCGGCATCTGGCTCGTGAAGATTGGGATCGGCCGCGGCCTGTGGATCTTCGGCGCGCTGCAGATGGTGTCGACGCTCGGCTTCGCGTGGCTCGCGCAGCTAGGCCCCGGCTCGCCGGTGCTCGCGATGCTTTACGACTTCACGGTCGCGGCCAGCCACGCGCTCGCGTCGTTCATGTCGGTGTTCGGTATCGAGATCACGCCCAAACTGAGCCCGATGACGGTCGCGCTCGCGATCGTCTACGGCTTCGAAACCTTCACGACCGGCCTGACGATGGCCGCGTTCGTCGCGTATATCGCGAGCACGACCGACCCGCGCTATACGGCCACGCAGTTCGCGCTGTTCACGAGCCTCGCGTCGGTGCCGCGCACGCTCGCGTCGGCCGCGAGCGGCTTCGTCGTCGCGAAGATCGGCTGGTACGACTATTTCATCGTATGTACCGTGCTCGCGATTCCCGGCATGCTGCTGTTGTTCAGGATCGCGCCGTGGAACGGCGCCACGCGCAACGGCGAGGCGAGCCGTGCGCGGTAACCGCCCGCATCGTCTCGCACACGCGGCGGCGGCGTTGGGCGTCGGCGCCGCGGTGCTCGCCGCGACGAGCACGTACGCGGCCGACACCGGCACGACCGCGGCGGGCTCCAACCCGGCCGCCGCGCAGGCCGCGCCGCCCGCCGCTGCAACCTCTGCCGCGCCCGTCCCGCCGTCCGCCGCCGAAGGCGCGCAGCCGACCGGCGCCGCGGTGCCGGCGAAGGCCTATACGCCGACGCCGCAGCAAGTGCGCTACGGCAACGCGATCGCGTTCCGCACGCTGATCCCGTCGCCGCTGCTCGAACAACTGACCGCGAACGAATACGCGCAGATCGTGCAGACGGCCGCCGACAGCAACCGCCTGCTGAGCGCGAACCAGCCGCGCGTGAAGCGCCTGCGCGCGATCGTCGCGAAGCTCGCGCCGTATTCGGTGAAATGGAACGACCGCGTGAAAAGCTGGGCGTGGGACGTGAATGCGATCCGCTCGCGCGACATCCGCCTGACCTGCCTGCCCGGCGGCAAGGTGCTCGTGTACGGCGGCATGCTCGACCGCGTACGCCTGAACGACGACGAGTTCGGCGTGCTGCTCGCGCACGGCATCGCGCATGCGCTGCGCGAACACGCGCGCAGCAACTTCAGCACGGCCTCGCAAACGTCGCTGCGCGCGGCCGCGCTGCCGCCGCTGTTCGGCGTCGGCGATCCGCTGCCGCAGGCGCTGAACCTCGGCGAGCGCCTGCAGTCGCTCCACTACGATCCGACCGACGAGACCGAAGCCGACGTGATCGGCGGCGACATCGCCGCCCGCGCGGGCTTCGACCCGCGCGCGGCGATCACGCTGTGGGACAAACTCGCGGCCGCGACGCGCGCGAACAAGGCGTCGGGCTTCATCTACACGCATCCGTACAGCACCGCGCGCCGCCAGGATCTGCTGAACCGGCTGCCGGACCTGATGCCGCTGTACGCGAAGGCAACGGGCAAGCGCGTCGAATCGCTGCCGGACTACGCGGGCATCAGCGCGCAGCGGCGCAAGATCGTGCGGCGCTGAGCCGCCGCGCAACGCCGCACGCTACGCGTGCGCGTCGGCCATCGCCGGGCGCAGCCCGCTGTCACGCATCGAGCGCACTTCATCGGCGGGGCTGCGGCCGAACAGCCGTTTGAACTCGCGGCTGAACTGCGACGCGCTCGCATAGCCGACCCGTGCGGCCGCCGCGCCGGCCCCCAGCCCGTCGCGCACCATCATCAGCCGCGCCTGGTGCAGCCGCGCGGCCTTCACGTACTGCATCGGCGACGTCGCCGTCACGTGCTTGAACTGCGCGTGGAACACCGCGAGGCTCATCCCGGCTTCGCGGGCGAGCGTCTCGACGTCAAGATCGGCCTTCAGCTCCGCATGGATGCGCCGCAACGCCTTCGCGATGCGGCCGAAATGATGCTGCTGCACGAGCGCCGCGCGCATCGCGTCGCCCTGCTCGCCGGTCAGCACGCGATACGCGATCTCGCGCATGATCGCCGGCCCCAGCACGCGCGTGTCGTACGGCGACGCGAGCGCTTCGAGCAGCCGCACGACCGCATCGGCCAGCGGCGCATCGAGCGGCGTCGAATAGACGCCGAGCGGCTCGCTGACCGCCGCGCCGAGCGTCTCGTCGAGCAGGATCGCGAGCTCGGCGATCACCGCCAGATCGACGCGGATCGAGATCGCGAGAAACGGCTCCTCCATGCTCGCGAACGTCTCGCATTCGAACGGCAGCGGCACCGAGAGCACCAGATACTGCTGCGCGTCGTAGACGAACGAACGGTCGCCGAGATAGCCGAGCTTGCGCCCCTGGCACACGACGATGATGCTCGGCTCGTACAGCACGGGCATGCGCGGCGCGGGACGGCTGACGCGAAAAAAGCGCACGCCGTCGAGCGCCGCGAGCGTGTCGCCCTCGTTCGGCGCGAGGCGCGTGTGCAGCTCGATCATGCGCCGCCGCACGTGGTCGCCCGAGTCGGCAAAAAGGGGCTGGAAGCTCATCTGCGTGGTCCTGTCCGGCAAGAGAATCTGGCTGGCAATTTAGCACCTTGAACGTGTTTTTACGGGCGTTCGCGCGCAATTCGAGAGGAATAGGCAAACCTTCAAGACCTTCATGTATTTCGCCGCGGCGCCGCGCTCCTTACGATGAGGTCCTGTCTCGCCGCATCGCCACATGGTGCGGCGGTAGTCCGTTTCACCGGACGTTTTCCGGACAAGGAGCCCATTGCATGAGCACAACCTATGCCTACGCGGCGACCGATTCGCAGTCGCCGCTCGCCCCGTTCGAATTCCAGCGTCGCGCGCTGCGCGACCTCGACGTCCAGATCGACGTCCTCTACTGCGGCGTCTGCCACTCGGATCTTCACCAGGCGCGCAACGAATGGCGCAACACGGTCTACCCGGTCGTGCCGGGCCATGAAATCGTCGGCCGCGTGACCGCGACCGGCCCGCAGGTGTCGCGCTTCAAGGTCGGCGAGCTGGTCGGCGTCGGCTGCCTCGTCGATTCGTGCCGCACCTGCGCGAGCTGCGCCGAGGGCCTCGAGCAATACTGCGAGAACGGCTTCGTCGGCACCTACAACGGCCAGGATCGCGTGACGGGCGACATCACGTACGGCGGCTATTCGACGCAGCTCGTCGTCGACGAGGCGTTCGTGCTGCGCGTGCCGGACACGCTCGACCCGGCCGGCGCCGCGCCGCTCCTGTGCGCGGGAATCACGACCTACTCGCCGCTGCGGCAGTGGAACGTCGGCCCCGGCAAGAAGGTCGGCATCGTCGGGCTCGGCGGCCTCGGCCACATGGGCGTGAAGCTGGCGCACGCGATGGGCGCGCACGTCGTGCTGTTCACGACGTCGCCGTCGAAGATCGAGGACGGCAAGCGGCTCGGCGCGCATGAAGTCGTGATCTCGAAGGACGAAGCGCAGATGAACGCGCACCTGAACAGCTTCGACTTCATCCTGAACACGGTCGCCGCGCAGCACGACCTGAACCCGTTCCTGAACCTGCTGAAGCGCGACGGCACGATGACGCTCGTCGGCGCGCCGGAGCACGACCACCCGTCGCCGCAGGTGTTCAACCTGATCTTCAAGCGCCGCCGCCTTGCGGGCTCGCTGATCGGCGGGATCGCGGAAACGCAGGAAATGCTCGATTTCTGCGCGGAGCACGGGATCACGTCCGATATCGAAACGATTCCGATGCAGCAGATCAACGCCGCTTACGAACGGATGCTGAAGAGCGACGTGAAGTACCGGTTCGTGGTGGATATGGCGTCGCTGAAGCAGTAAGCGCGGCATCAAACGAAACGGGCCGCATGTTGGACATGCGGCCCGTTTTGCATTCGGCGGCTACGCGCACCGCGTAGCGCCGGCCATCACTTCGCGTAGTCGTAATCGATCGTCAGCGGTGCGTGATCGCTGAACTTGATGTCCTTGAAGATCGACGTGCTTTTCGCGGTGCCGGCCACGCCCGGGGTCGCGATCTGGTAATCGATCCGCCACCCGACGTTCTTCGCGTACGCCTGGCCGCGGTTGCTCCACCACGTGTACTGCTCGGGGCGCTGATCGAGCGTGCGGAACACGTCGACGTAGCCGACGTCGTCGAACAGCTTCGTGAGCCATTCGCGCTCTTCCGGCAGGCAGCCCGAGTTCTTCTGGTTGCTCTTCCAGTTCTTGATGTCGATTTCCTTATGGACGATGTTCACGTCGCCGCACAGGATCACCTCGCGCTTCTTCTTCAGCGCGGCGAGGTGCGGCATGAATTCGGCCATGAAGCGGTACTTCGCCTGCTGGCGCTCCTCGCCGCTGGAACCGGACGGCACGTACACCGACACGACCGACAGCTTGCCGTAGCGCGCCTCGACGTAGCGTCCTTCGGGATCGAATTCGCTGCTGCCGAAGCCGATGATCACGTCGTCGGGTTCGCGGCGGCTGTACACGCCCGCACCGCTGTAGCCCTTCTTCTCGGCGTGGTGGAAATAGCTCTTGAAGCCGTGCGGCTCGACGAATTCGGCCGGCAGGTCGTCGGCCGACACCTTGATTTCCTGCACGCACACGCAATCGGCGTTCTGTTCGCCGAGCCAGTCGAAGAAGCCCTTCTTCGCGGCGGAGCGGATGCCGTTCAGGTTGGCGGTAATCACTCGCATCATGTCGGGTTCCGTTCAGTTCGATGTTTTTACAGGGTCGCAGCTTAACGGATCTTCACGCCTTCGAGCTCGGGCTTCGGCGGCGGGAATTCCAGCTTCATGTCGGTCATCGTGCGCAGCAGCAGCTCGGCGATCATCACGTTGCGATGCGTCTTCGAATTCGCGGGGATCACGTACCACGGCGCATGCTCGGCCGACGTCGCGGCGAGCGCATCGCGGTACGCGGACTGGTAGGCGTCCCAGTGCTTGCGCGCGTCGAGATCGGAGATGTCGAATTTCCAGTGCTTGGTCGGGTCGTCGATACGCGCCTGCAGCCGCGCGCGCTGCTCGTCCTTCGAGATGTGCAGGAAGCACTTGACGATGGTCGTGCCGTTCTCGAACAGCATCGTCTCGAAATCGCGGATCTGCCGGTAGCGGCGTTCGCATTCCTTGTCGTCGATCGCGCCGAGCACGCGCGGCACGAGGACGTCTTCGTAGTGGCTGCGGTTGAAGATCGCGAGTTCGCCGGCCGCCGGCACCTGCGCATGCACGCGCCACAGGAAGTCGTGCGCGGCCTCGATCGGCGTCGGCGCCTTGAACGGCACGATGCGCAGGCCGAGCGGATCGACCTCGCGAAACACCGCGCGCACGGTGCCGTCCTTGCCGCTGGTGTCCATTCCCTGCAGCACGAGCAGCACGCGCTTCTTCTGCTGCGTGTGCAGGCGCTCCTGCTGGACGTCGAGCTCGGTCGACACGGCCGACAGCCGTTCGCGATCGGCTTCCTTCGAGCCGGACGAAAACGGCTTCGCGGCCGGGTCGAACGCGTCGAGCTTGAATGCGGCGGCTTCCTTCTCGCGCGTGCTGTAGGGCACGCGGAAATCGTCGAGCGACGGTTGTTTCGCCATTCGTTCCTCCGTTGGACGGTGCGATGCATACGATAACGCATCCACCAAACGCGACGGGCCGCCCCGAACTGGTTCGGAGCGGCCCGTCGTCAAGCGCGGTTCAGGCGCGCGCGCATGCTCAGCCGAGCTTCTTCTTCAGCAGCTCGTTGACCTGCTGCGGATTGGCCTTGCCCTTGGTCGCCTTCATCGCCTGGCCGATCAGCGCGTTGAACGCCTTTTCCTTGCCCGCGCGGAATTCCTCGACCGATTTCGCGTTCGCCGCGAGCACCTCGTCGATGATCGCTTCCAGCGCGCCGGTGTCGGAGATCTGCTTCAGGCCCTTCGCGTCGATGATGCGGTCGGCCGCGCCTTCGTCGGTCGCCTTCTCGTCCCAGATCGTCGCGAAGATTTCCTTCGCGATCTTGTTCGAGATCGTGCCGTCGGCGATGCGCTGCAGCAACAGCGCGAGCTGCGCGGCCGACACCGGAATCGCGTCGATCTCGATGCCGTCGCGGTTCAGTTGCGACGACACGTCGCCCATCAGCCAGTTCGCGACGATCTTCGCGTTCGCCGCGCCGGCCTTCGCGACCACCGACTCGAAGTACGCGGCCATCGCCTTGCTCGACGTCAGCACGCCCGCGTCGTACGCGGACACGCCGTACTCGTCGACGAAGCGCTGCTGCATCGCGGCCGGCAGCTCGGGCATGCCCGACTGCACGCGCTCGATCCAGTCCCGGCCGATCACGAGCGGCATCAGGTCGGGATCGGGGAAGTAGCGGTAGTCGTGCGCGTCTTCCTTGCTGCGCATCGAGCGCGTCTCGCGCTTGTCCGGGTCGTACAGGCGCGTTTCCTGCACGACCTCGCCGCCGTCCTCGATCAGCTCGATCTGACGACGCACTTCGTAGCTGATCGCTTCCTCGAGAAACCGGAACGAGTTCAGGTTCTTGATTTCCGCGCGCGTGCCGAACTTCTCCTGGCCGACCGGGCGCACCGACACGTTCGCGTCGCAGCGGAACGAGCCTTCCTGCATGTTGCCGTCGCAGATGCCGAGCCACACGACAAGCGCGTGCAGCGCCTTCGCATAGGCCACGGCCTCGGCCGCGCTGCGCATTTCCGGCTCGGTGACGATTTCGAGCAGCGGCGTGCCCGCGCGGTTCAGGTCGATCCCGGTCATCCCGGCGAAGTCTTCATGCAGCGACTTGCCCGCGTCTTCCTCGAGATGCGCGCGGGTCAGGTTGACGGTCTTCTCGTACGCGGCCTTGCCGGCCTTCTCGTTGGCCGGCACCTGGATCGTGATCTGGCCGCCCTGCACGACCGGAATCTCGTACTGGCTGATCTGATAGCCCTTCGGCAGATCGGGGTAGAAATAATTCTTGCGCGCGAAGATGCTGCGCGGCGCGATGGTCGAGCCGATCGCGAGGCCGAAGCGGATCGCCCGCTCGACCGCGCCGCGGTTCAGCACCGGCAGCACGCCCGGCAGCGCCAGGTCGACCGGGCACGCCTGTGTGTTCGGTTCCGCGCCGAACTGTGTCGACGCGCCCGAGAAAATCTTCGAGACGGTCGACAGTTGCGCGTGCGTCTCGAGACCGATGACGACTTCCCATTGAGTCATGCTTATACCCCCGCCGGAACTTGCTTGTGCCAGTCGGTCGCGCGCTGGAACGCGTCGGCAACCTGCAGCATCCGGGCTTCGTTGAAATAGTTGCCGATGATCTGCAGGCCGACCGGGCGCTTCGCGTTCGCGCCCGCGCCGAAGCCGCACGGCACGCTCATGCCGGGCAGGCCCGCGAGGCTCACCGACAGCGTGTAGATATCCGCGAGATACATCTGCACCGGATCGTCGCCCTTCGCGCCGAGATCCCATGCGACCGTCGGCGATGCCGGGCCCATGATCACGTCGCAGGACTTGAACGCTTCCTGGAAATCGTTCGCGATGATGCGGCGGATCTTCTGCGCCTGCAGGTAGTACGCGTCGTAGTAGCCGTGCGACAGCACGTAGGTGCCGACGAGAATCCGGCGCTTCACTTCAGGCCCGAAGCCTTCGGCGCGCGACTTCTTGTACATGTCGAGCAGATCGCCGTACTGCGCGGCGCGGTGGCCGAAGCGCACGCCGTCGAAACGCGACAGGTTCGACGACGCTTCCGCCGGCGCGATCACGTAGTACACCGGGATCGACAATTCCGTCTTCGGCAGCGACACCGGCACGAGCGTCGCGCCGAGCGCTTCGTATTGCTCGAGCGCCGCGTCGATCGACGCGCGCACGTCGTCGGCGAGGCCCGCGCCGAAATACTCGTTCGGCAAGCCGATGCGCAGGCCCGCGAGCGGCTTGCCCGCATCGTTGCCGGCCGCCCACGGCTGGCCGAGGTGGCGCGTGAAGTCTTCATCGTCGCGCTCGAGGCTCGTCGAATCGCGCTCGTCGAAACCGGCCATCGCGTTCAGCAGCAGCGCGCAGTCGGACGCGCTCTGCGCCATCGGGCCGCCCTGGTCGAGCGACGACGCGAACGCGATCATCCCGTAGCGCGACACGCGGCCGTAGGTCGGCTTGATGCCCGTCACGCCCGCGAACGACGCGGGCTGGCGGATCGAGCCGCCGGTGTCGGTGCCGGTCGCGGCCGGCGCGAGGCGCGCGGCGACGGCGGCCGAGCTGCCGCCCGAGCTGCCGCCCGGCACCGCGTTCGTGTCCCACGGGTTCTTCACCGCGCCGAACGCCGAATTCTCGTTGGACGAGCCCATCGCGAACTCGTCCATGTTGGTCTTGCCGAGCGTGACCATGCCGGCCGCCTGCAGGCGGGCGACGACGGTCGCGTCGAACGGGCTCTCGTAGTTCGCGAGCATCTTCGAGCCGGCGGTCGAGCGCCAGCCGCGCGTGACGAAGACGTCCTTGTGCGCGATCGGCAGGCCGGTCAGCGCGCCGCCCGCGCCGCGCGCGAGTTCGGCGTCGGCGGCTTTCGCCTGCGCGAGGGTGAGATCGGCGTCGACTTGAACGAACGCGTTCAGGTCGCGCGCGGCGTCGATCCGTTTCAGGTAGTGCTGCGCGAGCTCGACGGCCGAGCATTCCTTGGCGGCGAGCGCGGCGCGTAGTTCGGTCAGGCTTTTTGCGTGCATTGAGTGGTTTTCCTGGGAATTCTGGGTGGCGCGCGGCGCTGGACGGCCGGCGCGCTTGTCATCGAATGCTTACTCGATCACCTTCGGCACGAGATAGAGGCCGTCCTGGACGGCCGGCGCCGGACGCTGGTTGTCGTCGCGATCGACGACTTCCGTCACGGCGTCGTCGCGCAGGCGCTGCGCGACTTCCTGGATCTGTTCGATCGGGTGGGCGAGCGGCGCGATGCCGGCGGTGTCGACCGCCTGCATCTGTTCGACGAGGCCGAAGAATTCATTGAGCTGGCCGAGCATGTGCTCGGCGTCGGCGTCGGCCATTTCGAGTCGCGCCAGGTGCGCGATGCGTTTCACATCGGTCAGGGTCAGGGCCATGCGATCACCGGAAAAACAAGGCTGCGCAGTGCATCGACGGCAGCACTGCGGCGGGGGGTTGGAGGGTGCGATCCCACCCTCAAAAATCGGGGCCGAAGCGGCAAAAATACCGCCCGTTTCGATTCAAATACCGTGAAATTATAAGGTATCATTACGCGTTCGACCCAAACCCGGCAGCCTTTTCCCGCACCGTTTCGCCTTGTTTCGGCAAGCCGTGCGTGCTTCGTGCGATCCCCGGTAGACATCACTCGCAGCTTCGTGCGCCGCGGCGGCCGCTTCCGCCACGCTTCCCGAGGCTGTTATTTTTTCCGCTGCCGCCCTCAGCGCTCGCTATGCAGGGCCGGCCCAGAGCGAAACAGGATTCTGAATGTTCGGTTTTTTGCGCAGCTACTTCTCCAACGATCTCGCGATCGACCTCGGCACCGCAAACACCCTGATCTACATGCGCGGCAAGGGCATCGTCCTCGATGAGCCGTCCGTCGTGTCGATCCGCCAGGAAGGCGGCCCCAACGGCAAGAAGACGATCCAGGCGGTCGGCAAGGAAGCCAAGCAGATGCTCGGCAAGGTGCCGGGCAACATCGAGGCGATCCGCCCGATGAAGGACGGCGTGATCGCCGACTTCACCGTCACCGAGCAGATGATCAAGCAGTTCATCAAGACGGCCCACGAGTCGCGCATGTTCTCGCCGTCGCCGCGCATCATCATCTGCGTGCCGTGCGGCTCGACCCAGGTCGAGCGCCGCGCGATCAAGGAAGCGGCGCACGGCGCCGGCGCGTCGCAGGTCTACCTGATCGAGGAGCCGATGGCGGCCGCGATCGGCGCGGGCCTGCCGGTGTCGGAAGCCACCGGCTCGATGGTCGTCGACATCGGCGGCGGCACGACCGAAGTCGGCGTGATCTCGCTCGGCGGCATCGTCTACAAGGGCTCGGTGCGCGTCGGCGGCGACAAGTTCGACGAGGCGATCGTCAACTACATCCGCCGCAACTACGGGATGCTGATCGGCGAGCAGACCGCCGAGGCGATCAAGAAGGAAATCGGCTCCGCGTTCCCGGGCTCCGAAGTCAAGGAAATGGAAGTGAAGGGCCGCAACCTGTCGGAAGGCATCCCGCGCAGCTTCACGATCTCCAGCAACGAAATCCTCGAAGCGCTGACCGATCCGCTGAACCAGATCGTGTCGTCGGTGAAGATCGCGCTCGAACAGACGCCGCCGGAACTCGGCGCCGACATCGCCGAACGCGGGATGATGCTGACGGGCGGCGGCGCGCTGCTGCGCGACCTCGATCGCCTGCTCGCGGAAGAAACCGGCCTGCCGGTGCTCGTCGCCGAAGATCCGCTCACCTGCGTCGTACGCGGGTCGGGCATGGCGCTCGAGCGCATGGACAAGCTGGGCAGCATCTTCTCGTACGAGTGATCGCCGAGTGATCGCCTAAGCAGTCCCGTTTGATATGACGCACCCGCGGCGTGGCCGGATCGCTCGTTCAGAACGAACCGCCGCGCCGTTTGCGCGTCTGAGCATTATTTAACCGATCACACGCGCCCGGCGCCGACCATGGAATACAGTCCGCCGCCCCTCTTCAAGCAAGGTCCGCCCGCGCTCGCGCGGCTCATCTTCTTCGTCGCCCTCGCCATCGCGCTCCTCGTGTCGGACGCGCGCTTCAGCACGCTCGAAATCGTGCGCGGCGTGCTCGGCACCGTGCTTTATCCGCTGCAACGCGCGGCGCTCGTGCCGCGCGACCTGTTCATGGGCGCGGCCGACATCGCCGTCACCGGCGCATCGCTGCGCCACGAGAACGACGACCTCCGCAAACGCAACCTGCAGCTGTCCACGCAGGCCAACCAGGCCGCGGTGCTTGCGCAGGAGAACATCCATCTGCGCGCGGTGCTCGAGCTGCGCCAGCACATCGCGACGCAATCGACGCCGGTCGAGATCCAGTACGACACGAGCGATCCGTTCACGCAGAAGATCGTGATCGGGCAAGGCTCGCAGCAAGGCATCCAGGACGGTTCGCCCGTCGTCAGCGAGGACGGCGTGATCGGTCAGGTCACGCGCGTGTTCCCGCTGCAATCCGAAGTCACGCTGGTCACCGACCGCGATCTCGCGATTCCCGTGCAGGTGCTGCGCACCGGCCTGCGCAGCGTGATCTACGGCACGCCGAAGGGCGATTCGCTCGACCTGCGTTTCGTGCCGACGAGCGCGGATCTCGTCGCCGGCGACGAACTCGTCACGAGCGGCCTCGACGGCGTCTATCCGCCCGGCCTGCCGGTCGCGAAGGTCGCGCGCGTCGACAAGCTCGCCGACACCGCGTTCGCCCGCGTGACCTGCGCACCGGTCGCGGCCGTGCGCGGCGCGCGCCAGATGCTCGTGCTGCATTACCGCAACGACATCCCGCCGCGCCCGGCCGAGCCCGATCCGGCGGCCGAGAAGATCGCGAAGGGCAAGAAGGGCGCGAAAGCCGCCGCGAAGGGCGAGAAAGCGGAGAAAGCCGACAAGGCCGACGCGAACGCGAAGCCGGCCGCCGCGGCCCAGCCCGGCGCGCAACCGGCGCCGGCGGCCCCCGCCGCGCCGGCCAAGCCCGCCGCCGCGCCCGCGAGGCCTGCCGCCGGGCAATCAGGAGCCCAGCGATGAACCGCCCGCAATACATCCTGCAGCCGGTCAATCCGTACTTCATCGTCTTCAGCCTCGCCGCCGCGTTCCTGCTGAACCTGATGCCGTGGGGGCGCCTCCCCGGCGTGCCCGATTTCGTCGCGCTCGTGCTGCTGTTCTGGAACATCCATCAGCCGCGCAAGGTCGGGATGGGTGTCGCGTTCGCGCTCGGCATCCTGATGGACGTGCATGACGCGGGGCTGCTCGGCGAGCACGCGCTCGCCTATACGCTGCTGTCGTACGGCGCGATCACGATCCACCGCCGCGTGCTGTGGATGCCGATCGGCGTGCAGGTGCTGTACGTCACGCCGCTGCTCGTCGCCGCGCAGCTCGTACCGTTCGTGATCCGCCTGCTGATGGGCGCCGCGTTCCCCGGCTGGCGCTATCTGGTCGACGGTTTCGTCGAAGCCGCGCTGTGGCCGATCGCGAGCCACCTGCTGCTGATGCCGCAACGCCGCCCGGTCGACCCGGACGATACGCGCCCGATCTGAGCCGGACCGACCTTGAATACCCGCCGCCCCCACGCCCGCCGCGCGCCGCGCTCCGGGGCGGCACCTCGCCCGCGCCCGCGCGCGGGGCAGATTGCCCTTAAATGACCGAATTCAACGACACCCAACAGCAGCTCTCGAGGTTCCGCCTGCGCGTCGCGGCGGCGGGCGTGTTCGTGTTCGTCTGCTTCGGGCTGCTCGCGAGCCGCTTCTTCTACCTGCAATTGATGCAGCACGGCAAATACGCGCTGCAGGCCGAGGAAAACCGCATCTCCGTCGCGCCGATCGTGCCGAACCGCGGGATCATCACCGACCGCAACGGCGTGATCCTCGCGAAGAACTACTCGGCGTACACGCTCGAGATCACGCCGTCGAAGCTCGACGACACGCTCGACAACACGATCGACAAGCTGTCCGAGATCATCCCGATCGACGCACGCGACCGCCGCCGCTTCAAGAAGCTGCAGGAAGATTCGAAGAACTTCGAGAGCCTGCCGATTCGCACGCGGCTCACCGACGCCGAAGTCGCGCGCTTCACCGCGCAGCGTTTCCGCTTCCCCGGCGTCGAGGTGCGCGCGCGGCTGTTCCGTCAGTACCCGCTCGGCATGACGGCCGCGCACGTGATCGGCTATATCGGCCGGATCTCGAAGCGCGATCAGGATCGCATCGACGCGATGAGCGACGACAACGACAGCGACCAGGAGCACTACGATCCGCGCCGCGACGCGAACAACTACAAGGGCACCGACTACATCGGCAAGATCGGCGTCGAGCAGAGCTACGAGACCGAGCTGCACGGGCTGACGGGCTTCGAGGAAGTCGAGGTGACGGCCGGCGGCCGCCCGGTGCGCACGCTGTCGCGCACGCAGGCGACGCCCGGCAACAACCTCGTGCTGTCGCTCGACATCGGGCTGCAGCAGGTCGCCGAGCAGGCGTTCGCCGGCAAGCGCGGCGCGCTCGTCGCGATCGAGCCGAAGACGGGCGACGTGCTCGCGTTCGTGTCGTCGCCGAGCTTCGACCCGAACTCGTTCGTCGATGGCATCGACCAGCAGACCTGGGACGAGCTGAACAACTCGCCCGACAAGCCGCTCCTGAATCGCCCGCTGCACGGCACCTACCCGCCCGGCTCGACGTACAAGCCGTTCATGGCGCTCGCGGGCCTGACGCTCGGCAAGCGCACGCCGGGCTGGGGCTTCCAGGATCCCGGTTACTTCACGTTCGGCGGCCACACGTTCCGCAACGACGTGCGCTCGGGCCAGGGCTGGGTCGACATGAACAAGGCGATCATGGTGTCGAACGACACCTACTTCTACATGCTCGCGCGCGACCTCGGCGTGAACGCGATCGCCAACTTCATGAAGCCGTTCGGCTTCGGCCAGATCACCGGGATCGACATCCAGGGCGAGGCACGCGGGATCCTGCCATCGACCGACTGGAAGAAGAAGGCGTTCAAGAAGGCCGCGCAGCAGAAATGGTTCGACGGCGAGACGATCAGCCTCGGAATCGGCCAGGGCTACAACTCGTTCACGATCCTGCAGCTCGCGCACGCCACGGCGACGCTCGCGAACAACGGCGTCGTGATGAAGCCGCACCTCGTGAAGGAAGTCGAGGATCCGATCACGCGCGCGCGCCACCTGACCGTGCCGAAGGAAAGCGACGTGATCCCGCTCAAGCAGGCCGACATCGACGTCGTGAAGCGCGGGATGGAGAACGTGATCGAGAACCCGTCCGGTACCGCGTACAAGGTGTTCCGCGGCGCACCGTACCTCGCGGCCGGCAAGACCGGTACCGCGCAGGTGTTCTCGCTGCAGGGCTCGAACTACAAGGGCCACCTGCTCGCCGAGCACCTGCGCGACCACGCGCTGTTCATCGCGTACGCGCCGGTCGACCATCCGCAGATCGCCATCGCGCTGGTCGTCGAGAATGGCGGCTGGGGCGCGCAGGCCGCCGGCCCGATCGCACGCCGCGTGCTCGACTATTACCTGGTCGAGCGCCAGAACCCGAAGAACGAGGCCGCGGCCGTGGCCGCCGCGGCGTCGGCCACCGAGCCGGTGAGCACGCCGGTGGTCGGCGACACGTCGAAGCCGGCCACGATCGCGGCCGGCTTCACCGCGCTGCCGCAGCCGGTCGTGCCGTCGGCGGCCAGCGCGGCCGACGCGGCATCGGCCGCGTCCGGCGCCTCGGGGGCGGCGAGCGCCAGTGCCGCCGCGCCGACCGACGCGAGCGCCGCGGCGCCGACGGCCGCGAGTCTGCCGCCGATCCGGCGCCCGCACCGGCCGCGCCGGCCCGCCAGCGACGCGCAACCGGTCGTCGGCACGCCGCGGGACGACAACCACCGTGCGATGGCCCCCGCGAAAGCGGCGGACGCCGGCACCGCTCATTAACGGAGAAAGGCATGCAATTCGACAAGCGCGCCTGGCTCGACAAGATCAAGCAAATGTTCGCGGGCTTCGACCGCCCGCTCGCCCTCATCGTGTTCCTGCTGCTGTGCGTCGGCATCGTCACGCTGTACAGCGCGTCGATCGACATGCCGGGCCGCGTCGAGGACCAGTTGCGCAACATCCTGCTGACGTTCGTGCTGATGTGGGTGATCGCCAACATCCCGCCGACCACGCTGATGCGCTTCGCGGTCCCGCTCTACACGTTCGGGGTCGCGCTGCTGATTGCCGTCGCGCTGTTCGGGATGACCAAGAAGGGCGCGAAGCGCTGGCTGAACGTCGGCGTCGTGATCCAGCCGTCGGAAATCCTCAAGATCGCGACGCCGCTGATGCTCGCGTGGTACTACCAGCGCCGCGAAGGCGGGCTGCGCTGGTACGACTTCGTCGCCGCGTTCGGGATCCTGATGGTGCCGGTCGGGCTGATCGCGAAGCAGCCCGACCTCGGCACAGGCCTGCTCGTGTTCGCGGCCGGCTTCTTCGTGATCTACCTCGCCGGCCTGTCGTTCAAGCTGATCGTGCCCGTGCTCGTCGCGGGCGTGATCGCGGTCGGCTCGATCGCCGTGTTCGAGGAACGCATCTGCCAGCCCGACGTGCAGTGGCCGCTGATGCACGACTACCAGAAGCACCGCGTATGCACGCTGCTCGACCCGACGTCCGACCCGCTCGGCAAGGGCTTCCACACGATCCAGGCCGTGATCGCGATCGGCTCGGGCGGCGTGCTCGGCAAGGGCTATCTGAAAGGCACGCAGGCGCACCTCGAATTCATTCCGGAAAAACACACCGACTTCATCTTCGCGGTGTTCTCGGAGGAATGGGGGCTCGCCGGCGGGCTCGTGCTACTGACGCTGTACATGGCGCTGATCGCGCGCGGCCTCTACATCGCCGCGCAAGGCGCGACGCAGTTCGGCCGGCTGCTCGCGGGCTCGCTCACGCTCGCGTTCTTCGTCTACGCGTTCGTCAACATCGGGATGGTGAGCGGCGTGCTGCCGGTCGTCGGCGTGCCGCTGCCGTTCATGAGCTACGGCGGCACCGCGCTCACGACGCTCGGCATCGCGATCGGGATGATCATGAGCGTCGGGCGGCAGCGGCGGCTGATGAAGAGCTGACCGCGCGATCTGCACCGCGACGCACGAAAACGGCGCCCCGGCGCCGTTTTTCATTGGGCGAGGGCCGCTTACTGCGGCGGCGCGTGCGGCTTGCCTGGCTCCGCACCGGCGCCCGAGGCCGGCATCGGCGCCTTCAGCCGCGCGCTCAGCTCCTTGAATTTCAGCCCGGCCGTTTCGTCGCCTTGCGCGGCCGCCGCCGCGTAATACGCGCGCGCGATGTTCAGGTTCTGCGCGACGCCGTCGCCGCCGCGCTCGTAGAACGACGCGGTCACGTACTGCGCGGTGGGCTCGCCCGCGTCGGCGGCCTGCTTGTACCATACGAACGCCTGCCGGTTGTCGCGCGGCGTGCCGCGCCCGTCGAGGAACTGGTTCGCGAGCGACAGCGCGGCCTGCACGTGTCCCTGTTTCGCGGCCCGCAGGAACCAGCGATGCGCTTCAGCCGGATTGCGCGCGACGAACTCGCCGTCGTCGAACATCCGGCCGTACACGTACTGCGCGTGCGACATGTTCGCTTCCGCCGCGCGCTTCAGCCAGCGCACCCCTTCGTCGACGTTCGCCGTCACGCCTTCGCCCGTCAGCAACATCATCGCGTAGTTGAACTGCGCGAGGCGATCGCCGCGCTCGGCCGCATCGTGGAATTGCACGAGCGCCGCGCGATAGTCGCCGGCGTTGTAGTCGGCGACCGCCGATTGCGTCTCGTGCGACGGATCGGGCTTCACTTGCGGCGCGCCCTGCGCGGCGGCGGCCACACACACGGCCCATAGGCCGACCATCACCGCGATCCGCGCGCGCCTGCGGCACACTGCACCTGCGTCGTTCATGACCGTACCTCCTGCAACGCCTGCCGCGTCGCCCGCAACAGCCAGCTCACGTCGGCCGACACCGTGATCATCCGGTAACCGGCGTCGCGATACTGGCGCGCGGCCGCCGTATCGCCGGCGAAGATGCCGACCGCGACGCCCGCCTGCCTGCCGGCCGCGAGCACGCGCGCCATCGCGGTTTCGACGTCCGGGTGGCGGATATCGCCGAGATGCCCGAGGCTCGCCGCGAGATCGGCCGGGCCGACGAACAGGCAATCGACGCCGGGCGTCACCGCGATCCGCTCGACCTCGTCGATGCCGCGCGCCGATTCGACCTGCACGATCACCGCGACTTGCGCATTCGCCGTCTGCAGGTAGTCGCGGCGCATGCCGAACGCCGCCGCGCGCACCATGCCCGCCACGCCGCGCAGCCCGTCGGGCGATTCCGGCGACGGGAAGCGCGTGAGCCGCACCGCGTGCGCGGCGTCGTCGGGCGTCTCGATACACGGGAACATCAGCGTGCGCGCGCCGGCGTCGAGCGCGCGCTTCACCAGCCACGGCTCGCGCGCCGGCACGCGCACGACCGGCTCGCTCGGCAGGTGCGCCGCGGCGATCGCGCGCAGTTGCGACGCCACGTCGCGACTGTCGTTCGGCGCATGCTCCATGTCGATGCAGAGCCAGTCGTAACCGGCATGCGCGAGCGCTTCCGCGGCCGAGTCGCTGCCGAGCGACAGCCACAGGCCGTACAGCGGCTCGTCACCGTCGCGCAGGCGGTGTTTGAGGGAATTGGTGAGGGTGCTCATCGATACGGCCTCCGGAACGGAACGGCAATCGAACGGGACAAGCAACAGGCGAAGCGAAACGCGCACCGCCACGCAATCGAAGCATGGCGGCGGCGACAGATCGCGCGCCGGAGAACGTGAGTCGGGCCGGGGCCGCCGATCTGACAGCGCGGGCCGCGCGATGGCTCATGCGAGCGTTTTTCGGTGCCGCACGACGATCATAGCGCGGCGGGTGCTCGATGCGGGAGCAGACGGGGGAAGCCGTCCCGGCGCGGGACGGAAGGGGCGACCGCCAGGCGCGGCGACGGGCAGCCCGCGACGGACGGCGGGGCTGCCGGGGCAGGCAGGCTCAGCGGCCGGGCTGGCGCTCGACGTCGGCCCAGCAGTTCGGCGTTTCGTACAGACGCACGCGCTCGAGGCGCAGGTTCACGCCGTAATGCGCGTCGTACACGTTCGCGAGAAGGTCGAACGCGATCGCCGCGAGATTCTCGACGGTCGGGATCCGGTCGATCACGACGGTCTTGTGGTCGGCCATCTGCTCGAGGAACGAGCGCACGACCTCGTCGCGCGCATAGACCAGGAACGCGTGGTCCCACTTGCTGACGAGGTGCTCCATCGCGAGCGCCTTCACGTCGGCGAAATCCATCACCATGCCGCGGTCGGGCGCGCCCTCGGTATCGACGAGATCGCCGCGCAGCGTGATTTCGAGCACGTAGCGATGGCCGTGCAGGTTCCTGCACTGGCTGCGGTGATCGGGGATGCGGTGGCCCGCGTCGAATTCGAGTTTTCGGGTAATCAGCACGATGTCAAAAGCCGTGGCTCAGGGAATGTTCAGATATTTGTGGGTCTGCATCGACAGCCGCCACTGCGGATGACGCTTGCACCAGTCGATCGCGAGCTTCGTGTTGAGGTCGCGCGACGGGCCGTCCATCGGCTGCACGAGAAAATACTCGAAATCGAGCTTCGCGTAGTCGGCCAGCCGCTGGTTGTCCTGCGGCACGACGACCTTCAGTTCGTTGCCCTTCGTGACGACGAGGGGCGCATCGGCCTTCGGGCTCACGCAGATCCAGTCGATCGATTCGAGCACCGGCAGCGACCCGTTGGTCTCGATCGCGATCTCGAAGCCGGCCGCATGCAGCGCGTCGACGAGCGGCTGGTCGAGCTGCAGCATCGGCTCGCCGCCCGTGCAGACGACGAAGCGGTGCGCTTCGCCGTCCGGCCACAGGCCGGCGATCGTCGCGACGAGCGCGGCGGCGTCCTTGAACTTGCCGCCGTTCTCGCCGTCGGTGCCGACGAAATCCGTATCGCAGAAGCGGCACACGGCCTCCGCACGATCCTCTTCGCGGCCCGACCACAGGTTGCAGCCGGCGAACCGGCAGAACACGGCCGGCCGGCCCGCATTCGCGCCCTCGCCCTGCAACGTGTAGAAAATTTCCTTGACCGCGTAAGTCATCGTGCTTCGTCCGGCTCGCGCCGCTCGTTGTCGATCAGAATCCGTTGTCCACCAAGCGCTGCCCGCGCAGCCGCGTTACAGCGGCGCTTCGGTCACTCGCTCGCCCTTCAGGTAGGCCTCGTAGCCGCGCTTGCGCAGCTTGCAGGCCGGGCATTCGCCGCAGCCGAAGCCCCAGTCGTGCAGCTCCGCGCGCTCGCCCACGTAGCACGTGTGCGTCTCGACGCGGATCAGTTCGACGAGCGCGTCGCCGCCGAGCTGTTCGGCGAGCTGCCAGGTCTGCGCCTTGTCGAGCCACATCAGCGGCGTCTCGAGCACCATGCGCGTATCCATCCCGAGATTCAGCGCGACCTGCAGCGCCTTCATCGTGTCGTCGCGGCAGTCCGGATAGCCCGAGAAATCGGTTTCGCACATCCCGCCGACCAGCACGCGCAGCCCGCGGCGATAGGCGATCGCCGCGGCGATCGTCATGAACATCAGGTTGCGGCCCGGCACGAACGTGTTCGGCAGGCCGTTGGCCGTCGTCTCGATCTCGATCGTGCGCGTCATCGCGGTATCGCTGATCGCGCCGAGCACCGACAAGTCGATCATGTGATCGTCGCCGAGCCGGTCCGACCATGCCGGAAACTTGCGCTTCAGCGCTTCGCGCACGCCTTCCCGGCACTCGAGTTCGACGCGATGACGCTGGCCGTAATCAAAGCCGAGCGTCTCGACCGTCTGGTAGCGTTCGAGGGCCCATGCCACGCACGTGGCGGAATCCTGCCCGCCGGAAAACAACACGAGCGCGCCGTCTTTAGCGTCTGTCCGAATCACCGTGATACTCCGTGAATGTATAGGCTCGCGTCGCACTGCGCCCGAGGCCGGCTGCCGCCGGGCGGCCGACGCGGCCGGCCTGCGCCGGCCCGACCAGTATAGGCAGCGCGGTGGGCCGCGAATGCGGCGGCGCGCTTATACCGCTCATCGCGGCATCGTTGCCGCGCGCCACGGCAGGCGAGCCGCGGGCAGCCTGCCATGCGCATGAAGCGATGCGCTAAGTCATTGAGCGGGCACGGATTTTATCATGCCCCGACGAATGCTGCCGGGCCTGCCGCCCACGACCCGCAATATCCACCACAAACGAAAAACCCCAAGAACCTTCCGATTCTTGGGGTTTTAAATGCTGGTGGCCTGGGACGGAATCGAACCATCGACACGCGGATTTTCAATCCGCTGCTCTACCAACTGAGCTACCGGGCCAACGAAGAATGAAAGTATATCGAGCTATCCGCCCCTGAGCAAGTGCTTTCGCGAAATATTTTACAGCGCGCCTTCCGACGGCTTCTTGCCGAGCTCGACGCCGAGCTGCTTGAGCTTGCGATACAGGTGCGTGCGCTCGAGGCCCGTCTTCTCCGCGACGCGCGTCATGCTGCCGTTCTCGCGCGCGAGGTGATATTCGAAGTACGCGCGCTCGAACGCATCGCGCGCCTCGCGCAACGGGATGTCGAACGGAATCGCGGCCGTCTGGCCCGCGACGCCGAGCGCCGACGCCATGTCGTCGCCGAGCGTCGGCAGCGCCGCCGCGGACGCCACCGCCGCCGGCCCCGCGGCCTGCGCGCCACCCGCCTTCGCCGCCGCGTTCGCGGACACCGGCGCCGCGCCGCGCGCAAGCCCGTGCTCGACCGACTTCAGCAGCTTCTGCAGCGCGATCGGTTTCTCGAGAAAATCGAGCGCGCCGATCTTGGTCGCCTCGACGGCCGTATCGATCGTCGCGTGCCCGGACATCATGATCACGGGCATCGTCAGCAGCCCCTGCGCCGCCCATTCCTTGAGCAGCGTGACGCCGTCGGTATCGGGCATCCAGATATCGAGCAGCACGAGATCGGGCGCCTGATTCAGCCGGTATTCCCGCGCGGCCTGCGCGTTCTCCGCCGCCTCGACGACATGTCCTTCATCGCTGAGGATCTCCGAGAGCAATTCCCGGATGCCCATTTCATCATCTACCACCAGGATGGTTGCCATTTACGCTGCCTTTGTCTGCTCACTTGCTTTTGTCTTGGCGGGAGTCGCCCCGTCCTGCGCACCCGGTACGGCGCCTGGCGTATCGCTCGCCATCTGCAGGAACAGGATCGACACCTGCGCACCCTCGACGGTCTCGCCGTGCATGCGATTGCGCAGATCGATCCGCGCGCCGTGCTCGTCAACGATTTTCTTGACCGTGGCCAGCCCGAGCCCCGTGCCCTTCGCCTTCGTCGTCACGTAAGGCTCGAACGCGCGGGTCAGGATGCGTGCCGGAAAACCGGGCCCGTTGTCGGACACCGTCAGACGCACCGCGACGCGCGTTTTGCCCTCGGCGTCGGGGTCGCCATATTCTACTGTCTTGGTTTCGATCAACACACGCGGATGCGCGGACTCCGCAACCGAATCCTGCGCATTCTGCAGCAGGTTGTGAATCACCTGGCGCAATTGCGTCGCGTCGCCGCGAATCACCGGCAGCGACGGCGCGAGTTCGGCGACGATCGGGCTCTTGCCTTCGCCGACGCCGTACAGCCCGAGCACCTCGCTCGCCAGTTCGTTCAACTGCAGGTTCGCGAGCACCGCCGGCGGCGTGCGCGCGTATTCGCGGAAATCGTCGACCATCCGCTTCATCGCGGCCACCTGGTTCACGATCATCGTCGCGCCGCGCTTGAGCACGTCCGCGTCGGGCGGCGCGAGCTTGTCGGACAGCTTCATCTGCAGCCGCTCGGCCGACAGCTGGATCGGCGTCAGCGGATTCTTGATCTCGTGCGCGAGCCGCCGCGCGACCTCGCCCCACGCGACCGAACGCTGCGCGGAAATCACGTCGGAGATGTCGTCGAACACGACGACGTAGCCGGACGTCTGCGGGTCGTCGGCCTGTCCCTCGACCGTCGACACGAGCCGCGTGCCGCGCACGAGCAGCGTCAGCGGATCGGTTTCGCCCGGCACCTCGATCGCGAACTGCTGCTGCCAGTGGCCGCGATCGCCGCTGCCGCCGTCGGACGCCGCCTCGCGATCGGCGAACGCCTTGCGGACCATCGCGCCGAACCCGGCGGCCACGCCGATCCGGTCGAGCGTCGTGCCGATCAGCGAATTGAACGGCTGCCGGAAGATTCGCTCGGCGCCGCGATTGGCCGTCGTCAGCCGGAACTGGCGATCGAGCACGAACACGCCGGCCGTCAGGTTCGCGAGGATGCTCTCGAGATACGTCTTCGAATGCTCGAGCGCGATGCGGTTCTTCTCGACCGCGAGCCGCGCCTCGGACAACTGGCGCGTCATCGCGTTGAACGACTGCGTGAGGAAGCCGAGCTCGTCGCGCGTCTTGATCTCGCGCTTCGGCGTGTAGTCGCCTTCCGTGATCTCCTTCGTGCCCTGCGCGAGCAGGAACAGCGGCCGCGCGAGCTGCTGGCCGAGCGCGAGCGCGAGCATCATCGCGATGAAGGTCGCGAGGAACAGCGCGAGCGTCAGCGTGCCGATGTACATCTTGCGCAGGCCCGTGCGGCCGAGCGACTTTTCCTGGTATTCGCGATACGCACGCTGCACGGCGTCCGCGTTGTGCGCGAGCCCGGGCGGCACCGGCTGCGTGAGCTGCAGGAACCGCTCCGCCGGCTGCAGCAGCGACGTGGTCGCATCGGGAATCGGCCGCACGACGCGCAGCCGCAGCGCGCCCTTCGCGCCGTGCGCGCGCGGGTCGCCGTCGACCTCGCCCTCGATCGCCGCGTACGCGCCGTGTTCGCGCGCCTGGCTCAGCATCAGCGGCGTCGGCAGGTCGTCCGGAATCAGCGCCGCGAAATTGCCCGACGCCTGCGCGACGATGTGCAGGTCGGGCGCCGCGCCCGAGCCGCCGCGGCTCGGCTCGACGATCGTCGCGTCCTGCACGCCGAACTGGTCGCGCAGCCGCAGCAGCGTGAGCGTCGTGCCGTTCGTGTTCGCATCGACGCTCGCGAGCTGGTCGGACATCAGCCGCGCCTTCGTCTGCAGATCGGACAGCGATGCATCGAGCATCCCGCGCCCGAGATTCAGGCCGGCCGTCAGCGCCGTCTCGACGTTCACGTCGAACCACGACTCGATACTGCGCGACACGAACTGGTACGACACGATGTAGATGATCCCGCCCGGCACCACGCCGACGAGCGCGAAGAACACCGCGAGCTTCGCGAGCAGCCGCGTGCCGAACTTGCCCTTCCGCAGGCGCGCGACGATCATCCCGATCAGCCCGAGCACCACGAGCAGGAACACGAGCGCGACGACGATGTTCGTCGCGTACAGCCACGAGTAGTAGCGGTCGAAGAATTCGGTGTTCGCGCTCGCGGCCGCGAGCAGCACGAGCAGCAGCAGCGCGGTCAGCGCGACCGTCGACACGATCACGCGAATGAGGAGGCTCTTCCCGCTGGCCGCGCGGCGCACTTTATTTAGCACGTTCGGTCACCGTGAAGTTGAAGCGCTTCCAGTCCGACCCGAGCGTCCAGTCGCGGTTGTTCACGGCATCGACCTGGAACGGCTTCGGCATCAGCGCCGTGTCGAGCTGCATCCGCACCGACGCCGTGTAGGTTTCGCCGACGCGCACCTGGTTGCGGTCGATCACGTGCCACGACGTGATGTGCCGGACCACCGCGAGCGCATCCTTCAGCGACGGGAAGCCGAGCTGCAGGCCGCCCGTCGACACGCGGTACTCGCGCGTGAGCGGCTGGAACGACAGGCGGATCGTCTGCGTGACGGACACCGGCTGCTCGTCGAACCAGTACCAGCGCGCGCGGCTCAGCTCGAAGTCGGTCGTGAAGTAAAGCGGGATGCCCTTGTTGACGGCATCCTCGAGGTTCGGATTCAGCTCGAAGTCGAACCGTGCGTCGAGGCTCCAGCCGCTTCCGTCGGACTGGAGCGATGCGCGCTGCACGGCGATCGATTCGGCATGCGCCGGCCGGACGACGGCCAGACACAGCGTCAACGCGACCAGCAAGACGGCCGCGAGCCGAAAGGGAAAAAGGTGTTTGATCGTCACCGTTTCTGAAACCGCGCGTAGAAAAATCCGTCGTGATCGGTGTTCTGGTCGAGTGCGCCGGCGGCCGCCCGTCCCTGCACGCCGCCCGGCAGCAGTTGGCCGGGGGCGTCCAATCGTACCGCATCTTCACAGGCCGCTTCAAACCAGCGGGCCTGCCCTTCGCCTTCCTCGGGGAAGATCGAGCAGGTCACGTAAAGCAGTTCGCCGCCCGGTTTCACGAGCGGCCACAGCGCCGACAGGATGCGCCGCTGCTCCGCGACCAGCGCCGGAATGTCGGCCTCGCGGCGCAGCCAGCGGATGTCGGGGTGGCGCCGCACGATGCCGGACGCCGAGCACGGCACGTCGGCCAGGATGCGATCGAACGGACGCCCGTCGTACCACGCTTCCGGCGCGCCGGCGTCGCCGACGCACACGTTCGCGGCGAGCGACAGGCGCACGAGGTTCTCGCCGATCCGCGCGGCACGCGTCGCGTCGCTTTCGAGCGCCACGACCTCCGCATCGGCGAGTTCGAGAATATGGCCCGTCTTGCCGCCGGGCGCCGCGCACGCGTCGAGCACGCGCATGCCGTCGCGCGCGCCGAGCCATTCGGCCGCGAGCTGCGCGCCCGCGTCCTGCACCGACACCACGCCGTCGGCGAATCCCGGAATGCGATCCACCGGCAGCGCCGACGCGAGCCGCACCGCGTGCCGGCCGATCGCGGTCGCGTCGATTCCGTTTGCGCGCAGCGTGTCGAGATACCCATCGACACTCGCGCGGCGCGCATTCACGCGCAGCGTCAGCGGCCCCTGATGCTCGCCGGCCGCGAGGATCGCCTGCCACGCGTCGGGCCATGCGCGCTTCACCGCATCGACCCACCATGCGCGGTAGTTCCAGCGGGCGACCGGGTCGTCCTGCATCGCCGCGACGAGCGCGTCGCGCTCGCGCAGGAACCGGCGCAGCACCGCGTTGACCATTCCTTTCGCGAACGCGAATTCGCGCCGCGCCCCGATGACGGTGACGGCCTGGTCGACCACCGTGAACGCCGGGTACGCGGCCTCGTCCGCCGGATCGAGCAGCAGCGCGAACGCGCCGGCGAGCACCGCGTGCACGTGCGCGGGCGGCGCCTTGCTGACGAACTTGCCGATCAGCCAGTCCGCGCTGCCGAGGCGGCGCATCGTCCGGTAGGCGACGTCCTGCGTCGCGCCGCGCGCGAGCGCCTGCGCACCGGACGGCATCTGCGCGAATACCGCCGACAGCGCCGCCGGCAACGCGGTGCCGCGTCGCACCGCATCGACCGCCTGCGCGGCAGCGTCGAGCGCGAAGCCGAGCGAATCGGGTGCCAGGTGCAGCGCAGCCAGGCGCGCCGGGCGGCCGGAAGTAGTCGGAGCGGAAGAACGAGGTCGTGTCATCGGTGCGGAATCGGCAAACAGGCGCGGCAATCGGTGCGGCAAACACATGCGGCAAACGGCGGGATCGCAACCGCCAGACGGCCCGCGATCCCAAACCGCGCATTGTAGCGCGCGGCCATGCCGCCCCTTTGGCCCGTTTACGGCGCGCACAAATGAAACACCCCGCAGCGCGAAGCATGCGGGGTGGCGGGGCGATCCCGCGCGGCCGTTGCCGCACGGGTCCGCCGACGGGTCACTCGAAGCGGCCGGTGCGCGCCATCTCCATCAGGCGCGCGATGCGCTCCTCGGTGGCCGGGTGTGTCGAGAACAGGTTCTGCAGACCGCCGCCGTGCAGCGGGTTCATGATCATCATCTGCGCGGTGGCCGGATGCGCCTCGGCCGCCTGGAACGGGATGCCCGCCGCATAGCGGTGGATCTTGTCGAGCGCGGTGGCGAGCGACTGCGGATCGCCGGAAATCTGCGCGCCGCCGCGGTCGGCCTCGAACTCGCGCGCCCGTGAAATGGCCATCTGGATCAAGGCGCCGGCGATCGGCGCGAGCAGCGCGACCGCGATCCCCGCGATCGGGTTGGCCGGCCGGCCGTTCTCGTCGCGCCCGCCAAAGAACATCGCGAAGTTCGCGAGCGCCGAGATCGCGCCCGCCATCGTCGCGGTGATCGTCGAGATCAGGATGTCGCGGTGCTTCACGTGCGCGAGCTCGTGCGCCATCACGCCGCGCATCTCGCGCTCCGACAGCACGCGCAGGATGCCCGTCGTCGCGGCGACTGCCGCGTGCTCGGGGTTGCGGCCCGTCGCGAACGCGTTCGGTGCGTCCTCGTTGATCAGATAGACGCGCGGCATCGGCAGGTTCGCGCGCGTGGCCAGCTCGCGCACCATCCGGTAGAACTGCGGCGCCGTGTTCTCGTCGACTTCCTGCGCGTTGTACATGCGCAGCACCATCTTGTCCGAGAACCAGTACGAGAAGAAATTCATGCCGAGCGCGAACAGCAGCGCGATCGTCATGCCGCGCGAGCCGCCGATCATCCCGCCGATCACGATGAACAGGGCCGTGATCGCGGCCATCAGCATCGCCGTTTTGACCCAATTGAACATACCCACTCCTTATCCGTCAGGGGACCCGCCGTGCCTCACAGCGCACGGCGGAAAATTGTAAGCGATTTGTTAGATAAGGTCTTGCCGGAAAAATTCAATCTCAGCGTTGCGAAGCTGCAAGACGAAGGCCGAGGCCGACGAAAGCGCTGCCGACCGTGCGGTCGAGCCACTTCCTGACGCCCGGCTTGCCGGAAAAGCGCTGCGTGACGCTGCCCGCCACCCACGCGACCCCGCTCGTCCAGACCGTGCTCATCGCGACGAACACCGCCCCGAGGGTCAGAAACGCCCAGGCCTTGTGCGGACTGTCGGCCGACACGAACTGCGGAAAGAACGACACGAAGAACAGCACGACCTTCGGATTCAGCACGTTGGTCCAGAAACCCTGCATGAACAACTGGCGCAGCGGCTTGGCGGCCGCTACCCGCGCGGCTTCGGCGCCCGACGGCGCGGCGGCCTGCTTCGCGACGATCATCCGCACGCCGAGATAGATCAGGTACGCGGCGCCGACCAGCTTGATCACCGTGAACGCGGTTGCCGACGCGGCCAGCAGCGCGGTCAGGCCGAACGCGCAGGCGAGCGCGTGCACGCAGCAGCCGGCCGAAATGCCGAACGCCGACATCAGCCCCGCGCCGCGCCCCTGCGCGACGCTGCGGCCGACGATGTAGGCCGTATCGGGACCAGGCGTGATGTTCAGCAGGAAAACCGCGAACACGAAGAAGCCGAAATGGGTGATGCCGAACATGAAAACCTCGAAACCGGAGAGCGCAGGGAAATTCTACGCGCGCCTGCCGCCCCACGCGACTCGGCCGTCCGGCTAGTTGCGCCGGGCCGGCGGATCGGGTCGAATGGCGCTTAGGTCCTGTCAGTCGGCGTCTGGCAGCGCGAAACGCTGGCCGGCGACGAGCGGCGAACCGGCGAGAAATTCCCGAGCGGGCAGCCGCTTGCCGCCCGGCTTCTGCAACTGGGTCACGCGCAGCGCACCGCTGCCGCACGCGACCACCACGCCTTCCGGCGCGGCTTCGACGATCGTGCCGGGCGCCGCGTCGGCACTCGGGCCGCGCGCCGCCACGGGCTCCGCCGCCCACAGCTTGATGGCCGCGCCATCGAGCGTCGCGACGCCGCCCGGGAACGGATCGAACGCACGCACCTGGCGCGCGAGCACGTCGGCCGGCTTGCGCCAGTCGAGCGCCGCTTCGTGCTTGCCGATCTTTTCCGCGTAGGTCACGCCGTCGGCCGGCTGGGGCGTCGCCGGCAGCGTGCCGTCGCGCTCGAGCCGCACGAGCGCGTCGACGATCAGCCGCGCGCCGTCGGCGGCGAGGCGATCGTGCAGCGTCGCGGTCGTATCGTCGGGCGCGATCGCGAGGCGCGCCTCCTCGATCATCGCGCCGGTGTCGAGGCCGGCATCCATCTGCATCAGCGTGACGCCCGTCTCGGCGTCGCCGGCCTCGATCGCACGATGGATCGGCGCGGCGCCGCGCCAGCGCGGCAGCAGCGACGCATGGATGTTGATGCAGCCGGCGCGCGGGATGTCGAGCACTTCCTGCGGCAGCAGCAGGCCGTACGCGGCCACCACCATCACGTCGTGCGGCGTCGTGCGCAGCAGCTCGATCGCGTCGGCCGCCTCCGCCGGGTACTTGCCCGCGCGGCGCAGCGACGGCGGCTGCGCGACGGTCATCCCGTGCTCGACGGCGTAGCGCTTCACGGCGCTCGCCTGGAGTTTCATCCCGCGCCCGGCCGGGCGATCGGGCTGGGTGAGCACGAGCGGCACCGGGAAACCGGCCTCGTGGATCGCGGCAAGGGCAGCCGCGGCGAATTCCGGCGTGCCGGCAAAAATCACGCGCAACGTATGGGTCATGACAGCGTTCGGGGTCGGGCTGGGCGCACGCGCATCACATCGCGCGTTCGAGTTTCTTCATCTTCGTCTTGATACGCGTCTGCTTGAGCGGCGACAGGTATTCGACGAACACGCGGCCCATCAGGTGATCCATCTCGTGCTGCACGCACACCGCGAGCAGCCCTTCGCAGTCGAGCTCGAACGTCTCGCCCTGCTCGTTGAGCGCGCGCACGCGCACGCGGTCGGGGCGCTCGACTTCGTCGTAGATGCCGGGCACCGACAGGCAGCCTTCTTCATAGGTCTGCTTCGCGTCGCTCGACCACACGATTTCCGGGTTGATGAACGCGCGCAGCTCGTTCTTCTCCTCGGAGACGTCGATCACGATCACGCGCTCGTGCACGTCGACCTGCGTGGCCGCCAGGCCGATGCCGGGCGCGGCGTACATGGTCTCGGCCATGTCGGCGACGAGCTTGCGGATCCGGTCGTCGACCTTGTCGACGGGCTTCGCGACCTTGTGCAGCCGCTTGTCGGGGTAATGAAGAATATTGAGCAAAGCCATGGTGTTCGGTATTCGGTGGAGCGGCGCGCCGCATCGGCCATCCGGCCGGCTGGCGCCGCCGCCGGGATGCAATGAAGATGAGGCGGATGCGTGGCATATCAATGCCGCGGATCGCGCCTCCTGCAATCGGCCGGGCGCCTGCGCGCACGGCCCTGTCGAGTATTTCGGATGATGAAAATTTTATCATGGCGCCACGCGCTCCGCTGGCTGCCGCATTGGAGGGCAGCCTCATGTCCCCGCAAGCGCTGACGCCCGCCGCGCTGCGCGCCTGGCTGCAGCTCGCGCATGTGCCCGGTCTCCCGCCCGCCGTGCTGCAGGTGCTGCTCGAGGTATTCGGCTCGCCGGAGGCGTTACTGTGCGCGTCCGACGAAGCCATCGCCGCCGTGAGCAGCCCCGCCGCCGCGCAGGCCGTGCGCGCGAGCGGGCGCGCCGATCTCGATACGCGCACGCGCGCCGCGCTCGCATGGCTCGACGGCCCGGGCAACGTGCTCGTCACGCTGAGCGACCCGGCCTACCCGCCGCGGCTGCGCGACCTGCACGATCCGCCGCCGCTGCTATATGTAAAGGGGCGGCTCGACCTGCTGCACGCACGCGGCCTCGCCATCGTCGGCAGCCGCCATGCGACGCCGCAGGGGCTCGCCGACGCCACGCATTTCGCCCACGCGTTGTCCGACGCGGGCCTCACGATCGTCTCGGGCCTGGCGCTCGGGATCGACGGCGCCGCGCATCGTGGCGGGCTCGACGGCCGCTCGGGCACCGTCGCGGTGATCGCGACGGGCGCCGATCTCGTCTATCCGGCGCGGCACCGCGCGCTCGCCCACAAGATCGCCGCGCACGGCGCGATCGTGTCGGAATGGCCGCTCGGCACGCCGGCCCGCGCCGCGCATTTCCCGCAGCGCAACCGGCTGATCGCCGCGCTCGCGATCGGCGTGCTCGTCGTCGAGGCCGCCCCGCGCTCGGGCTCGCTGATCACCGCGCGGCTCGCGAACGAACTGGGGCGCGATGTGTTCGCGATGCCCGGTTCGATCCACGCCCCGCTCGCGCAGGGCTGCCACGCGCTGATCCGCGACGGCGCAAAACTCACCGCGGCGCCGCTCGACGTGCTAGAGGAATACGGGCTCGGCGAGCCGGCCGCGCGCGCGACGGGCGGCGCGGCGCGGGCCGGCAACCCGGGCCCGACCGTGGGCGAAATTCGCGAGCCCGAAGCTGACGGCGTCGCGCAACCGGATCGCGCCGCCGCGTCCGCCGCGCCGCCCCGCATCGAAGCCCCGCCACCGGGCAACCCGTCGGAACAGGTCGTGCTCGCCGCGCTGGGATACGGCCCCGTGACGTACGAATGGCTCGCCGAGCACAGCGGCCTGTCCGACGACGTGCTGCACGGTGCGCTGCTCGCGCTGGAACTGGCCGGCCGCGTCGCGAGCGTCGCCGGCGGACGCTTCACGCGGCTTGACCCGGCGCCCACCCCGTCCGCGCGGGGCGTGCTACATTCCCCGGCATAGGGGCGGCCCGGCCGCCGACGCAACCCAAGGAATGCCATGCCCGCGCTGAATCTCGACACCGACGCAGATCGGATCGCCGAGCGCCTCGCCGATCCCGGCACGTTGCTGGTCGCGTGCCTGTGCGCCGACTGGTGCGGCACGTGCCGCGACTACCGGACCGCCTTCGACCAGCTCGCCGATGCGCATCCGGACGCCTGCTTCGCGTGGATCGACATCGAAACCCATGCCGACCGGCTCGACGATCTCGACGTCGAGAACTTCCCGACCATCCTGATCGAGGATGCCCACACCGCGCGCTTCTTCGGCACGGTGCTGCCGCACGCGGCGATCGTCGAGCGCATGCTGTCCGACCTGAGCGCGGTGCCCGGTGCGCCGCACGCACCGAAATTGCGCGACGTCCTGAACGTCGAAGCCTGAATCCGCGGGCCGGCGCGGCGGTTTGGCGCAGGTTTGCGCGCCCCACCGCGCCCGGCGCTTGCCGCCGTTGCGGCCCCCCTCTATGATGAGCCGCTTTTTACACGCTGAGCCGCCGTCGCTGCGGCGTGTGCTATAAAGCGGTCGTAAAAGGGACCCACACCGGCGAACCCGGTCTACCAACACACACCTGTCATGTCCAAAGCACTGATCATTGCGGAAAAGCCTTCTGTCGCGAACGACATCGCACGCGCTTTGGGCGGCTTTACCAAGCATGACGAGTATTACGAGAGCGACGATTTCGTCCTTTCGTCCGCTGTCGGCCACCTGCTGGAAATCGCCGCCCCGGAGGAGTACGAGGTCAAGCGCGGGAAATGGAGCTTCGCGCATCTGCCCGTCATTCCCCCGCATTTCGACCTGAACCCGATCGCAAAAAGCGAGTCGCGCCTCAAGGTGCTCACGAAGCTGATGAAGCGCAAGGACGTCGACCGACTGATCAACGCATGCGACGCGGGGCGCGAAGGCGAGCTGATTTTCCGCCTGATCGCGCAGCACGCGAAGGCGAAGCAGCCGGTCCAGCGGTTGTGGCTGCAATCGATGACGCCGCAGGCGATCCGCGACGGTTTCGCGAACCTGCGCAGCGACTCGGACATGCAGCCGCTCGCCGACGCCGCGCGCTGCCGCTCGGAAGCCGACTGGCTCGTCGGGATCAACGGCACGCGCGCGATGACCGCGTTCAACAGCAAGGGCGGCGGCTTTTTCCTGACCACCGTCGGCCGCGTTCAGACGCCAACGTTGTCGATCGTCGTCGAACGGGAAGAGAAAATCCGCCGCTTCGTCCCGCGCGACTACTGGGAAGTGAAGGCCGAATTCGCGTGCGCGGGCGGCTTCTACGAAGGCAAGTGGTACGACCCGAAATTCAAGCGCGACGAATTCGATCCGGAAAAGCGCGACTCCCGTCTGTGGAGCCTGCCGGCCGCCGAAACGATCGTTGCCGCCTGCCGCGACCAGGTCGGCACGGTGTCCGAGGAATCGAAGCCGTCGACCCAACTGTCGCCGCTGCTGTTCGACCTGACGAGCCTGCAGCGCGAGGCGAACAGCCGCTTCGGCTTCTCGGCGAAGAACACGCTCGGCCTCGCGCAGGCGCTGTATGAAAAGCACAAGGTGCTGACCTACCCGCGTACCGACGCGCGCGCGCTGCCGGAAGACTACCTGTCGACGGTCCAGTCCACGCTGGAGATGCTCAAGGAAAGCAACAACTATCTGCCGCACGCGAAGCAGGTGCTCGACAAGGGCTGGGTGAAGCCGAACAAGCGGATCTTCGACAACTCGAAGATCAGCGACCACTTTGCCATCATCCCGACGCTGCAGGCGCCGAAATCGCTGTCCGAGCCGGAGCAGAAGCTGTACGACATGGTCGTGAAGCGCTTCCTCGCGGTGTTCTTCCCGGCAGCCGAATTCCGCGTGACGACGCGCATCACCGAAGTCGCCGGCCATCACTTCAAGACCGAAGGCAAGGTGCTCGTCGAACCGGGCTGGCTGCAGGTGTACGGCCGCGATGCCGAAGGCGCGGACGCGAACCTCGTGCCGGTGCAGAAGGACGAGAAGGTGAAGACGGACGAAATCGCCGCCGTCGCGCTCGTGACCAAGCCGCCCGCACGCTACTCGGAAGCGACGCTGCTGTCCGCGATGGAAGGCGCCGGCAAGCTGGTCGAGGACGACGAGCTGCGCGAGGCGATGGCCGCGAAGGGCCTCGGCACGCCGGCCACCCGGGCGGCGATCATCGAAGGTCTGCTCGGCGAGAAGTACCTGCTGCGCGAGGGCCGCGAATTGATCCCGACCGCGAAGGCGTTCCAGCTGATGACGCTGCTGCGCGGCCTCGGCGTGAAGGAACTCACCGCGCCCGAGCTCACCGGCGAATGGGAATACAAGCTGTCGCAGATGGAGCGCGGCAATCTCGGCCGCGACGCGTTCATGCAGGAAATCGCCCGCATGACGCAGCAGATCGTCAAGCGCGCGAAGGAATACGATTCCGACACGATCCCCGGCGACTACGCGACCCTTCAGACGCCGTGCCCGAATTGCGGCGGCCAGGTGAAGGAAAACTACCGCCGCTTCGCGTGCACGAAGTGCGACTTCTCGATCTCGAAGATCCCGGGCAGCCGGCAGTTCGAGATCCCGGAAGTCGAGGAGTTGCTGCAGAAGAAGGAAATCGGGCCGCTGTCCGGGTTCCGCAGCAAGATGGGCCGCCCGTTCTCGGCGATCCTCAAGCTGTCCTTCGACGACGAGACGAAGAACTACAAGCTCGAGTTCGATTTCGGCCAGGACCAGGGCGGCGAGGAAGGCGAAGCGCCCGACTTCTCCGCGCAGGAACCGGTCGGCGCGTGCCCGAAATGCAAGGGCCGCGTGTTCGAGCACGGGATGAGCTACGTGTGCGAGCACTCGGTCGCGAACCCGAAGACCTGCGACTTCCGCTCGGGCAAGGTGATCCTGCAGCAGGAAATCACGCGCGAGCAGATGGGCAAGCTGCTGGCCGACGGCCGCACGGATCTGCTGCCGGGCTTCAAGTCGTCGCGTACCGGCCGCAACTTCAAGGCGTTCCTCGTGAAGCAGCCGGACGGCAAGATCGGCTTCGAGTTCGAGAAGAAGGAACCGAAGGCGGCCGCGGCGAAGAAGACGGCCAAATCGGCGACGAAGGATGCCGAAACCGTGACCGAAGGCGCTGAAGAGAAACCGGTGCCGGCACGCAAGACCGCCGCCCGCAAGACGACGGCGCGCAAGACGGGTTCGTGACGGCCCGGCCGCCGGGCGCCGCTTCGGGCGCGCCCGGCGCCGGCACGCAGCCATAAAAAAACGCGGATCGATCGATCCGCGTTTTTTATTTGCGCCGGCGTATCGCTACCGGGCGCCGAGCCGTTACAGCGGCGACGGCACCGCCACGCGCGCGCGCGGCGAGCGCGCCATCCGCGGCTGCAGGTTCGGATCGGTCGATTCGGGCTGCTCGGCACGCATCTCGACGCCGATCGGCGGCACCGTCGCGCTCTGCGCGGCCCATTGTTCGCCCATCGTCGCGTCGGTGGAGTGGCTGAAATGCTCGACGAGGTGGTCAATGAACGTGCGCACCTTCGCCGGCAGATGGCGCCGGCTCGGGTAGGCGATGTTGATCTCGACCTGCGGCAGCCGGAAATCCGGCAGCAGCCGCACGAGCGCGCCGCGCGCGATGTCGCTGCCGATCAGGTAGCTCGGCAGGATCGCGACGCCCATCCCGAGCAGCGCGAACTGGCGCAGCATCGCGGTGTTGTTCGCGACGATCACGTTGGTCGGGCGCACGCGTACTTCGCCGTCCGGCCCGGTGAACACACGCTCGTCGCCCCAGTATTCGGTCGGCAGGCTCAGGGCCGGGTGCTCGGCGAGCTGTTCCGGATGAATCGGCACGCCGTGCTTCTCCAGATAGCTGGGCGTCGCACACACGGTCATGCAACCGGTGGTCAGGCGCCGCGTGACGATGCTCGCGCTACGCATCTGGCGCGTGACCACGATGCCGACGTCGAAGCCTTCCTCGACGAGATCGACCTGCCGGTCGACCAGCGTGAGATCGGGCACCACCTTCGGGAAATTCTCCGTGTACGACTGCAGCACCGGGGCGAGATTGTGCAGGCCGAACACGACCGGCGCGACGATGCGCAGCGTGCCGACCGGCTCGTGATTGCGTGCGACGACCATCTGCTCGACGTCCTCGAGCTCGTCGAGGATCTGGCGGGCACGCTCCAGATAGACCTGACCCGACTCCGTCAGGGAGAGGCTGCGCGTGGTGCGGTTAAGCAAACGCGTGCCGAGCCGGCCTTCCAGATCGGCGACGTGGCGCGTCGCGACCGCGTTGGAGATATCCATTGCGCTCGCGGCCCGCGCGAAACTGCCGAGATCTGCAACCTTGACGAACACGCGCATCGACTGCAAATGATCCATAACGACTCCTGCCGCTGTTACAACTTCAAAAAGATGATGCAAATGCGTAATTCTCCTACGACAGCGGAAATGATGCAGAGTTGCTCAACAAGGGGCCGGTTGACGATAAAAATAGTCAAAAATCCTCGCCTTCTGCGGATACTTGATCCAATTATTCTGCTTGAAGCAACAATTGGGTGAACCTCGTCGAGTAAGCGGCCGAATCAGGAAGGACGTGTTCGATGCGACACAACAGCGCACCCCTTTGCACGGCGCGGGAGCGGCGCCCGGGGCGGCGGAAGCCGATTGCGGCGGAGCGTAACAACCTGTTAAAAAGACACCATGAAGGCGGCCGACGTTGCATCATGTCGGCCCCGGCCGGGCGAGACCGGCGCGCAAGCTGCGCCGCCGCCCTGCCGCTTTCAACGCGCGACACCCCGTTCACCATGAAAATTGCCATCCTCGACGACTACCAGGACGCCGTCCGCAAGCTGAACTGCTTCGAGATGCTCGCCGGCCACGACGTAAAGGTCTTCAACAATACGGTGCGCGGCCTCGGACAGCTCGCCAGCCGTCTGGCGGAAGTCGAGGCGCTCGTGCTGATTCGTGAACGAACCCCGATTACGTCGCAGTTGCTCGCCAAGCTGCCGAATCTGCGCATGATCAGCCAGACCGGCCGCGTGTCGAGCCACATCGATCTCGACGCGTGTACCGACCGCGGCATCGCGGTGCTCGAAGGCACCGGTTCGCCGGTCGCGCCGGCCGAGCTGACCTGGGCGCTCGTGATGGCCGCCCAGCGCCGCATTCCGCAATACGTCGCGAACCTGAAACAGGGTGCTTGGCAGCAGTCGGGCCTGAAGACGTCGGCGCTGCCGCCGAACTTCGGCCTCGGCCAGGTGCTGCGCGGCCAGACGCTCGGCATCTGGGGCTACGGCAAGATCGGCCGGCTCGTCGCCGGTTACGGCAAGGCGTTCGGGATGAACGTGCTGATCTGGGGCCGCGAGCATTCGCTCGAGGCCGCGCGCGCCGACGGCTATACGGCCGCCGAGAGCCGCGAGGCGCTGTTCGAGCAGAGCGACGTGCTGTCGCTGCACCTGCGCCTGCACGACGACACGCACGGGATCGTGAAGCAGGAAGACCTGATGCGGATGAAGCCGACGTCGCTGCTCGTCAATACGAGCCGCGCCGAGCTGCTCGAGGAAAACGCACTCGTCAACGCGCTGTCGCATAACCGTCCGGGAATGGTCGCGATCGACGTGTTCGAAAGCGAGCCGATCCTGCAGGGCTACAGCCTGCTGCGGATGGAAAACGTGATCTGCACGCCGCACATCGGCTACGTCGAACGCGAAAGCTACGAGCTGTATTTCAGTGCCGCATTCCGCAACATTCTCGCGTTCGACGACGGCGACATGTCGAGCGTCGCCAACCCGGAAGCGCTGACGCCGATCCGCAAGCGCTGATCGCCACGGGCTGCGCGCGTCGCGCGGCCCGTTGCTCCCCCGAGCGATCGTCAGGCGGCCACGCGGCCGCCCGTCATCGCGCCGACGCGCGTGAGGAAGTGCTCGCCGTCGCGCCGCCCGAGATCGTACGCATGCCGCATCTGCGACGGGCTCGTGTAATCCCAGCTCGAAATCGGCACCTTGCTCGACGGCTGCACATACAGCCGCCGCTGGTCGCCATGCGCGACCGTGAACATCTGCGGACGCGGATACAGCCGCGTGACGAGCACCAGCACGTCGCCCGGCGACGGATCGAGCGCATCGACCGGCACGTTGTCGACCATCCCGCCGTCGAGCACCGGCCGGCCGCCGCGCCGCAGCACCGGCGTGAACGGCGGCGTGCAGGACGACTGCAGGATCAGGTCGGCGAGTTCGTCGACGTGCGCGCAGGCCTGCGCGCGCACGAATTCCGGCCGAAAGCCGAGCGTGCGCCCGAGCGTCGGTGCAGCGTCTTGCGCACGTACTTTTCGATGTTGTATGCGACGAGGCCGGCCGCGACCGCGCTGCGCGCGCCGAGCCAGCGCGGCACGTGCGACACGCCGATGCGGATCTCCGGCGCCGCGGCGAGCTTCGCGAACGGCTCGCCGTAGATGTCGAGCAGCGCCTGGCGGTAGATCCGGTAATGCGGAAACACGGGCTCCCGCCCGAACAGGTTGCCCCAGTACGCGTTCTTCCGGTTGTGGCGCAGCGCCTCTTCGTAATAGCGCATCACCCACGCGGCGTCGCGCGTATACAGCATGCAGGCGGTGGCCGCGCCGGCCGAGATGCCGGTGATCACGCGCGGGCGCAGGCCGAGGGCCGGCTGCGCGACGTCCCAGAAGCCGGCCTGCCACCAGCAGCGATTGCCGCCGCCCGCAAAGACGATCTGGTCGAACATCGCGCCGCTCAGCTGATGAGGGCGTAGGTCGACGTCGCGTGGACGGCCATCTTGCCGTCCTCGTCGAACAGCTCGACTTCGCCGAACACGAGATTGCGGCCCATCCGCAGCACGCGCGCGGTGACCAGCACGTCGCCCTTGCGCACGGGACGCATGAAGTTCGTGTTCAGCGACACGGTCGTCATCGGACGGAATTCGCCGAGCGCGGCCGAAATCGCGACCACCATCGCGGTGTCGGCCGCCGCCGTGAACACCTGGCCGCAGATCACGCCGCCCGAATGACGGAACTCGCCGGAAAACGGCAGGCGCAGCGTGACGCTGTCGTCGCCGATCGACACGGGGACCAGACCCAGCGAGCGGACCCACGGGGCCAGCAGGCGATCCAGCAATTCGCGGACTGCGTTTTCGTCCATCTTCGAGTGTCCAGAAAGCGTTGCGCGACCGCCGCGCAACGCGTGTGGCGTCATCATACCGGGAGCGCGCGAACTGCGACCGCTCGTTACCGCGCCGACAGCCGTCGTTGCCTAGACGAAATATTTTCGGGAAATTCGCAGAAAGGGCTTGCCATGCCCTGAAAACCCCGGCATAATCTTTCTTCTGTTGGGGGCGTTAGCTCAGTTGGTAGAGCAGCGGACTCTTAATCCGTAGGTCGAGTGTTCGAGTCACTCACGCCCCACCAAGAAATTCAAAGGGTTACAAGCGATTGCTTGTAACCCTTTTTTCTTTTCTGTCAACGAAGTGTCAACGCACGTTTCGGTCGACCGAGATCGCTATACGGCAACCGCAGTTCAATGCTACATTGCCGTAAAAAGTAGCATCCTCGACCATCATGACGATCTCCTTCTCCGCACCGCCTATCAATGAGGTAATCGTCGGGAAGACTTTTGAGCCACAGACTCGCCTCCTCGTCCCCTACTACGGTCGATTTTGGGAACTGATCCAGAACGACTTCCCAGGGTGCGAGCATGCCCCACTGTTGCTTGATCCCGGCGCAGAACCTCACTTCGATCGGACAACGGGCGCAATGCTCCCGCGTGTTTGGTTTGTCAGCGCGGATAAGACACGTCTTCTTCAAGTACAAAGCGACCGCTTCCACTGCAACTGGCGCCAAACCGACGGCACTCAGCCTTATGCTCGGTTTGAATCCATCTATGCTGAGTACAAGAAGTACGCTGAGCTGTTCCAAACGTTCCTCCTAGGCCAACTCAAAGCGGAGCTTGTCACACGACGATGCGAGCTCTCGTACATCAACGTGTTCCGGCAAGGACGCGAATGGAACGACTGGAGCGATTTGCAGCGGCTGTTCAAGGATGTGCGACTGCCCCCCAAGGTCGAGGGCGGCGACATTCGTGGCGCCTATCTGCAGCTTGAATATGGGTTGCCCAAAGATGCTGGCAAGCTAACGGTCTCAATAGCGAGCGCCAAGCTGACAGCTGGCGGCGATGCTATCCGGATGGAGCTAACTGCATCATCGTCGAAACCGGAACCGCATGCCGATTGGGAACATGATTGGTTTCAGGTTGCACACAAAGCTATCGTCGAAGGCTTCTGCGATCTAACGACGGACGTCATGCAGCAGACGATCTGGAAACGAGAAACATAAACCGCCGGGGAATACTATGGACGCTGCGACTTTACCGCTCTCTACTGCTAGAGACGCGGGTATTACATACGGTACCCTGCGCCGCCCCTCGTTTCCTCGTGTGCGCGTAACGCCGGCGACAACATACAACGCTGATGCCTGGTCACCGTCCGAGGAGGTGGCTATACCTGTGAACGCCACTGACTCCAGCGAGGTCGGATCGACTCCGCTCAACGTGACGTCGGAGGTCAGCCACCGCCTCTTTGAGCTGATCCGCTACTCGACTGAGGACGATGAGCCGTTACCGACGCAAGACTCCATTTCTGGCCTCTGGGCATTCTTTGATCGGTGCCCAACAGCGAAGAACCCACTTCTAACATCTGATTCCGATGGGTCGTTGGTTGCGACGTGGAGAATCAGCACCGTTTCGATGCTGAGCATTCGTTTTTTAGACCGCGCCCGCATCGAGTTTGCGTGGGCTCGGGAAGATAAGAATGGCAAGGTGAAGCGTGAGTGGGGGGAAGACCGTTGCGAGAACTTCGTCTCGTCGTTTGCGTACGCGAAAGAATTTATCGGTGGTGGCAACTAGTACGCCTAAGGCCTATTCCCTCTGAGCACCACGTCGTTCGAATTTGCAAACCGAAGTACGTACAGAATGGGGAGATCATTCCTCAGGCATTCGAGCCAGTAAAAAATGAAGGATACCTGTCTGTTCACTGGCTCGAATACATGGACGGCACGCAAACATTGCCCACCGCCTTCGATACGCTACGCGACTTTTTGGTGAGCTCCCGATTCAACGACATCAAGCCACAAAAGAGCGGTAGATTGGCCGCTCTTTGCTCAGGGGACTTGGAGAACCGTCACGAACGCGTACGATTCGTGTGCAAACACGTTCCACGCGAAGAACCCGATTTGCCCGACGGTCACGGACGTCAATTCACGGACCCCGGCTACGATCCACACGCTGGAGTCTATACCCTGCCGTGGAGCGGGGCCGAGCAATTGGCCGTCCAACAGTACTTACTGTCAAAGGTTGTGTATCACGAAGCCGGCAAGAAGTGACTATCCCCTCAGTAATCACAATGTCTCTCAAGGGCAAAGCTCATGCCTGAGCCCCCGAAAGTTGAATATCATCGATCATGTCTGGTCTCCTTTCTTCTTGGCGTGCTAGCGACCATCAATGATGGTCGGCGTTCATCACGTGTTTAACGAAGCTTGACGGTGTCAACTGTGGTCGTCATACGCGAAAGGCGGCCTTGGGACTGGAGCTGGGCGGTCACGTAAGAAAACTTTGTGCAATTGTCGACAATGCTTGATCTGTTGTCGACTGCCCGCACCTGGCTGCGCGCGAAAGTTTGCGGAATGCGCATGGCCACCGACCCGTAAATCAGTGAGCTTCCTTCGACCTCGAACGGCAGTTGGCCCTCAGGCGCCTTCGGGGCCTCTTCCCGAGGTTTACCGGTCAGTCAGTCACAAATGACATGACGCCCCCACGGGAGTTTAAAGCCGAGCCGTTTCGAGCCGATAAAGCGGAAGTGCCAACAAATCAGATGCCTTCCAATGTCTTTTCGTAAAACCATGGACCGCCTCTTCGGTCGATTGCCTGTCCCGTTGCTGCCGCACCAGACCCGATCATTCAAACTGCCCGATCTGCCCAAACGTCAGGAAGACATTGGTGACTACCGGGAGCACTTGGCGCACGCTGCAGCGTTCACAAGACACTGCGGATTCGAGGCGCCAGAACTCGCGTGGCATGTCGGTGACGTGCTGACCCCCGACGGGGCTTTCGCATGCGAGGCTGCGCAGGCGAGTGGGGTCTCTGATTTTTCCGGATCGGCGGGGCAGTGTCTGAAGTGGTGTCACTACCTGCAGCCTTACTTCGAGCAGGTACTAGGGGTGCCCGTGTGGGTCACGATCGGTCAGCTATGGGCGTACGGAAAGTCTGTGTTCCATCCAGACTGGGATGATCTGCGACGATGGAGCCGGTCCGGCATCGATCCCCTTGAGCTCGCGATACAGGGGCGCGACGGTATCAACCTCCACGCGTGGCTTACGGTCGCCTCTGGCGAAATTATCGAGCTGAGTCTGCTCAGTTCGCTCGCGCGGGTGCGGCCGAGCGAGCGCGCGCTAAGCGGGGCAATCACGTGGGGACACAAGGACGGGGGCATCGAGCAACACCGCTATCTGCCCATGACGGTTGGCTCGGCCATCGCGGAAGCCATTGGAGGGAATCCGGCGTTTCCGCTTCTTGCTCGCAGCAAGGAGGACCTCGCGACTATACCAGCGGTCGGCGTCCTGTACCCGATCGACTGAGAGGGACCGCCGGCTCGCCGCCAGCAATATGAGGTCCCATCTGTCAGAAATGGCTGCGGACCTGTGGGGCATATCGACGGGCGTCTCTACTCGAATCGCCCGCTGTTAGAGCACCAGTGCCGGTCGGATTAGTAAGGGATGCTTTCCCGCCATTCGCAGGTCGACGGTCGCGAATGACATTTCCCACCGAAAGGGAATGCGTGTTGCGACCCCTCTCAACCATTCGACATCGATCGTCGCAGCGGCGGCTTCCGGACCCACAGGAGTCGTTTGAGGAACTGACCGAGGCGCGAGATAGCCGCCAAGCCGCTGGATGGCTGACATGTCCTATTTGATAATGCACACATGCTCCTGTCCATTACGCCTGAAGAAAAGCAGTATTTTCAGGAGAGCCCTCTCTAATATGAGCCGATACGGTTAGAAATATGTCCAAAGAAATCATTCAAGAGCTTGATCGCGCTATCGAGGAAGAGCTTTCCGCTCAAGTGGAAAAGCTGGAAAACGCCAATTGCTCACGCACGTTCTTCGGCAACTTTGTTGAACTGCTCTACGCCCAGGATTTTGCGGCGGGCGAACTGTATAGCGCTTCTCTCGAAATCGTTGGAGGCCGTCTTCCAATAAATTGCGACGGACCCGTTACAAAAAATATCTCCCGGGTTCTCCGTGAAGCCGCAGAATTCGGTGCTGCATATCACGTTTTGCGGGATTACATTTATTATTTCTACGCGAATCCAGCATCCATTGCTTGCAAAAAAACCAAAGACTGCTTTCTCGTGTCGGTAAAAGATCGCTCATTTTTAAGGCAAGTCGTTCATGAGCGACAAGTTTTCGCGATGAACTCACTTGAGCGCCTCAAAGGGAAATTAGATAAGCTTGACTCAAAAGCTTTGGCAGGCACGAAACACTGGGATATTGACAACCCGATCGTCGTCGAGCAACTTGATCTTATCCAAGCCGAGGTCGGAATCAAGGTCGACTCCTACTTTTCTTACATTCCCAACGACTCTAAGATCGAGATGGGAGGATTTTGCTATGCTGATCTACTTAAAGTTTACAAAGAATTGCTTTTCCTCAGCCTTTACGAGCGTCGCTTTGCGTCAGCAAACAAGATACCCGCAGTCATTCACTACACAATGCAGGAGATACGAGATGGCATATCACACGGGACAGGCGTGACTCCTGTCGCATGCGAGCTTGCTCTTAAATGCATCGCTGCCGCCTCGCAGGAATCGTTCATATGGGATCAAAGTCAAGGCACATTTCATTTACTGCCCAACACTTTTTCACTTCGCGATGGGCTTGGAGCCACATTGCGCATGTACGCGACCAAACACAGCAAGCGATTCTTAGCAGACTTTGCTGGACCGATCGGATCAGCTCTAGTCGAACGAATTGATGCGCACTTCCTGATTCACAAAAATTTTCGAACCAGAACCGAGATTAAGCTCCAATCTTTCAACAAGGATTTGCCCGATATCGACTGTCTAGCTGTTTCATACGAGCCATCGCTAGGATTTCACGCCTATATCTGCGAGGCCAAGAACAACCTCCCCGCAAAATGGGCCAAGGATTTCCTTAAGGGCTCAGGAGAAGGTGGATATCTGGAAAAGGCACTGAATCAAATTGAAAAACTGAAGGCTTTTCTCTCTACACAGGAAGGAGCCATTTATTTGCGCGCTTTAGCTGAGAAAATGTTCGCACACCTTGACTTAAAGAGTCTCTTTCCAACGGGATTCGTAATATTGGTCGACTATATCGTGGTCACGTCCCAAAATATTGGCGTATCCTACCCCGACGAAAAGACGACCATTGTTGATGCCGATCTACTCCAGCACATTATCGAGAATAGCGATGGGGATGTAAACTATATGCAGGCCACCCTTCGCAAATGGCACGAAACCGTAGATCAGAGTTATAGATTGTCCCGTATGTCGACCATGGCATCTGGTAAAAATATCAAATTCGACGTTGCGCAATTCAAAAAACTGATAAAACTAAGGCCAAACTCCTATCTTTCCAGTGGTTGGTTGGAACGAATCGAGACGGAGTCGTTGGAAACCGGATACCGATTCATCGATACGCTAGCCATGCCAAGCAATGACGCAAGCGAAGGCTAACGAAACGCCGCAAATTCGGTGCCGATCCGCGTAGCGTGAGCGACGGTGGCCGGGAAACGTCGTATTTACGAAGCAGCTCGGGTTGGAATTGAGCATGTCGACCAAGAGGGCGCGCAAGCGCGGGTTTTTGGGAGGGGTGTGGAGCGAGTGGTGCCGTGGAGGGCAAATCGTCGAGCTGCACTATCCAGACAGAAGGCCCCCCTGCCGTTAGCGATTGAGGCGATGCTGTCCATTCACCAACTGCAGCAATGGTTCGCGTTGAGCGATCCCGCGAAGGAAAAGGCGCGGCATACCATGCCCGTGCTTCGTGAGTTCACCAAGCTGGACGACGCGTCGGGCCGTCCGCTAGCCTAGCGTCCCATGACCGGGCGCGGCGATCGTCTCGGGCAAGCGGCCGACGCAAAAGGCATAAAGCGACTCTGACTGCAAAGCATACTGTGCCGGAATTGTGACACGCTGCGTCCGAGCACCCCATGTTTAAGGTTGGATGAGATTGGGAAGTATTGGCGGCAAGCGAAGCAAGTGTTTGATTAACAAAGAATATAAATCAACCAGTCCAGTCTCTTAATCCGTAGGTCGAGTGTTCGAGTCACTCACGCCCCACCAGGAATTCCAAAGGCCGGTCAGCGAAAGCTGACCGGCCTTTTTCCGTTCTGTCGCGCCCCACTCGCGATGCATATCTTCCGCGCCGGTACGCGAGCGCACGCCCGTTGCGCATCGTTTCCGCTAGAATCGTCCGACAAATATCACACGACCGGCGCCACGCATCGTCGTTGGCCCGCCGGCACTGAGAGAGCATGGGACGTCAGACATGGAAGCATGTGAACGACGCGCGACCATTCAGAGGGCATGGTTGCGCCAATATCGGTCCGTCCGTCGCGATGGGCCGCGCACCCGGGCACACCCGAATCCGTGCGATGCACGAACCGGATCGCGTCATGCCGGGTAAGGACGCGCTGGTCGCGCTGACGATCGGTGTCGTCCTGTTCGTGCTGGCCGGCGTACTGGCCATCACCGCCAGCCGGGAACCCGGCCATCTGGTCCGCGCGCCGGGCACGGTCGTGCGCATCGTCCAGGACAGCGATGCGATGCGCGCATATCGGCCGATCGTCGCGTACCTCGCGAACGACGGCCAGCGCCGCGAAGTCGCCGGCAATACCGCGTCGACGGTCCCCGCCTATGACATCGGCGAGAACGTCGACGTCCTGCTCGACCCCGACCACCCCGAGCGCCCCGCGCTGATCGACGATTTCACGCAACGCTGGTTTCCGGTGGCCGTGCCGGCGCTGCTCGCCGTCACGTCGTTCGCGATCGGCGGCCTGCTGATTGCCAGCGAGCGCCGCCGCCGGCAATCGGACCCCACGCCGCCGCGCGCCGCACGCAAGCGGGCACGACGCCGCTGGGATGTCGCGATCGTGCTGATTCCGATCGCGATCGGCACGGGCTTCCTCGCCGGCGCCGGCGCGGCCGGCCTGCATCAGTGGCAGATCGTCCACCACTATGCGCGCTCGACCGGCCACGTGGTCGAGATCGCGAAAAACGGGCGGTCACGCACGACGCTATATTCGGCCGTCGTCGCGTTCACCACCGACAGCGGGCAGCTGATCACGTTCGCCCAGGGCCCGGCGTCGTCGCACCCGGGCCTGCACGAAGGCGATGCGGTCAACGTGCTGTACGATCCCGTCACCCCCGAGCGTGCGCTCGTCGACCGCTTCTGGGATCGCTGGGGCCTCACGGCCATCCTGTTCGCGATCGGTGCGCCGTTCCTTGCAGCCGGGCTGTTCATCGCCGCGACGTTATGGCCCGACCACCACCGTCCGCACGAAGCCGCTCAATGACGCACGCGCGGCGCGGCCCGCGGCACGACGTGCGCGTCAGCGCTCCCTGAACGCCTCCACCTTCGCGCGATTTCCGCACGTGCGCATGTCGCACCAGCGCCGGCCGACGCCGCGGCCGCGATCGACGAAGAACCACGTACACCGGCCGCATTGCCGCACGCGCGCGAAATCGTCGCTGCGCATCAGATCCTCGAAGCCGAGCGCGACCGCATCGATCCAGCGCGACGCGGCACGCGCATCGGGCCGCCACGCGAAGCGGCCGCCGATGGCGTCGAACGCGCTGCGCCCGATCGCGTCGCGGATCGCCACCGCGAGCCGGTTCGCCGCGCGCTCGCCCGCGCTGCTGCCGCCTTCGGCCGTCAGATACGCGATCGCCGCGTACGCGTCGTCGCGAAAGCGGTGCAGCGCCGCCAGCTCGTCGGGGCCGTCCTGCCGAGGATGGCGCAGCAGCCGCGCCAGATCGTCCGGCGCCAGCAATCCCGCCTTCTCCGCCCATGTGCGCACGGCTGGCCAGTCGATGAGCTTGTCTTCATCGCGCGTCTTGCCCGTGTCGGCCACCGTGTTGAGGAAGTCGAGCGCCGGATGGCCGCCGACGAAATCGGCCGCGAGCCAGTCATGCCCTTGTCGTGCCGGGTCGGATCGAGTAACCATTTATTTTCACCTATTCGGTTTCATATCCGGACAATCCGGCGTAACCTGTTAATAACCAAAACAGGTTATCACGGAGAAGCCGATGCTCGAACTCCCGAACCGCTTCACTTTCGAAGGCCACCGGATTGCATGGGGCACGCTCGGCGAAGGCCCGCCGCTCGTGCTCGTGCACGGCACGCCGTTTTCGTCGCAGGTATGGCGCCGGATCGCGCCGTGGCTCGCGCGGCGCCATCGCGTGTATTTCTACGACCTGCTCGGCTACGGGCAGTCCGACATGCCGGACGCCGACGTATCGCTGGGCCGCCAGAACGTGCTGTTCGGCGCGCTGCTGAATGAATGGAAACTGTCGCGGCCGCGCGTGCTCGCGCACGACTACGGCGGCGCCACCGTGCTGCGCGCGCACTTTCTCGACGGCATCGCGTATGCGGATCTCACGCTCGTGAATCCGGTCGCGATCGCGCCGCAAGGCTCGCCGTTCGTGCGCCACGTCGCGCAGCACGAAGCCGCGTTCACGGGCTTGCCCGCGTATGCGCACCATGCGCTCCTGTCGGCTTATATCAGCCAGGCCGTCGCGCGACCGTTGAGCGACGACGCGCTGTCGGTCTACCGTGAACCGTGGCTCCCGCCGGCCGGGCAGGCCGCGTTCTATCGCCAGATCGCGCAGATGCGCCAGCGCTACATCGAGGAAGCGGAGGCCCGCTACGCGCCGCCGGATTTTCCGGTGCGCATCGTATGGGGCGAGGACGACGTGTGGATTCCGCTGGAGCAAGGGCAGGCGCTCGCCGACCGCATCGCGAACGGCCAGTTGATACGGGTCCCGAACGCGGGCCATCTGGTTCAGGAGGATGCGCCGGAAGCGATCGTCGCCGCCGTGCTCGATGGGTACATGCCCGGCTGAGCATGACCGTATCGCGCAACGCGTGCCGCGTCAGAACCCCGGCACGCGTTGCGCGAGCGTCGCGACGAACGTGGCGGTGCGCGGGTCGCGCGATCGGCAGAACACGTCGCGCGATGCGCCGGCCTCGACGATGCGGCCGTCGGCAAGGAACCCCGCATCGTGCGCGATCGACGCGGCCAGACGCAGGTCGCGCGTGGCCATCAGCATCGTCGTGCCTTCGCGCGAGCTGGCGCAGCACCTCGACCACTTCGACGGACAGCGCCGGATCGGGCGCCGACGTCGGCTCGTCGCTCAGCCGCACCTGCGAAGACGGCGCAAACGTCCTGCACATCGCTTACCACGGCAGCGAATACGTCTTCGTATTCGTGAAGCTCTTCATCGCTTCCTGCACGCCTTCCTTGTACCCGAGGCCCGAATCCTTCACGCCGCCGAACGGCGTCAGTTCGAGCCGATAGCCGGGCACCTCGCGCACGTTCACGCTGCCGACTTCCAGCTCGGTGATGAAGCGCGTGATGTGGTCGAAGCGGTTCGTGCATACCGACGACGACAGCGCGTAGTCGGTGCTGTTCGACATCCGGATCGCTTCGTCGATGTCGCGAAAGCGCATGATCGGCGACACCGGGCCGAAGGTTTCATGCTTCACCAGCGGCATGTCGGGCGTCACGCGATCGACGACGGTCGGCGAATACAGCGCGCCGTCGCGCACGTTGCCGACCAGCAGCCGCGCCCCGCGCGCGATCGCGTCGTTCACCTGCCGCTCGCAGAACTTCGCGGCCGCTTCGTCGATCACCGTGCCCATGTCGACCGACGGATCGGACGGATTGCCGTACGACCACGCGCGCGTCTTCTCGACGACGAGTTCCGTGAAGCGATCGGCCACCGCCTCGTGCACGAGCATCCGCTTGATCGCCGTGCAGCGCTGCCCCGAATTCCTGTACGAGCCCGACACCGCGAGCGTGCTCGCTTCGTCGAGATCGGCATCTTCCATCACGATGATCGGATCGTTGCCGCCGAGTTCGAGCACCGCGCGCCGGTAGCCCATTCGCGCGGCGATCGACTTGCCGATCGACACGCCGCCGGTGAACGTGATCATGTCGATCGCCGCGTTCGTGATCAGCTCGTCGGCAATTTCCTTCGGGTCGCCGGTGATCACCTGCAGCATCCGCGGCGGCAAGCCGGCTTCGTACAGGATGTCCGCGAACAGATAACACGACAGCGGCACCTTCTCCGACGGCTTCACGACGATCCGGTTGTTGGTCGCGACCGACGGCACGATCTTGTGCGCGACCTGGTTCATCGGGTGATTGAACGGCGTGATCGCCGAGATCACGCCGAGCAGCGGGTCGCGCTGCGTGTACACGCGGCGCTTCTTGCCGTGCGGCGTCAGATCGCACGAAAAGATCTGCCCGTCGTCCTTCAGCACTTCGCCGGCGCCGAACGTCAGCACGTCGGCCACGCGGCCGGCTTCGTACGTCGAATCCTTGACGCACAACCCGGCCTCGGCCGTGATCAACGCCGCGATCTCCGCCGTACGCGCACGCACGACGTCGGCCGCGCGGCGCAGGATCGCCGCACGGTCGTGACGCGTGAGCGTCGGCCGGTATGCACGCGCGATGGCGAAGGCGCGGCGCACGTCGTCGAGCGTCGCCTTCGGCGCGGTACCGACCAACGCGCCGTCGTACGGGTTGCGTACTTCGATCACCGCGTCGCGGTAGATCTTTTCACCGTCGATTCGCAGTGCTTCGCGACGAAGCTCGCGAACATCCGTCGATGCTGCCATGGCGTTCATGACTGTCTCCTGGCGGATGCGTCCGCGTCACTGCAGATGGTTGAGCGCGATGTCGAGGATGTCGAAGTTGCGCAGCCGCGCGCGGCCGGTGACGTGGGCCGCGACCGGCTTGCTGAAGATCAGCGGCACGATCTGCTCGGAGATCCCGCCGTGCGAGCGCAGCGGCACGTCGAGGCCCGACAGGTCGTGCTTGATGCGGCGCGTGCCGAGCACGACGTCCCGCTTCGAGATCACGATCAGGTCGCCCATCCGCGTGGGCGGCAGCTCGAAGCGCGCGCAGCCTTCGGCGCCCGTCAGTACGACCTCGATGCCGTCGACCGCGGCGAGCCGCGCGCGCAACGCATCGGCATCGGGCGTCGCCGGCACGTAGACGGTCGCGAACGAACCGAGCGCGCCGTGGTGCACGACGTACGGATCGGTAATCGGCAGGATTACGCGCGCCGCATCGTGGCCGAGCCATTCGTCGAACAGTTCCTGCAGGTAGATCACGTTCGGCTCGCCGGTCGCGTCGTCGTGCTTCGCGTTCATCCCGTGATCGGCGGTGATCGCAACGATCGCGCCGAGTTCGTCGAGGCGCTGCAGGTAGGTGTCCATCATCGCGTAGAACGCGTTCGCGCCGGGCGTGCCGGGCGCGCACTTGTGCTGCACGTAGTCGGTGGTCGACAGGTACATCAGGTCGATCGGGCGCGTCTCGAGCAGGCGCACGCCGGCCGCGAACACGAATTCCGACAGATCCGCGCTGTACACGCTCGGCAACGGCTTGCCGACCAGTTCGAGCACGTGGTCGATGCCGTTTTCGGCGACGCTCGCTTCGTCGGCCTTCTCCGACGAGAAGCAGATGCCCTTGAGCCCCTTGCCGAGCAGGCGGCGCAGCTTGTCCTTCGCGGTGACGACCGCGACGCGCGCCCCCTGTTCGGCGAAAGTCGCGAGCACGGTGGGCGCGACGAGGTACTTCGGATCGTTCATCAGCACCTCGGCGCCGGTGTCGCGATCGTAGAAGTAGTTGCCGCTGATCCCGTGGATCGCCGGCGGCACGCCGGTGACGATCGACAGGTTGTTCGGGTTCGTGAAGCTCGGCACCACGCACTCGCCCTTGAGCGCCGTGCCCGGCTTCAGCAGCGTGCGCATGAACGGCGCGACGCCGGCCTCGGCGGCCTCCTCCAGATATTCGTATGCGCAGCCATCCACGCAGACGACCACCACGGGCCGGCTCATCCATTTGTAGCGGCGGCCATTCACTTCCACGGATACAGGCGTTTCGGTCATGACGTTCATTCCTTTCCGATCGAAGGGGTGAGCCGTCGGCACCCGCGCCGCGCCGAAGGGAAGTGTTTTCAGGCTTGACATTAAAAGGGAGGATTTGTAGATTGTCAACAACATGCAAAGAACAGAAAGCAAATGGCTGACACGTGAGGAGCACGAAGGGGGCGAGCACCCGGTCGTCTCGTGGCGCAGCGCGGTTTTTATCAGGCGGTCAAAAAGCGCGGCTACGGTCGGTGTCGGCGCAAGCTCGCCGAGGTCGACGCGTTCCGCGTGGGCTGCATCGGCCACTTCGGCGAAGCCGGTATGCCGGGAGCAGGCACCGCGATCGCCGACACGCTGAACGCGATGAGCCGCCGCCTGTCTGCGGGCGCGGTGGCCTGACTCGACGAATCGGGCCGCAAGACGGCGCGCCGGCGTGCATCGCGGTGCGGCGGTGCCGGTTTCGCGTTCGCGCTGGTTTTCGTTTTTGCGCCGTGTGCGGCACGGCAACCTCCCATCCTCACTGATACGACACCCGATGCGCCCCTTCTGGATCGAACAAGCGCTGTTCAACGACGGCGATCTCGCCCCCGCGCTGCAAGGCGCGACGCAAGCCGACGTGTGTATCGTCGGCGGCGGCTTCACGGGCCTCTGGACCGCGATCCAGGCGAAGCAGCAGCACCCCGCGCTCGACATCGCGATCCTGGAGGCCGACCTGTGCGGTGCCGGCGCGAGCGGACGCAACGGCGGCTGCCTGCTCACGTGGTCCGCGAAATTCCTGACGCTGCGGCGCCTGTTCGGCGAAGCCGAGGCGATCCGGCTCGTGAAGGCATCGGAAGCGGCCGTGCAGCACATCGCCGATTTTTGCCGCGCGCACGACATCGATGCGGAGCTACGGCTCGACGGCACGCTGTACACCGCGACGTCGCGCGCGCAGGTCGGCACGCTCGCGCCGGTGCTCGATGCGCTCGCCGCGTGCGGCATCCACAGCTACGAACCGCTGCCGCCCGCCGAAGTCGCGCGCCGCTCGGGCTCCGCGCGCAATCTCGACGGCGTGTACTCACCGATCGCCGCGACCGTCCATCCCGGCAAGCTCGTGCGCGGGCTGCGCCGCGTCGCGCTTGCGATGGGCATCCGGATCTACGAGCGCACGCCGATGCTCGACTTCGCGCCCGGCCAGCCGGCCGTCGTGCGCACGCCGTCCGGCAGCGTGAGCGCGGGCAAACTCGTGTTCGCGATCAACGCATGGATGGCGAGCCGCTTCCCGCAGTTCGAACGGACGATCGCGGTCGTGTCGAGCGACATGGTCATCACGGAGAAATGTCCGGATCTGCTGGAGAAGACCGGCCTCGCGGACGGCGTGTCGGTGCTCGATTCGCGGATCTTCGTGTACTACTACCGCACGACCGTCGACGGTCGGCTGATGCTCGGCAAAGGCGGCAACACGTTCTCGTGGCGCAGCCGCATCGCGCCCGTGTTCGACCGACGCTCGCCGTACGAGGCGCAGCTCACGCGCAGCCTGCGCGAATTCTTTCCGTCGCTTGCCGGCGTGCCGATCGCCGCGAGCTGGAACGGGCCGTCGGATCGCTCGGTGACGGGCTTTCCGTTCTTCGGCCGCCTCGACGATGCGCCGAACGTGTTCTACGGCTTCGGCTATTCGGGCAACGGCGTCGGGCCGACCTACATGGGCGGGCAGGTCCTGTCGTCGCTCGTGCTCGGCCTGGACAACGCGTGGACACGCAGCCCGATCGTGCGCGGCCCGCTCGGCCATTTCCCGCCGGAGCCGATCCGTTATGTCGGCGCGCACGTCGTGCGCAACGCGATTCGTCGCAAGGAACGCGCGGAGGACGAGAGCCGTCAGCCGTCGGCTCTCGATACGTGGCTCGCGAAGTTTGCGAGCGCGGCGGGGAAGGCCGACAAGGCGTGACTAGATCATTCGGATCACGTATCGAATCGCCTGCCGCGCAGGCGGACCGCGTCGCATCACGGTACGATTGGCGATCTCGTCAATCCATCTGAAGAATGATGCGCTTTCTGCTGTTCGCCGCGCTCGTCGTGACGATCGGTGCGTGCTCGAAATCGAGAGATGGAAAATGGACGGCGCTTCGTGACATGCCGGCGATCACCGCATTCGGCCGGCATCATCAACGTCGAGCGAAGCGACAGCCGTGATCCGGCCGCTCCGCGGCCTTTGAACGTGCGGTGACCGGTAACGCGACAGCTTACGCGCCGGCTTTCTCCCGCGCCGCCTTGCCCGTCGCCGGCATCCCCTGCTCATGCGTGCGACGCATCCGCGCGAGACCGTGCGCGACGTGCTCGCGCACGAGCGCGACGGCCTTGTCCTCGTCGCCGGCCGCGAGCGCCTGCACGATCTTGTCGTGCTCGGCCGCCGACACCGCGATCGCCCCCTTCTCGGCCTCGATCGCCGCCTGGCGCAGCAGGCCGAGCTGGCGCACGAGCCGCCGGTAGGTATCGGTGAGATGCGTATTGCCGACGCCGACCACCATCGCGTCGTGGAACTGCACGTTCAGCTCGGTATAGCGCGTGACGTCGCGCGTCTTCGCGGCATCCTTCATCGACTGGATGATGCCTTTCAGCACTTTCAGCGTATCGGGCGAGATGCGCTTCGCGAGCGCGCGCGCGACCGACTCGTCGAGCATCGCGCGCACTTCGTAGATCTCCTCCGCCTCGCGCAGCGGCACGACGCGCACGGTCACACCGCGGTTCTTCTCGTTGCGCAGCAGGCCGGCCTGTTCGAGCGCGCGAAACGCTTCGCGCACCGGGCCGCGCGACACGTTCAGCTTCGTCGCGATATCGACTTCGTTCAGCTTTTCGCCCGGCGCGTATTCGCCGGACACGATTGCACGCTCGAGCATGTCCTGGACGATCATCGCGAGCGACTGGCTTTGCAGGAGTTCGATGGCGCTGAGCGCGTTCGGGGCAGTCATGAGTAGGCGGGGAGCGGGGCTGTCGGTGAAAACGAGGGCGCCATGTCGGCGAACGCTCGTTGTATACGCTCGGCCCGACATATTGTCAACAGTATTCAGTCTCCAAAGGCCGCGGCTGCGTGCGAAGCACAACCGACATGCAACCGACACGCCGCTAGGGGGTACGGCCGGTGAACGCGCTAAACCGCCGCGCGCTCACCGCTTTCCCACATGACCCGGCGCTTTTCCCGCGCCTTCCCTCGTTGTTTTCCTCGTGCCTTCCTTCTGTCGTGGCGCCGTGCGTCACTTCGGCAGCGCCGGGATCATCCAGGTCAGCACGTGCTGTTGCAGGAACACCAGCACGCCGAGCAGCAGCGTGAGGATCACGCTGTGCCAGAAGGTGCGTGCGAACACGACGCCTTCCTGCCCTTTCAGGTCCGTCGTCGACACGCCCGTCGCGATGTTCTGCGGCGAGATCATCTTGCCCATCACGCCGCCCGACGAATTGGTCGCGGCCATCAGCACCGGATCGAGGCCGAGCTGCCGGGCAGCCACGACCTGCAGGTTGCCGAACAACGCGTTGCCCGACGTGTCGCTGCCGGACAGGAACACCGCGATCCAGCCGAGCGACGCGGACACCAGCGGGAACAACGCGCCCGTCGACGCGACGCCGGTGCCGAGCGTGTAGCTGATGCCGGAGTAATTCAGCAGGTACGCGAGCCCGACGATCATCATCACCGTGACGATCGCGATCCACGTCTGCCGCCACGTCTTCACCACGCATTCGACGAACGCGCCGGGGCCGGTGCGCGTCAGCGCGGCCGTGATGATCGCCGACACGAGAATCGCGGTGCCCGTGCCGAGCGGCTGGAAATCCCAGATCGCCGCATACGGCTTGTGATACAGCGACACGTACACGGCGTTGTGCAGGCCCGGCCACTTGATCTTCACGTCGCCGATCGCCGCGATGTTCGCGTGCACCCACACGATCACGACCACCGACACGACGAGCCACGGCAGCCAGCCGCCGAAGCCCGCGCGCGCGGCGCCGGCGGCGGCCGGCACGCTGCGCGCGAGCGCGTACTGCGGATCGGGCTGCGGCTTCCATACCTGCAGGAAGCCGATCGTCACGATCAGCGACGTGAGCGACGACAGCACGTCGGTGAGCTGGTAGCCGAGGAAGTTCGACGTGACGAACTGCGCGATCGCGAAGCTGCCGCCGGACACGAGCAACGCCGGCCACAGCTTCGCGATCGAGCGCAGCCCGCCATACGCGCCGACCACGTAGAACGGCAGCAGCAGCGCGAAGAACGGCAACTGGCGGCCGACCATCTGCGCGAGCGTCGCGGGCGGCAGCGACGTGACCGCGCCGAGCACGGTGATCGGCACGCCGAGCGCGCCGAACGCGACCGGCGCGGTGTTGAACAGCAGCGTATAGGTGAGCGCTTCGAGCGCGGGGAAGCCGAGCGCGATCAACAGCGCGCTCGTGATCGCGACCGGCGTCCCGAATCCGGAGATCCCTTCCAGCAGACAGCCGAACGAGAACGCGACGACGAGCAGCACGAGGCGGCGGTCGTCGGGCAGGTTGTCGAGCATCCACTGCCGGAACTGGTCGAAGCGGCCCGACTTCACCGCGATGTTGTACAGCAGCAGCGCGTTGAAGACGATCCACATCACCGGCACGACCGCGAGCGCCATGCCGGCGCCGACCGCGTCGAACGCGAGCCCGGCCGGCATTCCCCACGCGCCGATCGCGACCGCGAGGCCGGCGACGAGCCCGGCGAGCGACGCCTGCCACGCGGGGCGGCGCAGCACGCCGAGCGCGATCAGCGCGACCGCGATCGGGATCGCGGCGACGAGGAACGACAGGAGCAGCGAGTTCGCGACGGGCGTCAACGGTTGCGCGAAGGCGATGCCGGGCGGAAGGGCGTCGGTGGGGTTCATCGTGTCTCCAGAGTCGACCCGGGTTCGCATGTCGATGCGCCGGGTTCGGTACAAGGCGATGTCCTGCAGTCACGACCGTGCTGGGGCGCTTGCATACGCAACGACGTTGCGCGGCCAACCGATCGGTCGCTTAAAAGAGGTTAGGAGGCGCAACGCGCTTGTACAAGGGGGAGAAGCCCGATGCGGGCGAGTCGATGCGAATCGGCCGCAGCATGATGACCGGCGGATGGCGCGCCGCTGTCGCGCTCGACAGGAAACCCGTCGCGACGGCTCACCGGTGCGCGCAATGTTGCGCGACCGGAAAAGGTGACTGCCAGCCGCGACGATGTTTCGTTGGGCGTCCGAAGCCTAGACTGGCTGCATCGTTTCGGCCCGCGCCGCCAATGGCGCGGCACCGGAGCCTCACGGAGCCAACACGATGAAGACGATGAAACGCGCGGCATGCGCGTGTGTGCTGATCGGCGCGGCGTTCACCGCTCACGCGCAAGCCGCGTCGACGCTCACGCGCGCGCAAGTCCGCCAGGAACTCGTGGAACTGCAGGCCGCGGGCTACCGGGCGAGCCTCGCAAGCAGTCCTGACTTTCCGCGGAACATGCAGGCGGTCATGCAGCGTGCCGCGCAGGCGCGCGGTGAGGGCGAAGCCGCCGGTTACGGTAGCAACGGCCGGGCGAATAGGGAATCGGGCAAACCGGCGCTGCCGCACGCAATCGATCGCGGCACGTATGCGCATCACTGACCGAATCACTGACCGAACCGGATCGATCGCGCGGCAGCGGCGCGGCGCACCCCGCGCCGGCCGCATGCGCGATCGTCACACGCTGAAGCGGTTCAGCGTATAGGCGCGATAGGCGGCGACGAATGCGTCGAACGATCCGGCCTCCTTCGCTTCGAGTTCGGCCTGCTCGGCGAGCGACTTCGCGGCGAGCGCCTGTTCGGCGCGCAGCGTCACGGCCGACGGCGGATGCGCACGGAAATGCGCGGCATGCGCTTCGCTCTGCGCGAGCCCGAACGCGAGGAACGACTGGCCGTTCTCGCGCATCGTGCGCAGCACGCGCGCGGATGGCGTGCGCTCCGGATCGGCGAGCTTCTCGCGCTGCGCGGCGATCGCGCGCGCATGTTCGTCGCCGCCGCGGATTTCGTCGAGCCGGCGACCGACGATTTCGATATCGGCCATCAGCTCGTCGGCCCACTGCTGCAGCGTGACCGGCTGGCCGTCACGCGTCAGCGTGAGCCCCGGCTGGCGGCCGTCCAGCGTCACGCTGCCGAAGTTCGCGTTCGCTTCCTTGTACGCGTCGCAGTCGAGCGGCGCGCTTTCGTCGAGCGCGCACGCGAGCAGGAACGCGTCGATGAAGCGCGCGGTCTCCAGCGCGATGCCGGTCGGCTCGAACGGATCGATGTCGAGGCAGCGCACCTCGATGTACTGCACGCCGCGCGACGCGAGCGCATGCAGCGGCCGCTCGCCCGAATACGTGACGCGCTTCGGCCGGATCGTCGAGTAGAACTCGTTCTCGATCTGCAGCACGTTCGTGTTGATCTGGATCCACTCGCCGTCGCGATGCGTGCCGATCGCCTCGTACGCCGGATACGGCTCGCTCACCGCCTTCGACAGCGCGTCGAGATAGCCAGGCAGCGTGTTGTAGTCGACGTGCAGCGCGGCCTGGGCCGTCGTGTTCGAGTAACCGAGATCGCTCATCCGCAGGCTGGTCGCATACGGCCGGTACAGCGTATCGGCGTCGAACGTGTCGAGCTGGTGCGACTTGCCGCGCAGGAACTTCGTATCGAGCACCGGCGACGCGCCGAACAGGTACATCAGCAGCCAGCTGCGGCGGCGGAAGTTGCGGATCTGCGCGAGATAGCGTTCCGACTGGTAATCGACGAGCGTCGCCGTCGACTCTTCGTCCGCATGCAGGCGCCGCCACACTTCCTCGTGCAGCGAGTAGTTGTAGTGGATGCCGGCGATACACTGCATCGTGCGGCCGTAGCGATACGCGAGGCCGCGCCGGTACACCGTCTTCAGGCGGCCGATGTTCGACGTGCCGTAGTTGGCGATCGGGATCTCGTCGTCGGCCGGCAGCAGGCCCGGCATCGAGTCGTTCCACAGGATCTCGTCGCCGAGCGATGCATACACGTAGCGATGCAGATCGTCGAGGCGCTCGAGCGTGAGCGCGGCGTCGCGCTCCGCGGGCGTGATCAGTTCGATCAGCGCCTCGGAATAGTCGGTCGTCAGCGCCGGATGCGTGAGCGCGGAGCCGAGCGCGCGCGGATGCGGCGTGAACGCGATCATCCCGTCGCGCGTCACGCGCAGGCTTTCCTTCTCGATGCCGCGCAGGCCGTCGGGCAGATGCTGCCGCGTCGGGCCCGAGCTCAGCGCGTCGAGACGTTTCAGCAGCAGTTCGGACTGGCGGTGAGTCATGGTGTTCGACATGGAGACGCAAGTGCGTGACGGCCGCGTGCAGAACGCCGCGCGCGGCCGGCTGGATTGTTGGTCGCTTCGTTGGTAGCGGGCACTTTAACATCTCGCCGAAAGCCGCGCTTGAGGTGGCCGCGGGCACGGCGCGCGGGCCTGAGCGGGCGATCGGGCGGGCCGGGTGCGGCAGCTCGGGCCCGTATCACCGGTTGCGGACGAGGCCGATCGGCACGCCGGTCGGCGGAATTCGTCGGATGAAACGTGAACGGCGAACGGGTGGCGGCAGGTGCTACCGTGCCGCTGGATTGATCGCGAAACCACGCGTACGCAGGCATCGCACGCGCTACATCCGGCCGGCCCCGGCGGGGATGGGCAAGCGCCGTGACGGAGCCGCGTCACGCCCCGGCGCTTGACGCCTATCGGATGTCGGCACCGCCTGTGCAACGGGTTGGGCACAGCCCGCGTTGCGGTCGCACCGGCCATGGACCGCCGTGCTTACCCGCCGCGCGCGCCGCCCGCCCGGTCGGCTACTTCGTTCCACAAATGCAGCGCCGCATATGCGCGCCACGGCCGCCAGCCTTCGGTGCGGCGCTTCTGGCTGGTGAGCCGGTCGAGCGCCGGGTCGCGCGCGGCGATCGACTGCATCAGCACGAGATCGGAGGCCGGCCACGCGTCCGGATCGCGCCATGCGCGCATTGCGATGTATTCGACGGTCCACGGGCCGATGCCGGGCAGGTCGAGCCACGCGCTGCGCAGCGTCGCGAGATCGGCATGCGCGCGATCGACCGGCACGTCGCCGGCCGCCACCGCGCGCGCCACGCCGGTCAGCGCCGCCACGCGCTTGCCGGGCATCCCGATCTTGTCGAGATCGCACGCGGCCAGCGCGTCGGGCGTCGGGAAACGCCATGCGGGCGCGCCGTCGTCTTCCGGCATCACGCGTTCGCCGGCCCGCTCGACGAGCCGGCCGACGATCGTCGTCGCGGCCTTCACGCTGACCTGCTGGCCGACGATCGCGCGCACGGCCAGTTCGAACCCCGACCATGCGCCCGGCACGCGCAGCCCCGGCGCGGCCTCGACGAGCGGCGCGAACCACGGATCGCGCGCGAGTCCGCCGCCGATCGCGGCCGGATCGGCGCCGAGGTCGAACATCGTCGCGACGCGCGCGGCGAACGCGTCGTCGACGTGACGCGCGACCGCCCCTTCGACGGTCGCGACCAGGCAATGCTTGCGCGGATGTTTCGTCACGGTGAGCCGACCCGCCTCGCCATGCAGATCGACGATGCGGCGATACACGCCGTCCGCGACCTGCTCGACGCCCGGAATCGCGCGCCCGCTGAAGAAGCGCAGCACGCGCGCCCAGTCGTACGGCGCCTGGTAACGCAGTTCCATCTGCGCGGACGGCGGCGCCAGGCCGCCGTTCGCGACGGATGTAATCGTTATTTTCTCGATGCTCAAACCGCATTGCCCTCCGTCTCGGCTTCGGTTTCATCGTTGTGAACATGACGCGCCTCGGCCGCGAGCAGCGTCGCCTTGCGACGCACGCCCCAGCGGTACCCGGCGAGCGCGCCGCCCTTTTGCACGACGCGGTGACACGGGATCGCGAGCGCGACCGGATTCGACGCGCACGCGGACGCGACCGCCCGCACCGCGCGCGGCGAGCCGAGCGCCTCGGCGATCTCCGAATAGCTGCGCGTTTCGCCGTACGGGATATGCGTCAGCGCTTCCCACACGCGCTGCTGGAACGCGGTCGGCGCGATGTCGAGCGGGAGATCGAATGCGTGCCGCGTACCGTCCAGGTACGCGCGGATCTGCGTGACGAACGGCGCGAGCCGCGCGGCCGCTTCGACCAGTTCGGCGCGTGCGAACGTGTCCTTCAGCTCGCCGACGAGCGACGCCGCGTCGTCGCCGAACGCGATCCGGCAGATGCCCTGTTCGGTGGCGGCGACGAGCACCGTGCCGAGCGACGTCGACGCGGTCGCATAGTCGATCCGCAGGCCGGCGCCCTGACGGCGGAACGCGGACGGCGCCATCCCCAGCTCGCGCGGCACCGACGCATAGAGCCGCGACGGCGAGTTGAACCCTGCGTCGACGGCCGCCTGCGTGACCGGCTGCCCGCTTTGCAGCGCCTGCCGCAACGCGGCGCCGCGCTGGGCGGCCTGGTACTGCCGCGGCGACACGCCGACCACGCGCTTGAAGAGCCGCTGCAGATGAAACGGGCTCACGTGCACGGCGTCGCTCAACTGCTGCAGCGTGAGCCGCTCGGCCTGCGCGTCGAGCACCGCGCACGCACGGTTGACGATTTCCAGCTCGCGCGGCAGCCCTTCCGGCTGGCAGCGCTTGCAGGGCCGGAAGCCGGCCGCGCGGGCGGCCGCCGGATCGGCGAAAAAGGACACGTTCTCGCGGCGCGGCTGCCGCGACGCGCAGGTCGGGCGGCAGAACACGCCGGTCGTGCGGACGGCGTAGAAGAACGCGCCGTCCGCATGCGGATCGCGCAGGGTCACGGCGCCCCAGCGGGCATCGTCGGTCGAATAGGCGGTTTTCATCTGAACCTCGCACTCTCTAGTGTAGATGGTGCCTACTCTAGGCATCGGCACATGCCGTCGCGCCCTGAATCTTGCTCTGTGATTCGTGCCGGTGAATCGGGGCCACATCGATCGAAATAAATCCGACGAAAACGCGCGCGGCGGCCGCTCCAGCGCGGTTTTCGTCATCGTCCCGTCACCGTTTTGCTGCAGTGCGGATGCGACAAATCGCCGTCCTGACGTTTTTTTGCAATCGGAATATTGCGTCGCACCATCGCCGTGTGTATAGTTAGAACTGTCTCCTCCATGTCTCCTCCTGATATGGATTAAGCCCGTTCCGCACTGCGTGAACGGGCTTTTTTTCGTCCGTCGATTGTGCCGCGTTCCTGCCGGCAGCGCAGGCGCGATGCGTCTACACTCGATGCTCGTCGACTGCGAAGGAGTCCCCGTTCATGAAACCCACCATCCGCGGAATCGATCACATCGTGCTGCGCGTGGCCGACATGGCGGCGATGACGCGCTTTTACTGCGAGGCCGTCGGTTGCCATGTGGAGAAGGAACAGCCCGATCTGGGCCTCGTGCAACTGCGCGCAGGCGACGCGCTGATCGACCTGCTGACGGTCGGCGGCCCGATCGACCGCCCCGACAGCGGCCCGCCCGGCACCGGGCGCAATCTCGATCACCTGTGCCTGCGTGTCGAGCCGTTCGATCCCGACGCACTGATCGCCCATTTCGCCGCGCATGGCGCGCGGCCGGGCGCGCCGGCGGAACGCTACGGCGCCGGCGGCTACGGGCCGTCGATCTACCTGTTCGATCCCGAAGGGAACATGGTCGAATTCAAGGGGCCGCCGGCCGCGCTCGGCTGACCGCGGCCGGCGCGCGGGCCCTTACGGACCCTTACGGACCCTTACGCGCCGTCGCGCGCCTTCAGCACCGTCCATTCGACCGCGACCGGATCGTGGTCGGCGCACGAGATCCATGCGGCGCCGTCCTGCACCGTGCACTGCAGGCGCATCGTGCGCGCCGCGAGCCGCCCGAGCGCGACCGCGACGCCGTCGGCAAGCGACAGCACCTGCACGTTGCGCAGCCGTTCGACCTTGCCGCGCACGCCCTGCCACCAGATATCCGACGTCTTGCCGCCGTACGCGATCACCGTCACCTGCCCGGCGCGGCCAGCCGCCTTCGAGATGCGCCGTTCGTCCGGCTGACCGGCCTCGATCCACACGTCGATCGCGCCCGTCAGGTCCTTTTGCCACAGGTCGGGCTCGTCGACGTCCGACAGCCCCTTGCAGAATTCGAGCCGCTCGTGCGCGAACAACGCGAACGCGACGATGCGCACCATCATCCGGTCGTCGGTTTCCGACGGATGGCGCGCCACCGTCAGTGCGTGATCGGCGTAGTAATGCCGATCCATGTCGGCGATTTGCAGTTCGGCTTTGTAGATCGTGGATTTCAGCGCCATGCGGATGCGGCCCGGGCGGGCATTCGGTTCGGTCGGGCCGTGATGATACCGAATGCGCGCCGCCCGGCGTGCGTCATGCGCGGTTCTCAGCGCAACGGCCCGGCATGCGCCGGGCCGTGTTCGGTGCGCGCCGCCCGCTCGTCGGGCCGGCGCGTTCGCGCGTCGTGCGACTGCGCGATGAGAGGACGCTTACTGCTTGACGAAGCGCGAATCGGTCCAGAGACCTTGCTGGTCGCTGTTGTCCGCGCTGACGAACTGCACGTCGCCCTGGTCGACCGTCACCACGCGGAACCGCTGGCCTTCCGGCACCGACAGGCAGCGGAAGTCGTCGAAATACTGCTGCTTCGCCTGCGACTTGCCGTCACGTTCGTGATTCAGTACGGAATCCAGATTGTCTTTCGACAGGCAGCCCCATGCGTTCTTCGTCAGCTGGATTTCCTGCTTCGGCTTGACGGCCGAATCGCCGCCGGCCTGGGCAATCGACACAGCGCAAAATGCGCCGACAAGGGCAAAAAGGACACCGGTACGCTTGATCATGTTCTGTCTCCAGGCTTGCGGGCACCAGGCTGGGTTAGCTATGTGTTTAAAGGTGATCGTGAACCCGCGTTTTTCACTTTAGAAGACCGGTAAACGATAGCAAGCACATTTGTTGTGCGACCGCAATAGCGGCGGATTGTCGCACCCCGTGCGCGGGCTGCTTTTTGGCGCGACCGGCGCGTGCGGCAAGCGCCGCCAAACTGCGGATCGGCCTTCGCCGCCGGGCGGAAACCGTTATCCGGCAAGGCTTTCAGAAAATTTACATTGCGACGATTGAACGGTTTGGATAATCCATTTCGCTATCCGGATCATTTTGATGCGTTGCACATAAAGTCATCCGAAACGATTCGAATTTACCACCGTGCGCAATCGCATTTACCTGATACAAGAAAAATGCCAGGTATAAGCGCCCCCGTATTTATCCGTAGTTCTCGGCACCATTCGGCGCTCCGCGCCCCCGTCGCCAGCACCTTTCGTCCGTGTGGTGTTTACCCTGCTTTATTCAGCCCGATTTTCTGACGTTCGAAATAATCGCGCTGGAAGATGCACATGCGATAAGCGTTGTGATACGCGCCATTCCCGAAAAATTCTTCCTTCAATTCGGCCTCGTGCTGGAATCCGCATTTCTCGTACACGTGGATCGCCGCCGCGTTCGACGTATCGACGATCAGGTAAAGCTTGCGCATGTTCAGCACCTTGAACGCGTACTCGATCGCGAGGCACGTCGCCTGGCCCGCGTAGCCGCGCCCCTGGCACTGCGGCGCGATGATGATCTGGAACTCGCCGCGGCGGTGAATGTAGTCGAGCTCGATCAGCTCCACGAGGCCGACCAGTTCGGCTTGCGCATCCACCGCGACGAAGCGGCGTTCGCGCTGGTCGTGTACGTGGCGGTCGTACAGTTGCGACAGTTCCGAGAAGGTTTCGTACGGCTCCTCGAACCAGTAGCGCATGATCTTCGCGTCGTTGTTCAGCTCGTGGACGAAGCGCAGGTCCTGGCGCTCCAGCGGCCGCAGCGCGAGCGTGTTGGTATCGTTCTGGAGTTGCATAGTCGTGTCCTTTTTGATGCCGGCGCCGCGCGGAACGCCCGGGCGTCACGGCCGCGTTCGAGCCCGTTTTGCACTGTAAGAATTTGAACGCGGGCGCTGTTCAGAGCCTAGAATGGGAGCAAGGGTTCCTGCCACCGCAAGGAGGCTATCGTGATCGAGCAAGTCATCCTCGGAATTTTCCTCGTGCTGCCGCTCGTCATCGTGGCTGCGCTGTTTTCCGACGAACTGTGGCAGGAGCATCGTCGCCAGCATCCGCGCGACGAGAACGCCCCGCACATCGACTGGAAGCATCCGTGGCGCCGTGTGCGGCGCGGGCACTGACTTAGTCACCGCCGATTCGCCGCCCGCGCCGGCCGGCCCGCCGGGGCCGGATAACATGCGACGCGGGCACAGCCCTTGCGCCCGATCCGATTCCCGCCCAACCCGCGAGACGCCGACGTGAACGACAAGCCCGCCATTCCCCCGCACGATGTCCCGAACGAAACGATCGACCTGCAGATCGCCGATGTGCTGGCGGCCGTCCGCTATCCGGCGAACAAGGATGCGATCGTCGATGCCGCGCGCGACGCCGGCGCCAGCAACGAAGTGTTGTCGATGCTCGACGGCCTGCCCGAACAGGACTATGCGGACGTCGACGCCGTCACGCGCTGGGTCGCCGGCAACTTCGGCCCGGGGCTCGGCATTTGAGCGCAGGCCAATAACGCGATAGGATCGGGCCGCACCGGTCGCGCCGCGATCGGGATGCGTGCCGCCCGGCGCAAGATCGGGCGCTTCGCACGCATGTCCGGGGGACCCCATGGAAGGCATCCTGATCCAGCACACGACGCAGCGTCAGCTGTGGTTCGGCGCGCTGACGGCGCTCGTCATCCTGCTCACGCTCGGGATCGCCGCGCCGCACGCGAACGTCGCGTTGCCGGCCGTCGAGCCGTTCATGCCGATGTGCGCGCTCACCGTGTTCACGACCGCGAGCATCGCGGCGTTCTTCCTCGGCGCGCAATTCACCGTCACGCGCCAGCCCGTGCTCGGTGCGCTCGGCGGCGCCTATGCGTTCACCGCGCTCGCCGTCGCGCTGCAACTGCTCACCTTTCCCGGCGTGTTCGCGCCGCATGGCCTGCTCGGCGCGCGCCCGCAAAGCGCCGCATGGATGTGGATCTTTTGGCATGCCGGCTTTCCGTGCTTCGTGATGGCCGCGCTGTTCGCCCGCGAGCGGCTCACGCGCGCCCCGGTCGGCGCGAAGGAGACGCGCCGCTGGACAATCGCGCTGATCGGCGGCCCGGCCGTCGCCGCGGCGCTCCTGTGCGCGATCGCGCTGAACGTGTCGCTGCCGCCCGCGTTCCATCCGCCCGGCGACGCGGCCGTGCTGCCCGTCAACGGCATCGCGCTCGTCGTATGGATCCTCAACGTGCTCGCGCTCGTGGCCGTGCTGGTCACCGGCCGGCTGCGCACGACGCTCGACCTGTGGCTCGCGATCGCGGTGCTCGCGTGCCTCACCGATACGACGCTGAACCTGCTGTCCACCCACCGCTTCACGGTCGGCTGGTATGTCGCGCGCCTGTTCAGCATGTTCACGCCCGGCGTGCTCGTATGCGTGCTCGCGTGGGAAGTGACGATGCTGTATCAGCAACTGTTCGAAGCGCACGCGACGCTGATCCGCTCTTCCGCGCGCGACGGGCTCACGGGCGCGTTCAACCGCAGCCACTTCAACGATCATTTCCACACGCTGTTCCTGCAGGCGCGGCGGCAGGGCGAACCGCTGTCGCTGCTGATGGTCGACGTCGATCACTTCAAGGCGTACAACGACGCGTTCGGTCACGTGAAGGGCGATGCGTGCCTGATCGCCGTAGCGAACGCACTGGCCGGCGCGGTGCGGCGGCCGGCCGACATCGTCGCGCGCTACGGCGGCGAGGAGTTCGCGATCGTGCTGCCGAACACCGGCGCGCGCGGTGCGCGGGTGGTGGCCGACGAAGTGCGCGACGCCGTGCTGCGGCTCGACCTCGCGATGCCTTCGTCGCCGGCGGGACGCGTGAGCGTCAGCGTCGGCTGCGCGTCCGTGTCGGCCGACGATCTGTCGATGCCCGACGCGCTGATCGAAGCTGCCGATGCCGCGCTGTATCGCGCGAAGGATACGGGGCGAAACCGGGTCGTCGTCGCCTGAAACGTCTGCTGTTTGGCCAATTGTTACGGTCATTCTGACCGGAATAATCCACCGTTACGGATTGCGGCGCGGGGAAACGATCGCTTACAGCCCGGGCCGGAGCCGCTCGCTATGCTGGGTTTCATATTGAACCCCGAGCAGGTGAACGCGATGAAGAAGGCCCTTTTGTTGATTGCAGGCGTCGCCGTGTTGTTGAGCGGCTGTATCGTGGTGCCGGATGGTGGCGGGTATTACGGTGGGGGTGGGTATTATCACCATCATCGGCATTGGGATTGAGGCCTCCCGGCCGAGCATTGCATCATCCTTCCGGATGTTCGAATTCGTTTCGGCATCCGGCAATGACGATGCATGAGCGCCCATGCCGTTCGTACTCCACGACACGCCGCTGGCCGCGGCAACGTACGGTTCAGCGTCCGCTCACTTCCCGATACAAAACCTGCTGAAAATCACCCCCAGCAGATCATCCGACGTGAACTCCCCGGTAATCGCATTGAGCTGCTCCTGCGCGAGCCGCAGTTCCTCGGCAAACAGATCGAGCGACTGCGCGCGCTGCTCCGCATGATCCGCCGCCTGCGCCAGATGCTCCTGCGCGGCCCGCAGCGCGATCAGATGCCGCTCGCGCGCCAGATACACGCCCTCGGCCCCCGCCTGCCACCCGGCAATCCGCAACAGCTCCGCGCGCAGCATGTCGATCCCGTCGCCGCGCTTCGCCGACAGATGCACCTCGGTCAAATCGCCTTCCGCCGCCGGATGCTCGACACACGCCGGCACGCCCGTCAAATCCGTCTTGTTCAACACGCGCACCACCGGCACGCCGCCCGGAAACCGCGCGGCGATCACTTCGTCGTCCGGCGTCATTCCCGTGCGCGAATCGAGCAGATGCAGCACGACGTCCGCGCGCTCGATCTCGCTCCACGTGCGCGCAATGCCGATCCGCTCGACTTCGTCTTCCGTCTCGCGCAGCCCCGCCGTATCGATGATGTGCAGCGGAATCCCTTCGACCTGAATCGTCTGCGCGACCTTGTCGCGCGTCGTGCCGGCGATCGGCGTGACGATCGCCAGCTCGGCGCCCGCCAGCGCATTCAGCAGCGACGACTTGCCGACGTTCGGCTGCCCCGCGAGCACGACAGACAACCCTTCGCGCAACAGCGCGCCCTGCCGCGCATCGCCGAGCACGTGCGCGAGCTGCGCGCGGATCTTCGCGAGCTTGCCGCGCGCGTCGGCCGCTTCCAGGAAGTCGATTTCCTCCTCCGGAAAATCGAGCGTCGCCTCGACCAGCATCCGCAGCGTGATCACGTCGTCGACGAGCGCGTGGATCTGTCGCGAGAACGCGCCGTCGAGCGAACGCCCGGCCGAGCGCGCGGCCGCCTCGGTGCTGGCCTCGATCAGATCGGCGACGGCCTCGGCCTGCGCGAGATCGAGCTTGTCGTTCAGGAACGCGCGCCGCGTGAACTCGCCCGGCTCCGCGAGCCGCAGCCCGAAGCCGCGCCCCGCATCCAGGCAGCGCTGCAGCAGCAGCTGCATCACGATCGGCCCGCCATGCCCCTGCAGCTCGAGCACGTGCTCGCCGGTGTACGAATGCGGCGCCGGGAAATACAGCGCGATCCCACGGTCGAGCGGCGCGCCATGCTCGTCGAGGAACGGCACGTAGCTCGCATGGCGCGGCACGAGCTTTTGCCCGCACAACGCGTCGATCAGCGGCAGCGCGGCCACCTCGCCGCCGCGCCCGAACGACACGCGGACGACCCCGATGCCGCCCCGGCCGGCAGCAGTGGCAATGGCGACGATCGGATCGGAATCGGTAGCGAGCATGGGAATTCGAGAAATCGGGTAATCGGCGAGTCAATGGTGCGCCCGCGCAACAATTCGGGCATCGGAACGCCGGCATTGTAGCGTGCCGGCTCACGCGCCACCGGCCGCGACGCCGGATTCGGACATGCCCGAATTTATCCCGACGGGGATAAGCCGAGTATCAGCTCAGCGTGATGAGCCGCCCACCGTTTCGGACAAGTATGCGTGCCGGAGGGGCTCGGCACTACGTCCCTCAATTTCATCGATCATCCTGATCAGGGTTGGGATTCGTCTGAAAGAGATACGTTTATCCTATATGGTTGTCTGGGACGCGGCGATGGAATTGCACAATCTCCCTCATGCCGACATCCGAAGAAAAAGCCGCGTTCTCGGAACGCCTGAAATTCGCCCTGCGGCGCAGCCCGGAGAAGGTCACGGGCGCGACGGAACTGGCGAACCGATTCAATCTGCGTCACCGCGGAACGCATCCTGTTTCGCCGCAAACCGCGCACAAATGGCTGACGGGCCGCACGATTCCGACGTCGGACAAACTCGAAACGCTGGCCGAATGGTTACGCGTCGAAGTGCACTGGCTGCATTACGGGCCGTCGCCGAGCGTGGTCGAACATCCGACGCCGCAACCGCTGCCGCGCGACGAACGCTACCCGCCGACGCCCGAGACGATCGAACTCGCATCGAAGATCGAGGCGCTGTCTCCGCATCAGCGCTACCTCGTGCAGGAACTGGTCGAGCAGTTCTACGGCGATCCGAAACTCGAAGCGAAGAAGGCCTGAACGGCAGCAGCCGCACGCGCCACCGCCAGGAAAACAAAAAGCCGCATGGTCACGAACCATGCGGCTTTTTTTGCGAGCATCGCGGGCGGCTGGCCACCCGCGAATGCAGCGAACGTCAGGCCGGCTTCTTCTTCACGCCGCCGAGCTTGCGCGTGATGTAGTACTGCTGCGCGATCGACAGCACGTTGTTCACGACGTAGTACAGCACGAGACCGGCCGGGAAGAAGAAGAACATCACCGAGAACGCGATCGGCATGAACTTCATCATCTTCGCCTGGACCGGGTCCGGCGGCGTCGGGTTCAGGCTCGTCTGCACGAACATCGACACGGCCATCAGCACCGGCAGGATGAAGAACGGATCGCGCTGCGACAGGTCGTGAATCCACAGAATCCACGGCGCGCCGCGCATTTCGACCGATGCGAGCAGCACCCAGTACAGCGAGATGAACACCGGGATCTGGATCACGACCGGCAGGCAGCCGCCGAACGGATTGACCTTCTCCGTCTTGTACAGCTCCATCAGCGCGGCGTTCATCTTCTGCGGATCGCTCTTGAAGCGTTCGCGCAGCGCCTGCATGCGCGGCGTGATTTCCTTCATGCGCGCCATCGACTTGTAGCTGGCAGCCGACAGCGGGAAGAACACGGCCTTGATCAGGATCGTCAGCAGCACGATCGACCAGCCCCAGTTGCCGACGTAGCTGTGGATCTTCTCGAGCAGCCAAAACAGCGGCTTCGCGATGATCGTCACCCAGCCGTAATCCTTCACGAGCTCCAGGCCCGGCGCGATGCCTTCGAGCATGCGCTCTTCTTCCGGACCGGCGAACAGGCGCGCCTGCACGTCGGCCGACTGGCCCGGCGCGATCGCGGCGACCGGCTGCTTCACGCCGATGCGATACAGCGTCGGATCGATCTTCTCAGCGTAGATGTCGCGCTTCACGCCCTGCTGCGGGATCCACGCCGACGCGAAGTAGTGCTGCACCATCGCGACCCAGCCGTTGTCGGCGGAGTTCACGTAGTCGGCCTTGTTCTTGTCGAGGTCGCTGAAGTTGATCTTCTGGAAGTGCTTCGCGTCCGTGTAGACCGCCGGCCCGAGGAACGTGTGCGAGAACATCGGCGTTTCGACGGCCGTGTTGTCGCGCACCAGTTCCATGTAGACCGTCGGCGTGACCGGGGCCGTGCCGACGTTGTCGATCTTGGTGTCGACGCCGATCACGTAGCTGCCGCGCGTGAACGTGTAGGTCTTGATGACCTTCACGCCGCCCTTCACCGGCGATTCGAACGACAGCTTCAGCGTGTTCTGGTCGCCCGTCAGCGACGTCGAGCCGGGGTTCAGTTGCGTGTAGACGTCGTTGTGGTTCGGGAAATCGCCGCCGAGCAGGCCCGTGCGTGCGAGATACGTGTGGCCGGCCGTGTGGTCGAACAGCGTGATGTACAGGTCGGGCTGCTTGCCGTCGCCCTGCTTCTTCAGCGTCAGCTTCGCGAGCGTGCCGCCGCGCGTGTCGATTTCGCCGTCGTACACGTCGGTCGAGAACTTCACGAGCTGCGCCTGCGCGGCCGGGGCCGTCGTCGACGGTGCGGCGCCGGCTGCGGCGGCAGGCACGTCACCTGCGGTCTTCGTCGCGCCCGTGCCCGATGCGCCGCCGGCAGCGGCCGGGGCCGTCTGCGTGGCGCTCGGGAAGAACATCGACGGGCGTCCATGGTCCCGCTGCCAGTTGTCGTACAGCATGACAGCTGACATGAAGAAGATCACCCATAGGACGGTGCGTTTGATATCCATGCGTTGTCTCAGAGTCGATGGGACCGCGCGTCGGCTTCGCCGCGAGCGCGAGTGTCGGAGTTGGGCGGCGGGACGAGGTCGACGCCGCCCGCGGAAAACGGGTGGCATCGGCACACGCGCCTGACGGCGAGATACGTGCCGCGCGCGGCGCCATGATACTGGATTGCCTCGCGCGCGTAATCCGAACAGGAAGGATAAAAACGGCAACGGCTGCCGAGCATCGGGCTCACGGCAACCTTGTAGAAGCGCAGCAAGGCGATCAATACCGTTTCCATACCTTGGGCGGCGCCGTACGACGCCGCGTCAAAACCGGCCGGGCGGGCGCGAACGCCGCACCGGGCACGGATGCGTCACTCGGACGCGGGCTTCGACGCCCGGCGCGCGATTTCCCGGACTGCCCTGTCGAGCAGTTCGCGGATCTCGGCCGCGCACATCGCCGCGAGCGGGGCGGAAGCCGCGCTCGGCAGCGCTTTCTTGTCGAAGCGCGTGTGCTGCCGCAGCAGCAGGTCGTAACCGGCGAATTCGGCGCGGCGCAGGCGAAACTGATCGCGCGCCAGCCGCTTCACGAGGTTACGTGTTACTGCACGCGGCGCATACTTCTTGCCGATGACGAGCCCCAGGCGTGCGGGCTGACCGGTCGGCTTGCCGTAGATCACGAAGTGCGCGGAGCGCCGCCAGGGGCGCAAACGAAAAACGGATGAAAATTCATCCGTTTTCAGAAGTCGCGCAGCTTTCGGGAAGGCGGCTTTCGTCTGCGACGGATTCGCACCCGGCTCGACGGCACCTTCCGCAGGACTGCGGACGGCGGACACAGCGCGCAACCTGCCTTAGATGGCGAGGCGCTTGCGGCCCTTCGCGCGGCGAGCGTTGATGACCTTGCGGCCACCTGCCGTCTTCATGCGGACACGGAAGCCATGGGTGCGCTTGCGGCGCGTCACGGACGGTTGGTAAGTACGTTTCATGATGTTCTCACTTGTTCGAGAATGTCGAAATTCAGGGGACCGCGTGCCCTTAACCGGAGGCATTCGGGCGAACGCAATCGCCGGGAATACAGGATTGGTTTTCGCGGAACCCGCTATTTAAACCGTTTTTCCGTTGACGGTCAATACTTTACGAGTCGCTCGCCTGTGCCGGGCCGCGCCGATCCGGCCCCGCGACCCACAAACCCAGCCTGTGGATAAGTCCCGCTGTGGCCGCGTTTGGCGTTAGAATCTCGCCTTATCTCCAAGAATCCCGCACGCCGCTTCGGCTCGCGCCTGCCCCTCCAAGACTGTGACGCAGGCGTCCGAGGCACGCTCGCACGACCGCTTCGGGCCTTGTTGCGCGACTGCGACAAGGGCGCCGGCGAGCCGCGCTGTGCACGCAAAAAACGACAGTTACTTGATGAACGATTTCTGGCAACACTGTTCCGCACTGCTGGAGCGCGAGCTGACGCCCCAGCAGTACGTGACGTGGATCAAACCCTTGGCCCCGGTGGCCTTCGATGCGTCGGCGAACACGCTGTCCATCGCCGCGCCGAACCGCTTCAAGCTGGACTGGGTCAAGAGCCAGTTTTCGGGCCGGATCTCCGATCTGGCCCGTGAATTCTGGAACACGCCGATCGAAGTCCAGTTCGTCCTCGATCCGAAGGCCGGCATGCGCAGCGCCGCCGTAGGCACCGCACCGGCCGCCCCGCGTGCGCCGCTGACCCCGAGCGGCCCGGCCGCGACGGTCGCCGCGATCGCCGCCAACCTGACCGCGAATGCCGCCGCCGCGCCCAGCGCGCCGGCCGACGTGCCGATGACGCCGTCGGCGGCCGCCGCCCACCATCTGAACGCCGACGACGCCGACATCGACCTGCCGAGCCTGCCCGCGCACGAAGCGGCGGCCGGCCGCCGCACGTGGCGTCCGGGCCCGGGCGCCGCGCCCGCCAACGGCGGCGAAGCCGATTCGATGTACGAACGTTCGAAGCTGAACCCGGTGCTCACGTTCGACAACTTCGTGACCGGCAAGGCGAACCAGCTCGCGCGCGCCGCCGCGATCCAGGTGGCGGACAACCCGGGCATCTCGTACAACCCGCTGTTTCTGTACGGCGGCGTCGGCCTCGGCAAGACCCATCTGATCCACGCGATCGGCAACCAGCTGCTGCTCGACAAGGCCGGCGCGCGGATCCGCTACATCCACGCCGAACAATACGTGTCCGACGTGGTGAAGGCGTACCAGCGCAAGGCGTTCGACGACTTCAAGCGCTACTACCATTCGCTCGACCTGCTGCTGATCGACGATATCCAGTTCTTCTCCGGCAAGTCGCGCACGCAAGAGGAATTCTTCTACGCGTTCGAGGCACTGGTCGCGAACAAGGCGCAGGTGATCATCACCAGCGACACGTATCCGAAGGAAATCTCCGGCATCGACGATCGCCTGATCTCGCGCTTCGATTCGGGCCTCACCGTCGCGATCGAGCCGCCCGAGCTTGAAATGCGCGTCGCGATCCTGATGCGCAAGGCGCAGTCGGAATACGTGAACCTGTCGGAAGACGTCGCGTTCTTCGTCGCGAAGCATCTGCGCTCGAACGTGCGCGAACTCGAAGGCGCGCTGCGCAAGATCCTCGCGTATTCGAAGTTCCACGGCCGCGAGATCTCGATCGAGCTGACCAAGGAAGCGCTGAAGGACCTGCTGACCGTGCAGAACCGGCAGATTTCGGTCGAGAACATCCAGAAGACCGTCGCCGACTTCTACAACATCAAGGTCGCGGATATGTACTCGAAGAAGCGCCCCGCGAACATCGCGCGGCCGCGGCAGATTGCGATGTACCTGGCGAAGGAACTCACGCAGAAGAGCCTGCCGGAAATCGGCGAGCTGTTCGGCGGGCGCGATCACACCACCGTGCTGCACGCGGTGCGCAAGATCGCCGACGAGCGCAGCAAGGATGCGCAGCTCAACCACGAGCTGCACGTGCTGGAACAGACGCTGAAGGGCTGAGCGCGCGCACCGCGCTTGATAATTCGGCCTCCGCCCCAATTTAAGGGGGGCGGTTCGGTTTTGAGGCACAATACTGGTTTGACCGCCCCGGTGGTGGCGGGCCAAGAGCCCGGCCGGCGGGGCGCTGCGTGGCTGCTGCGCTGCAGGCCGTTACTCAACGAAGGAACTCTATGCAACTGGTCAAGACCGAACGAGACACCCTCCTCAGGCCGCTGCAAACGGTCAGCGGCATCGTCGAACGCCGCCATACGTTGCCGATCCTCGCCAACCTGCTGATCACCAAGAACGGCCCGGACGTTTCATTCCTGTCGACCGACCTGGAGCTGCAGATCACCACGCGCGCCGATTTCGGCGTCGGCGGCGACCAGATCGCGACCACCGTCGCGGCCCGCAAGCTGCTCGACATCCTGCGCGCGATGCCTGACGGCCAGGTCACGCTGTCGCTCGCCGACAAGCGCCTCACCGTTCAATCGGGCAAGAGCCGCTTCGCACTGCAGACGCTGGCGGCCGACGAGTTCCCGACCGTCGCGCAGGCGAAGGATTTCGGCGCCACGCTCACCGTCCCGCAGAAGTCGTTCCGCCAGTTGCTCGGCATGGTGCACTTCGCGATGGCGCAGCAGGACATCCGCTACTACCTGAACGGCATGCTGCTCGTCGTCGACGGCGACCAGCTGATGGCCGTGGCCACCGACGGCCACCGCCTCGCGTTCTCGTCGATGAAGCTCGAAGGCGGCACGTTCGGCCGCCAGGAAGTCATCGTGCCGCGCAAGACGATTCTCGAGCTGCAGCGCCTGCTCGAGGACATCGACGACACCGTCACCATCGACATCGCGCAAACCCAAGCCAAGTTCACGTTCGGCCAGGTCGAGCTCGTGTCGAAACTCGTCGAGGGCAAGTTCCCCGACTTCCAGCGCGTGATCCCGAAGGCGCACAAGAACACGTTCGAGATCGGCCGTGAAGAACTGCAGCGTTCGCTGCAGCGCGCGGCGATCCTGACCTCGGACAAGTTCAAGGGCGTGCGCTGCATCATCGCGCCGGGCCAGCTGAAGATCATGTCGACCAACGCCGATCAGGAAGAGGCGCAGGAAGAACTCGAAATCGCCTACCAGGGCGATACCGTCGACATCGGCTTCAACGTCACGTATCTGCTCGACGTGCTCGCGAACCTGAAGGTCGACACCGTGCAGGTGAGCCTCGGCGACGCCAGCTCGAGCGCGCTGATCACCGTGCCCGAGAACGACGAGTTCAAGTATGTCGTGATGCCGATGCGCATCTGACGCGCTCGACATCGCGACACACACCAGGGGGCGGCAAGCCCCTTTGGCGTTTTTATGGCGAACCGACAACCCGCCCTTTTGGTGCCTTTTCGGCACTTCGGGCGGGCCAGGAAACTGGAGCGGCCCGGCGATTTCTCGCTGAAACGCACCGCGCCGCCACGAGAGTGGCCCCGCAGAACCGGAAGATATCCATGAGTGAACAGCACAATTCGCAACCCGATAACAGCAGCTACGGCGCTTCGTCGATCCAGATCCTCGAAGGTCTGGAGGCGGTGCGCAAGCGCCCCGGGATGTACATCGGCGACACGTCTGACGGCACCGGTCTGCACCACCTCGTGTTCGAGGTGCTCGACAACTCGATCGACGAAGCGTTGGCCGGGTACTGCAACGACATCCACGTGACGATTCACGCCGACAACTCGATTTCCGTGACCGACAACGGCCGCGGGATTCCGACCGACGTGAAGATGAACGACAAGCACGAGCCGAAGCGCAGCGCCGCCGAGATCGTGATGACCGAGCTGCACGCCGGCGGCAAGTTCGACCAGAACAGCTACAAGGTGTCGGGCGGCCTGCACGGCGTGGGCGTGTCGTGCGTGAACGCGCTGTCGAGCTGGCTGCGCCTCACCGTGCGCCGCGACGGCAAGAAGCGCTTCATGGAATTCCACCGCGGCGTCGCGCAGGATCGCGTGCTCGAGGTGGTGGACGGCGTGGAAGTGTCGCCGATGCTCGTGACCGGCGACACCGAGAACCGCGGCACCGAAGTGCATTTCATGGCCGATCCGACCATTTTCGGCACGGTCGAGTATCACTACGACATCCTCGCGAAGCGGATGCGTGAACTCTCGTTCCTGAACAACGGCGTGCGGATTCGTCTGACCGACCTGCGCTCGGGCAAGGAAGACGATTTCGCGTTCGCCGGCGGTGTGAAGGGCTTCGTCGAGTACATCAACAAGACTAAGACGAACCTGCACCCGACCGTGTTCTTCGCGAACGGCGAGAAGGACGGCGTGGGCGTCGAAGTCGCGATGCAGTGGAACGACAGCTACAACGAGAACGTGCTGTGCTTCACGAACAACATTCCGCAGCGCGACGGCGGCACGCACCTGACCGGCCTGCGGGCCGCGATGACGCGCGTCATCAACAAGTACATCACCGACAACGAAATCGCGAAGAAGGCGAAGGTCGAGACGACCGGCGACGACATGCGCGAAGGGCTGTCGTGCGTGCTGTCCGTGAAGGTACCGGAGCCGAAGTTCAGCTCGCAGACGAAGGACAAGCTGGTTTCTTCCGAGGTTCGTGCGCCGGTTGAGGAAGTTGTGGCGAAGGCGCTGGAAGAGTTCCTGCTGGAAACGCCGATCGACGCGAAAATCATCTGCGGGAAGATCGTTGAAGCTGCTCGGGCGCGGGATGCTGCGCGGAAGGCGCGTGAGATGACGCGCCGCAAGGGCGTGCTCGACGGCGTCGGCCTGCCCGGCAAGCTCGCGGACTGCCAGGAGAAAGACCCGGCGAAGTGCGAAATCTACATCGTCGAGGGTGACTCGGCAGGTGGGTCGGCGAAGCAAGGGCGTGATCGCAAGTTCCAGGCGATCCTGCCGCTGCGCGGCAAGGTGCTGAACGTCGAAAAGGCGCGCTACGACAAGCTGCTGTCGTCGGAGCAGATCGTCACGCTCGTGACCGCGCTTGGGTGCGGCATCGGCAAGGAAGACTACAACCTCGACAAGCTCCGCTATCACCGCATCATCATCATGACCGACGCGGACGTCGACGGTGCGCACATCCGGACGCTGCTGCTCACGTTCCTGTATCGCCAGATGCCGGACATGATCGAGCGCGGGTACGTGTATATCGCGCAGCCGCCGCTTTACAAGATCAAGGCGGGCAAGGACGAGCGGTATCTGAAGGATGACGTGGAGCTCAACGCGCATATGCTGCGGTTGGCGCTGCAAGGCTCGGAGCTGGTGCCGGGTGAGAATGCGGCGGCGATTTCTGGGGATGCGCTTGGGGAGCTGGCAAGGTCGTATCTGCTGTCGCAGAGCGTGATCGATCGGTTGAGCCGGTTGTACGACCCGGCTGCGCTGGAAGCGGTTATGGATGGGGTGGTGATCGATCTCTCCAATGAGGAGTCGACCGAGGCTTCGGCTAAGGCGCTGCACGCTGCGTTGCATGATGAAGCGCTGAAGAACGAAGTGCGGGTTGTGCCTTCGTATGACGCGGTTCGTGAACAGCGGGCGCTGCATGTCGAGCGCACGCATCACGGCAACGTGCGAGTTTCGGTCATCGACCAGGAATTCCAGCACACGGCGGATTATCAGCAGCTCGTGACGACGGCGAATACGTTCAAGGGGCTTATTGGGGAAGGTGCGGTCATCAAGCGCGGTGAGCGCAGCATGGCCGTGGCGGACTTCAAGAGCGCGATGAAGTGGCTGTTGGCGGATGCTGAGCGGAACGTGTCGAAGCAACGCTATAAGGGCCTCGGCGAGATGAACCCCGAGCAGCTGTGGGAAACGACGATGGATCCGGCAGTGCGGCGTCTGCTGCGTGTGCAGATCGAGGATGCTATTGCTGCGGATGGGATCTTTACTACCCTCATGGGGGATGATGTCGAGCCGCGGCGGGCGTTTATTGAGTCGAATGCGTTGCGGGCGGGGAATATTGACGTATAAGGTGCTTCGTAACTAGACGTATAACGCAAAAATACTGGGCCCATAGGCTGACAAGCTTATGGGCCTTTTTCATTGATAGTTCGAATTTATGCCGAGACCATCAATGCACATAAATTCCCCTCCATCATTCCAAAAGCCCCCGCCAGCTTGAAGGAAACGTAGCACGAGCTCTGACAAATTTTTATAATGGTGTAAAGTTTAGAAAAATGATGCCGTAGTCACGACTAAGCGACGTCCATGCCAACAAATGAAGCCTGGGTGCTAGCAGCTATACCGGCCGCATTCGTTATGGCGTTGAACGTGAAGATGCAAAAAACCACAGCGAGATCAATCGAATAATGATGCTAAGAATTTTCCTTTGCCTCGTAGGCATCGCATTGTCACCGTCCGTCTTTGCCAGCGACTCCGCGGCAGACATCCTGACAGATGTTCCGACAATGTTTTTTATCGGGGTGAACGTTCTACTGACGTGGTACTTCGGGTTTCGTAAGTTTGACAGATTTTCTGTTTCGCATGGCCCAGAAGTATTGACCACCGTTGGCATCTTGGGATGCTTTTTCAGCATTGCACTGGCACTCTTGCATTTCGATTCGACCAATGTCTCCGACAGCGTGCCGCATCTTTTGGAAGGTGTGAGAACAGCTTTTTGGGCATCTGTCAGTGGCGTCGCGGGATCGTTGATTCTTCGCTACCGGCATTACACTCGAAAAACTCCGATACCTCAGACCGAAGGCACCCCGAAGGCAGCCACGCTCGATGATGTCGTTGCAGCGACGCAGGGATTGCAGCGGAGCCTGTCGGGGACCGAAGAAGGCAGTCTTCTGTCTCAACTTAAGCTAATGCGTCAAGAGCAAGGCGACGAATTACGTGCACTCAGGTCGTCTTTTGACACGTTCGCTCAACGTATGTCGGAAGATGGTTCGAAGGCACTCATCGACGCGCTAAAAGAGGTCATCCGAGACTTCAACACAAAAATAAGCGAACAGTTTGGCGAGAATTTCCGGCACCTCAACGCCGCTGTTGAAAAGCTCGTCGTTTGGCAACAGCAATACAAGGAGGAGTTGGATAAGCTGCAGGTCCTCCAGAAATCCTCGGCGGAGGATTTGAGAAATGCTTCAGCCAGTCTCGGTGTCTTCATTGACAGGGCCGGCGGATTCGCGAATACCGCAGCAGCACTCGAGAACACGTTACGAGGTCTCGCGCAGCAACATCATCAGATTGATCAGTCGCAGCGCTCGATGGCCGAGGTGTTACTCCAGATGAAGGACGTCACACCGCAATTCTCGCGCAAGGTTGATGAAATGACTGAGTCGATGAAACAAGGCGTGGCGAAAGTGCAGGCTGATGTATCGGATGTTGTAAGGAACTTGGGCTCGCAGATGCAAGCCTCCTCATCAGAAATGAAACAGCTCCTCACCGACACTCTACGAAAATCCCAGACCGACGTGAATGATAGCCTTACGCGCTCCATGGAGGCGGTACGTCAGAGCGTTGTTGCTCTCGACAAGGGCCTTCAGGAAGAACTCAATAAGAGCCTCGAGTCGCTTGGCAGGCAACTGGCATCACTGTCAGAAAAGTTTGTGGCGGACTACACGCCACTCACCGATCGCCTGCGCGAAGTCGTTCGTATCGCTGGCGCTGCGTGAGGTGAAGTGTGGACTCGGAACAAAGCAATCAGTCGTATTGGATACCAATGGCCGACCTGATGACCGGCCTGATGTTGGTCTTCATGCTTTTGACCGCAGCATTCATGCTTCGTGTCGAGAAGACCACTACGTTGGTCGTCAAAGAGTATGAGACGACGAAGAAGGACATGCAGCTGGCACTACAAAAGGAGTTCCAGAAAGACCTTAAGCAGTGGAACGCGGAAATCCTTGGGGATATGACCATCAGATTCAATGACCCAACGGTGCTGTTCGCAACGGGGTCATCGGAGCTTCGGCCACGGTTTAAGGAAGTGTTGGGACGGTTCTTCCCCCGCTACGTTGGTCTACTCACGTCGCCGCAGTTCAAGGACGCTGTGAAGGAAATCCGCATTGAAGGACACACAAGCGCGGCATGGACTGGCACCACTGATGAGCGGACCGCGTACTTCAAAAACATGGAGCTCTCTCAAGCACGTACGCGCAGCACGCTCGAATACCTGTTGTCGTTGCAATCAGTACAACCGACGGAAAAGTGGCTGATTCAGCACGTGACAGCAAACGGACTTTCGTCATCGCATCCAATATCACCTGATGCTCGTTCCGCTACCGCGCAACTCGCCAACCAACGCGTCGAGTTCCGCATTGTTACCAACGCAAGCGACAAGATGGACCTCATTGCTCAGAAGTTACAAAAAAATGGCCATTAAGCTACCTGATTTCTTGACATGGTCCACACTCAACGGGCTGCGGCATAAGATGCGTGCCCCCCTGATCGAGCAATTTGGCTCGGATCTTAAATTTACCGAAATTGAATTGCCCGTTATTGAGCGTCTTCAGGGTGAGGGAATTGACGTCACTGCCGATCAGATTCAGGTTCTGAATGACGGCACACTCGCATATAAGGGCTATCGCGTCTTAGTTTACATCAGAGATATTCCCGTCATAGGGAATCGCGAAAACATGCCTAAGTACCACTTCTCGCACTGCAAGACGCTCGAAACTATGTATAGAAATCAGCGAGCTGAGCGATATGTTGTGGCCAACTCCGATTCCGGCCTTTTTCAAGTTAACGTAATGGATGGTGGCGTGCGGTCCGAGCAAGTACGGCTGAGTGTTTGTCAGAACTGTCTCGCCCATATCCACTGGAATGGATTTGACATGCAGATGGCTCGCTCAAATCGTATTGCCATTGTCGGGCATTTCAAACTCGTCGATTTCTTCGCCAAGTATCCACGGGATTTGATGTCAGTAACACCAAGGTATTCGTCAGTGACAGCACCGATGAACACATATACTGATGACTGGGGGGAGGTATCCGCCAAAACGCGTAGCCGGCGCGGCTTCAAGTGCGAGAAGTGCCCCATCATCCTAATCGGCGCAGAATCCAAGTACCTGCATGTGCACCATCGGAACGGCCAGAAGCACGACAACCGAGATGAGAACCTCGAAGTTTTGTGCATCGGTTGTCATGCGGATGAGCCTCTGCATGCGCACATGAAATCGCTCCCGGAATACCGGGAGTTTATTCGCAAGCATCGTGGAAAACACAAATAACTTAATTCAATTGATGATTTCAAATTTTCCACAACTCACCCCATCATAGAATATGGATTTGAAAAAAAGAGCTGCTATATGGGGTACAATACTGAGCACCTAGTTCGCCATCCGCTCACACCTAAAAGATCGCCCAATGATTACCTTTGAGTCTTCTATCTCAAAGCAAGAGTTAGTATCCAATGGCACCTTCTCCGCCTCAGAAATGCGACAGAACAACTCCTCGTCTTTCATTCCGTTCGAGTTTGCTCGCCGCGTGGAGCGCCGGTCCGGTTGATTGCCAATCGACATCGTATTGCGCCACGCGTGTGCAATCAACCGAAGAATTTGCTCCTCTATCCAGGCCAAGAAATTTTTGTTCAAGTCGATCTTACCGGTTTCAATACGTCCTTCATTGCTCTACTTCACTAGAATTTTTTGCCCGGCGGTTGGGATATTCCTCGTGTCGCACCTTTTGGGTAACGCGAAAACAACGCGTATCAAAGCGACAGTACGATTTTCTCGGGAACTCATCTACATGGGACAACGAGACGAACTGATTGTCCTAACAATTCAATCGTCACATTGATCCCGACACGCCAGCGATGTCTCGAGGACAACAGTTACCGTCTGATTCACTCCTCGAGCGTAGTTCTAGGTTACATCTCCTTCCGCCAACTTCGCCGGATGGTAGTTCATCTGAGGAAGCGCGAGTTCGAATCAGGCATCCGACGACAGCCCCGCCGTAAAAGGTAAGGGGTAAAATCAAGCCCTTTTCTTGCTGTTATCGAGATCAACTGTGCGTTCCGCACAGGCAAAAGGTGACTGGCTCAACACTCCAATCTGCGCATATAAGGCATCATCGATGAATCATCAGGCGCTATCTTCGTTTATCTGGTCGGTCGCAGACCTGCTGCGTGGCGACTACAAACAGTCGGAGTACGGCAGGGTCATCCTGCCGTTCACGGTCCTGCGCCGTCTTGATTGCGTTCTTGAATCCACCAAGACCGCAGTGCTCGCGGAGTTCGATGCCAAAACGAAGGCCGGCCTGAATCCCGACCCGTTCCTCGTCCGCAAGGCCGGCCAGTCGTTCTACAACACATCCCCGCTCGACCTGGTCAAGCTTCTCGGTGACCAGGACCATATCCGCCAGAACCTGTACGCCTACATCCAAGCCTTCTCGCCAGCCGCCCGCGACATCTTTGAGCGCTTCGACTTCTACACCCAGATTGAGCGTCTGGCCAAGGCCAATCTGCTTTATCTGGTGACTGAGAAATTCGCGAACATTGACCTTCATCCCGCCGCCGTCGACAACGCCCAGATGGGGCTGGTGTTCGAGGAGCTGATTCGCAAGTTTGCGGAAATTTCGAACGAGACGGCCGGGGAACACTTCACCCCGCGCGAGGTCATCCGCCTGATGGTCAACCTGCTGTTCATCGAGGACGATGATGTGCTCGCACCGGGCAACGCAGTGGTCCGGACCATCTACGACCCGACGGCCGGCACCGGCGGCATGCTGTCAGTGGCGGGCGAACATCTGCTGGAGCACAACCCGGCTGCCCGCCTGACCATGTTCGGCCAGGAACTCAACGACGAGTCGTACGCCATTTGCAAGGCGGACATGCTTATCAAGGGCCAGGACGTCGCGAACATTGTCGCCGGCAACACGCTCTCGGACGACGGTCATGGCGGGCGCAAGTTCGACTACATGCTCTCCAATCCACCGTTCGGCGTCGAGTGGAAGAAGGTCGAGAAGGCGGTGCGGACCGAGCACGAACAGAAAGGTTTCGATGGCCGCTTCGGTCCGGGTCTGCCACGCGTGTCGGATGGCTCGATGCTGTTCCTGCTGCACCTCATCAGCAAGATGCGTCCGGCGCAGGATGGCGGCAGCCGCTTCGGCATCGTGCTGAACGGCTCGCCATTGTTCACTGGCGGTGCCGGTTCGGGCGAATCGGAAATCCGCCGCTACGTGCTGGAGAACGACCTGGTGGAGGCCATCGTCGGCCTGCCCACCGACATGTTTTACAACACGGGCATCGCGACCTACGTGTGGATTCTTTCGAACAGGAAGCCTGCAAGGCGCAAGGGTTACGTGCAACTGATTGATGCGTCCAGCTTCTGGCAGAAGATGCGAAAGAGCCTGGGTAGCAAGCGCCGGGAAATGTCCGACGACCACATCGACACGGTCACGCGCCTATTCGGCGATTTCATGGAAGCTGAACTCACGACGGTGCTTAATGCCGACGGCGCGGAAGTTGGTCGTTGGGTCGTGCCGGCGGGCAGCAATGCCCCAGATGTGCCAGCCGGGGGCAAACTTAAGTCCGTGCCAATTTCGCGGATTTTCCGGAACGAGGACTTTGGCTACACGACGATTACGGTGGAGCGGCCGCTGCGTGATGAGCGCGGTAATGTCGTGTTCGGCATCAAGGGCAAGCAAAAGGGCAAGCCGCAGGCGGACAGCGCGTTGCGCGATACCGAGAACGTGCCGCTCGCTGAGGATATCGGAGCGTACTTCGACCGGGAGGTGCTGCCGCACGCACCGGACGCCTGGATAGATGAAGAGAAGAGCAAGGTTGGCTATGAAATTCCGTTCAACCGGCACTTCTATGTGTTCGAACCGCCCCGCGACCTGCACACAATCGACGAGGAGCTGAAGGCGGTGTCCGCCAACATCATGAAGATGCTCGAGGAATTGGCGGAATGAGCGTGCCGACTTATCCGAACTACCAGGGCAGTGGATTGCAATGGCTTGGCGATGTGCCGGCACATTGGAAATTCAAGCGGTTACGCGTTGTCGCTGAACTGAATCCGTCCAGGTCGGAAATCGACGATTTCGAACGCGATGAGGAGGTTTCGTTTCTGCCCATGGAAGCCATTGGTGACGACGGCTCCTTGAACCTCGAACGAACACGCCCCATCCGACAGGTCGAAACCGGATATACCTATTTCCGCGACGGAGATGTGACACTCGCCAAAATCACCCCCTGCTTCGAAAACGGAAAGGGGGCGCTCATGCGTGGACTTCAAGGAGGGGTCGGATTTGGCACGACGGAACTTATTGTTGCGCGACCCAGGCCCGCCCATACTTCCGGCGAGTACCTGAACTGGATTTTTCGCTCGCCCGGTTTCCGTCAGCAGGGCGAAGCCAGCATGTACGGCGCGGGCGGTCAGAAGCGCGTGCCAGATGATTTCGTCAGAAACTTTGCTTGGGCGTTTCCGCCCTTGCCAGAACAGACCGCCATCGCCGCCTTCCTCGACCGGGAGACCAGCAAGATTAACTCGCTGATTGCCGAGCAGGAAAAGCTCCTCACCCTGCTGACAGAAAAGCGCCAGGCGACCATCTCGCACGCCGTCACGCGGGGCCTCAGCCCTGACGCGCCGATGAAGGATTCCGGCGTGGTATGGCTGGGGGACGTGCCGGCGCATTGGAAGGTAGTGCCGCTGGCATATCGTTACAACATCCAATTGGGGAAGATGCTCGACTCGGCCAAGATTACGGGCGACCACCTGCGTCCTTACCTTCGGGTATTTGACGTCCAGTGGGGGTACATCAACACCGATGAACTCCCGGTAATGGATTTCGACGAGGATGCACGAGAGAAATTTAGACTTGCTCCGGGAGACATATTGGTCAATGAGGGTGGCAGTTATCCTGGCCGGTCTGCTATTTGGAGAGGCACCCTTGACGAGTGCTACTACCAAAAAGCTCTGCATAGGCTTCGTCCATACTCGGCTGAAACAGATACGACCCAGTTTTTTTACTACGTCCTGTTCTGGGCAGCGCATCATGGCGTTTTCTCTTACGGCGGTAACGAGACAACCATCGAACATCTCCCCGCAGAAAAGCTTCGACGCTATCGGTTCGCGTTCCCACCAATTGAGGAGCAGTCGCAGATTGCAACGTTCCTCAATGTCGAAACTGCGAAACTAGATGCTTTGAGGGCCGAAGCCGAACGCGCCATCGACCTACTTAAAGAGCGCCGCAGTGCCCTAATTGCCTCCGCCGTTACCGGCAAAATCGACGTGCGCGGCGCCGTGCTGCAGGAGCTGGCCGCATGAGCGACATCCAGCTATTTCGCCTGTCGAACGGCAGCGCAAGCGAGCTACCGAGCCAGGCCGCGAAGCTGGAGAAGCAGTTGCAGGGCCTCATCGAAGCGAACCTGCCGACGTTTCTCGGCGTCCGCTTCCTCGCCAGCGAGTATACGACCGGCAAGACCCACAAGGGCCGAATCGATTCCCTCGGCCTAGACGAGAACGGTTGCCCCGTCATCATCGAGTACAAGCGTCACAGCAACGAAAACGTCATCAATCAGGGGCTCTTCTACCTAGACTGGCTGCTCGACCACCAGGCGGAGTTCCGCTGGCTAGTGATGGAAAAGCTGGGGAAGGATGTAGCGGACCAAATCGAGTGGACCGGCACGCGCCTGCTATGCATTGCAGCCGATTTCACGCGTTACGACGAACATGCGGTCCAGCAGATTCCGCGCAATATCGAACTGCTTCGCTACAAGCTGTTTGGTGACGACCTGCTGTTGCTTGAGCTGGTGAACGCCCAGAGCGTCCCGGATGCTACAGCGGTCAAGCCTGCGCCGGCCGATATAGTCGACGAACCGGAAAGCTCGAAGTCTAGCGGCAAGGACAGGTCGCTGGACGAGCAGCTTGCCCACGCGCCCATCGAGATTCGCGACCTATACGCGCAGACAGCCAGCTATGTTACCGCCCTGGGCGACGACGTACAGGAAAATCGCCTGAAGTTCTACACGGCCTTCCGGCGCCTGAAGAATTTCGCCTGCGTCATTGCCTATCCGAATCGGCTGCTGGTTATGCTGAAGCTCGACCCGGCGTCGGTCACGCTGGAGGACGGTTTCAGCCGCGACGTCAGTGAAATCGGTCACTGGGGCACCGGCGATGTCGAACTGACTCTACGCACGCAGGCAGACCTGGAGCGCGCGAAACCGCTGCTGCAACGCAGTTACACCGAAGGCTGAACGGGCCTCCACACTCCTTACCCAAGAACAATATTGAACGTACCGGGGCCATCCATGAGCGACCTGCACCAAGAACATCACTTCGAAGCCGAAATCTGCGAGTCCCTCGCGACCAATGGATGGCTCTACGCCGAAGATGATGCAGCGCACTTCGACCGCACCAACGCGCTCTTCATGCCCGACCTGCTGGCGTGGATTGAAACTACCCAGCCCGATACCTGGCAGCGCCTGAGCAAGACGCATGGTCCCGCGCTTCACGAGCGTCTGGCTGAACGGGTCCGCAAGAGCCTGAACGAGCGTGGCACGCTCGATGTGCTGCGTCGGGGCGTCGAGATGTTGGGCCTGAAAGAGCCGCTCTTGCTAGTGCAGTTCAAACCCGCGCTAGCCATCAACCCAGTCATCCAGCAGCGCTATGCTGCCAACCGTCTGCGCGTGGTGCGCCAGGTCCGTCATTCGCCGAACCAGCCGCAGGACGCGCTGGACCTCGTGATGTTCGTTAATGGCATCCCCGTCGCGACCGCCGAACTGAAATCAGACTTTACGCAGAGCGTGCAGGACGCAGTGGACCAGTACCGTTTTGACCGTAATCCGCAGCCGAAGAGCGGACAGGTCGAGCCCCTTCTCAGCTTTCCCGGCGGGGCGCTCGTGCATTTCGCCGTCAGTCAGACCGAGGTGATGATGACCACCCGGCTGGCCGGCACGGCCACCTCCTTCCTGCCATTCAACCGTGGCAATGCCGGCGCCGCAGGGAACGTACCCAATCCGGAAGGCTTTGCCACTGCCTATCTGTGGGAAGAGGTGTGGGCGCGTGACAGCTGGCTCAACATCCTGCACCGCTACCTGATTGGCAAGCGCGATGACAAGAAACAGCTCCAGAATGTCATCTTCCCGCGCTATCACCAACTCGATGCGACACGCAGGCTCGTTGCCGACGTGCTGGCCCAGGGGGCTGGTCAGCGTTATCTGATTCAGCACTCTGCGGGCTCGGGCAAGACCAATTCGATTGCGTGGACGGCGCACTTTCTCGCCGACTTGCACGATGCGGACCACCACAAGATGTTCGACAGCGTCCTTGTGGTATCGGACCGCACCGTGCTCGACGCCCAGTTGCAGGATGCCATCTTCGACTTCGAGCGCACCACCGGCATAGTGGCCACCATCACCAACGAGCACGGCAGCAAAAGCGCCCAGCTCGGCCAGGCGCTAAAAGACGGCAAGAAAATCATCGTCTGCACCATTCAGACCTTTCCGTTCGCGCTGCAGGCAGTCCAAGAACTGTCTGCCACTGAAGGTAAGCGCTTCGCGGTCATTGCAGATGAGGCGCATAGCTCGCAGACCGGAGAGGCCGCATCCAAGCTCAAACAGTTGCTATCCGCCGAGGAATGGGCCGACCTACAGGATGGCGGCGAAATTGACACCGAAGCGTTACTCGCAGCGCAAATGGAGGCCCGGACTGGCGTCAAGGGGCTGACCTATATTGCGTTCACCGCGACGCCGAAGCAAAAGACACTGGAGCTGTTTGGCCGCCCTGGACCGGACGGTCTGCCGGAGCCGTTTCACGTGTATTCGATGCGCCAAGCCATCGAAGAAGGCTTCATCCTTGATGTGCTCAAGAATTACACGACCTACAAGCTCGCGTTCAAGCTGGCTCATGACGGCGAGGAATACGACGAGAAGCAGGTTGAACGCAGTGCCGCAATGAAGGGCATCATGCAGTGGGTCCGGCTGCATCCGTACAACATTGCGCAAAAGGTGCAAATTGTCGTCGAACACTACCGCGAGAATGTCCAGCCCCTGCTCGACGGCAAGGCGAAAGCGATGGTCGTCGTCGCGAGCCGCAAGGAGGCTGTGCGCTGGCAGAAGGCAATTCGAGCGTACATCGAGAGACAGAATTATCCGCTCGGTGTGCTGGTGGCGTTCTCCGGCGAAATCGACGACCCCGACAGTTATCCAGCGTCCGTGACCGAGACCAGCAGCGAACTGAATCCCGGCCTGAAGGGACGCGACATCCGCGACGCCTTCGCCGAACCCGACTATCATCTGCTGCTCGTCGCCAATAAATTCCAGACAGGCTTCGACCAGCCGTTGCTCTGCGGCATGTACGTCGACAAAATGCTCGGCGGCATACAGGCCGTGCAGACGCTGTCGCGCCTGAATCGCGCCTACCTTGGAAAGGACAACACGTACATCCTCGACTTCGTCAACGACGCGCCCGAAATCCTCAAGGCCTTCAAAACGTACTATGAGACCGCCCAGCTCGAGGCAACGACCGACCCGCACCATGTCTATGACCTGCGTGCCAAGCTAGACACGGCTGGCTACTACGACGACTTCGAGGTCAACCGCGTGGCGAAGGTTGAACTCGACCCGAAGGGCACCCAGGCACAGTTGCAGGCCGCTATCGCCCCCGTCGCTGACCGGCTGCTCAAGCGCTACAAGGCTGCGCATGCAGACAAGGCAGCGGCTGAGGCACAGCATGACAACAGGGCCGCCCAGACCGCCAAGGACACCCTCGACGCCCTGGCCCTGTTCAAGAACGACATGGGGGCGTTCTTGCGCCTGTATGCGTTTCTGTCGCAGATTTTTGACTACGGTAATACCGATATCGAGAAACGTTTCCTCTTCTACAAGCGGCTAATCCCCCTCCTGGAATTCGGTCGTGAGCGCGACGCGGTTGACCTGTCCAAGGTTACGCTGACGCACCATACCCTGAGAAACACCGGGCGCCAGCAACTGAGCCTGGGCCACGGAGACATACCTAAGCTCCCACCGATGGATGCTGTCGGCAGCGGTGCAGTCCACGAAAGGGAAAAGGCCTTCCTCGACGAAATCATCCAGAAGGTCAACGGCCTGTTCGACGGTGAGCTGACCGACGACGACCAGCTCGTGTACGTGAACGGCGTGCTCAAGGGCAAACTGCTGGAAAACGCGCTACTGGTGCAACAAGCCGCCAGCAACAGCAAGGAGCAATTCGCCAACTCCCCCGACCTGACGGCTGCTCTGATGCACGCCATCATCGACGCATTCGATGCGCACACCACGATGAGCAAGCAAGCGCTCGATTCGGAGCGGGTGCGCGACGGCCTGAAGGACATCTTGCTGGGGCCGGCCCAACTTTATGAAGCGCTGCGGGCTCGCTCAGACGCCTCACCACGACCACATGCGTAGGCGTTGGATTCCGCTCGCCGCGATTTCCTGCGGCGAAAACTCAAGAAGCTATGCCGATTGGCCACTCGTTGCATTTTCCATATTTCGAGATGACCAGTTAGGTACACTCAAATTGCGTCACCGCAAAAAAGCGCGGGCCGCATGGGCTGCCACCCATACGACCCGCTGACCACAACCAACTCACACCAGGAGTCGGAAATGGCTAACGCCAATCATAAGTCACGCCCCGTCGTAACGGAACGCTTCGTCACGGTTCAAGAGTCAGCGCGCCATCATTCCTTGTCTAGAGTTCTCCGTGCTATCAGAGCGCACCGGAAGCTGAACACGACGTATTTCCCGTGGATCAAAATCGCGGGAGTATGGCTCGAGGACGCGGGATTCGAGGCTGGAGAACGCGTCCGGATTACTGTCGAGGACAAGCGGCTCATCATCACGCCGATGTGATCGGCGCATTGCCCATGGTGGGCGTCGCAAGTCACCATCGTTCAGGTAGCTCAGTACCCGAGACTCGATACCGTTAGTAACTGTGACAAGCGACGATTGCGATGCAAGCGCAGCGGGCCAGACACTCAGGTCCGCTGCCGTTTAGCCTGTCGGCACGAGCTGCAACCTATACCGGGCGCACCGCACATTTCCGCCGCACAAATGCAAAAACCCCCGCCTTGTCGGGCGGGGGTTTCTGGCTTAGGGAGCCTGACGATTACCTACTTTCACACGGGAATCCGCACTATCATCGGCGTAGAGTCGTTTCACGGTCCTGTTCGGGATGGGAAGGGGTGGGACCGACTCGCTATGGTCATCAGGCAAAGAGGGTTGTTCTGCTGGCGTGGCCAACAGAACCAATCTGGGAAGAAGCAGTAATTTAGGTTGTGTGTATCACACACGAGAATCCAACTTGTCGCTTTGGATCGCGGCCAGTGCTTGCGCACGGCGCCGATCTACAAGGCAGACTTGTTATAGGATCAAGCCTTACGGGCAATTAGTATCAGTTAG
>NZ_JAUJPV010000030.1:0-100451 GCF_030481585.1 Burkholderia sp. AU45388 | reverse complement strand
GAACAGGACCGTGAAACGACTCTACGCCGATGATAGTGCGGATTCCCGTGTGAAAGTAGGTAATCGTCAGGCTCCCTTAGCCAAGAACCCCCGCCCGACAAGGCGGGGGTTTTTGCATTTCAGCGTCGAAAAACATGTCGGATGGCATGCGAGGCAAGGCGTAACAAGCGCTATCAGGCCGCTCCTGCTGGGCTGCTCGAACCCAGGCATTTCTCCGCCGTAACCTCACTTGTAACCGCCGACAGCTCAATCTCCCAGGCCATACGCACCGCGGGCCATCTTGCTGCTTTCACCACCCATCAGACCGTGATCCGCAAGATCGGAAAAAACCTGCCCGGCACAACGCTCGATTCCTTCTCGCCGATCTTTTCAGCTCCGAGCGTCAGATAGAACGGCGCAGCATTCGGATCCGCTTCGATCACAAAGCTTTTGATGCCTCTCGCAGCGGCCTCAGTCCGAACTGCTTCCCACAGCGCACGGGCGATACCCCGGCCCATGTGATCGGGATGAACGAACAGCCATCCGGGCGTCGGTCGATCCGAATCCACTGATGCTCGGACCCAGAATCCGATGATCGACTCGGCCGATTCCGCGACGTAACCGATCGCCCCTTCGATCGTTTCCGGCAAAATCGTGAGATCGCTTTGCCACAGCTCGAGCCATTCCTTCGGATAGCCCCAGTGCGCCTTCGAAAGGCGCGCCAGTCGACTGAGTTCGTCCGCATCCACGACACGCGCGGCGCGCACGGTAAATCGCTTGTCCATTTTGGCGCTCATCAGGGCCCCCGTCTCGGTGTTTTCGTCAGTGCATCACCCGCGTCGCCCGGTCTCGCCGCCGATCGACAGCCGGCCCGTTCGCCGCAGCATTGCCTGACGCGATTCAACCGCACACGCGGCGCAGCTACACCACCTGCGATGCATGTCCGGCGACGACGCGCCAGTGGGCGCCCGAGCGACGCCAGAGCCGCGTATAGGCAAACGTACCGGTGAAGGCCGTGCCATCGAAATGGCCCGCTAGGGTCGCTTGCGTCGTGGTGAGGATCATTTCGTCGATCGCGGATGCACGCATTTCGTGGACGTCGAGTGCGTCGAGACGCAAAAGCTTCGCGCGATGCGCGGCCAGGTCGTCCTCTTTCGAGACGATCTGGCCGGTCGGAATTGTGAACACCAGATCGTCGTCCAGCAGCGCGTCGAGCGCTTCGACGTCGTTGGCGAGCATCGCTGCGCGAAGTGCGGTTTCGCAGGGTTCGATGACGGTACGGATTGCATTCATGTCAGACCTCGCATCATTTCGGAGGGGAGGTGGCAGGCGGCGACAAACGCAGCCTACCGCGCATTCGGCAACGACTGACGCCGGACCAGCATCATCAGGCAGATGCCGATCGACGCGATGAGGTTGACGGCCGGATAGAACGCGACCGCGATACTCCACGTGCTCAGCGCCAGCAACGCCAGCGCGTACTTGAGCACGCACAGCGCGAAATACGCGAGGCTCTCGCTCCACGGATCGCGGATCGTCTAGCGCACGGTCGGGCCGAGGCCGGCAAGCTCGATCAGCGTAACCAGGCAGATCGACACCGTCGGATCGTCGGTCAGCATCCACAGCGGAATGGCCGAGAGTGCCGCGCACAGGAACAGCCAGTCGAGGTCCGTCCAGCCGCGCTCGCCGCGAAACAGGCTGGCGATCAGCGTCAGAAAGCACGTGACCGCAATCGCCGCCGTGCACCACGCGGACGGTCCCGCGCCCGCGGCGAACTGACCGGCGGCCGCGATCGCGGTGACGACCGACCACACGAGCCACGTGAACAGATGCGGGCGAACCGTGCGCCGGTAGATCGCGAGCGCGTAAGGGATCGCCGCCAGCAACGACACGGCCGTCCCGATTGCGCCGAAGATCGCAGCGGCGCTCCCATCGACATTCACCATCGACGCTACCTCGCTCAGGCTGGCCGATCAGTATGTGGTCTGACGGAACGGGGCGCAACGTCACGCGCGGCGGTGCGTTCGGTACCATGCAGATTCGCACCGGAACGCGGAAGAGACCCGATCCAAACAAACGGCCTCCGGACCGCGATACTGCAGGAAAACCCACGGCGCGTTGGCGCCTGCGTGACGTCAGTAACAGAACGTCCGCAGACGCCCGGCGTGCGCTTCGAGCCCGTCGAGCCCGAGATAGTGGCTGAGCTTGCCGGCGCGAACCTTGTGGATGTCGGCCTTCAACTGATCCAGTAGTTTCTCGCTCGCGGTGCGGTAGGCAGCTGCCGCGTCGACGCCACGGGCCGACAGCGCTGCGCCGATCAGCCGTGCGCTATCGGTGCCGCCGTCCGCGACGCAACGCGCCATTGCGTCGGCATCCGGCTGGACGCCGGCGTCAAGCAGCATGCGCATGAGCTCGAGCGGTACGGCGCCGGACACGGATGCCAGCGCATCGGACACGACCGGTGCGCCCGATGCGAGCAACGCGGCGGCGGCGGAAAACTTCCGGCGTCGCAGCGCATAATCCGTCGGGATCGAACTGCCGGCGAGCGCCACGCCGAGATCGGCGACGAGCGGCGCCAGCCGCGCGATGAGCGCCGCATCGTCTTGCTCGATCGCATGGCGTAATGCGTGACGTGCGAGCACCGGCTGCGCGCCGAGGGTGCCGTCGGCGAGCGGCTTGCGCCAGTCGATCACAGCTTGTCGATAGAACGCGATCAGCTTGTCGGCCAACGATGGCGACAGGCCATGATCGTCGCGGCGTTCATCGACGTATTCGAGCAGCGTGACACCGGTGCCCGGTTCGACGCCGGGCTCCAGCGGATCGACATGAAGCTGCAGCGCGCCGAATGCCGCGTACAGATCGGGGGCGATCGTCGCGAGACCGTCCTCGTGCATCGCGCCGCGCCACGCGGGCGGCAACCCCTGTTTCCATGCAAGCACATGGCCATAGTCGGGCGCGCCGGGCTCCGTCACGACGTAGATGCGGTCGCAATATTCGAAGCCGCCGAACGGCAGCGCATCGATTTTGCCGTTCCACGTGCGCGCGTTCTCTTGCGCGGCTTCTTCGGCCAGTTCGAGCTCGTGGTCGATCCAGCCCTGCAGGTCGCGATAACCGTTGCTGCCGTTGTAGAACAGCTCGCTCCAGCTGATGGCTTCGACATTGCCGTTCATCTCCAGCGTCAGGTCGTAGTCGAGGCTGCCGCCGGCCGTGACGCGCCACAGCTCGAGCAACGGGAGCGGAATGTCGCCGTGGCAGCAGGCCTGCACGGCCGCGATTTGGTCGGTCGCTATCGGCGGCTGTGCGTCGAATATTACGCGGCCGGCAAACAGCACGATACCGTGTGCGTGCAGATCGGACAGTTCGGTGTCGGAAAAGACGGATGTTTGCATCGGAGCGGGAGCGGTAAGGGTTGACCGGTGTTTGCCGCGGATCAGGAATGGCAGGCGGCAGCCGGATGTCCGCATCGTATCAGCCGCGCGTGACCAGACGTGGCGTATCCGCACACCATTCAAGACTCCGCGTTCGCTGCATGCACGTCGCGCCGAAATGCCCCGGGGCTCGTGCCCGTCCATTTCCGGAATGCGCGATGAAACGCGCTCGGCTCGGTGAAGCCGAGCTCGGCCGCGATTTCCGCGACGCTGAGCGCGCGACCGCGCAGCAGCGACTGAGCCAGCGCACCGCGCAACTCGTCCTTGATCGCCGCGAAGCTTTGCCCTTCGCTGCGCAAACGCCGCCGCAGCGTCGCGGGCGTCGTGTCGAGGCGCGCGGCCAGCGCGTCGAAGTCGGGCCACTCGGCGGCCGGCCGCGCCTTCAGATATGCGCGCGTCTTCGCGACCCAGCCCGTGTCGTGCCGATAGCGCACAAGGAGATTGCCGGGTGCGCCGCGCAGGAAGGCCTTCAGCGCCTGCTCCGAACGGATCGTCGGCAGCGCGAGATAGGCTGCGTTGAATGCGAGCCGGCTGTCGGGCCGGTCGAAATGCACGGGGACGCCGAAGAACTGGTGATAGTCGCTGCGCTGGCCGGGGCTCGGGCACGCGAAATCGATGCGTTGCAGCGGGATACGCCGGCCGATCAGCCAGCACGCGACGCCGAGCAGGATCAGCCAGAACGTCCGGTACGCGAACGCCGGGTACGGCGTGCCCGATTGCGCCAGCACGATCTGCGCGTGTCCGTCGGCCACGACGAGTTCGCCGTGCGGTTCGTCGAGCACGACCCGGAGGAACTGCAGCGCGCGCCGCAGCGCCTTGTCGAGCGTGCCGGCATGCAGCACCGCGTGGCACAGCAGCGTGAAGCTGCCGCGGCGCATCGGGCGCGCGGCGAGCCCGAAGAATTCGTCGTCCAGGGTGCCCGCGATCGCGAGCCACAGGCGGCCGTACTGCTGCGGCGTGACGGGGTCGTGCACGACGGCCGGCAGCCCGGCGGTGCGCAGCACGGGCGCCGTCGGCAGGTCGTGCCGGCGCAGGCACGCGAGCGCGTCGTCGACGAAATCCGGCGAAATCATCTGCGGCCCCATTTTCCTGCGTCCTCCGACATGGCAAAAGCGATCATGATTCTAGATTCCGTTTGTCATTGATTGCAATGTATGGGCTGTCTACTATCGATGTATCCCCGTCGCGCCCCGGCTCGACGGCGGCCATAACGAACAGGAGACACGCATGCCTGAAGGAGCTACCGCCCGGCCGGTGCCGGCTTATGCCGACACCGTGGCCCGATTCAGTATCGAGACCGCCGCCGCGCAACTGAGCGGCGACCTGGAGCGCGGCTTGAACGCGTGCGTCGAATGCTGCGACCGGCACGCGAAGTCGGACGCGATCGCACTCGACTGGATCGACGCCGGCGGGCAGCACCGCCGCTTCACGTTCGCGCAGATGCAGGCGTTGTCGGCCCGGGTCGCGAACCTGCTCGTCGCGCAGGGCGTGAAGCCGGGCGACGTGGTGGCCGGGCTGCTGCCGCGCACGCCGGAACTCGTCGCGACGATCCTCGGCACGTGGCGCGCGGGCGCCGTGTATCAGCCGTTGTTCACCGCATTCGGCCCGAAGGCGATCGAGCACCGGTTGCGCATGAGCGACGCGCGGCTCGTCGTGACCAACGTCGCGAATCGCGCGAAGCTCGACGAAATTGCCGATTGCCCGCCGGTGGCGACGGTGCGCGAAGCAGCCGAGACGCTGTCGGCGCACGACATCGATTTCCGCGCGGCGCTCGATGCGCAGCCCGATACGTTCGAGCCCGTGCTGCGCAAGGGGTCGGACCTGTTCATGATGATGTCGACGTCCGGCACGACGGGCTTGCCGAAGGGTGTGCCGGTGCCGCTGTACGCGTTGCTCGCGTTCGGTGCGTACATGCGCGAAGCAGTCGATCTGCGCGCGGGCGACCGGTTCTGGAACATCGCCGACCCGGGCTGGGCATACGGCCTCTATTACGCGATCACGGGCCCGCTCCTGCTCGGCCATGCGACGACGCTCTACGAGGGCGGCTTCACGGTCGACAGCACGTACGACGTGATCGAGCGGCTCGGCATCACGAGCCTCGCCGGTTCGCCGACCGCGTTCCGGATGCTGATGGCGGCCGGCCCCGAGGTGGCCGCGCGCGTGAAGGGCAAGCTGCGGGTGGTGAGCAGCGCGGGCGAACCGCTGAACCCGGAAGTCGTGCGCTGGTTCGACGCGGCGCTCGGCGCGCCGATCCACGATCACTATGGCCAGACCGAGCTCGGGATGGTGGTGAACAACCATCACGGCCTCGCGCACGTGGTGCACGTCGGCTCGGCCGGCTTCGCGATGCCCGGCTACCGGGTCGCGGTGCTCGACGAAGCGGGCCGCGAGCTCGGCCCCGGCGAGCCCGGCAACCTCGCGATCGACATCGCGCGCTCGCCGCTGCTGTGGTTCCGTGGCTACTGGCAGCAGGACACGCCGGCGATCGCGGGCGGCTACTACCGGACCGGCGACAACGTCGAGCTGGAGCCGGACGGCGCCGTGAGCTTCATCGGCCGCGCGGACGACGTGATCACGTCGTCCGGTTACCGGATCGGCCCCTTCGACGTGGAGAGCGCGCTGATCGAGCATCCGGCCGTCAGCGAGGCCGCCGTGATCGGCGTGCCCGACCCGGAACGCACGGAAATCGTGAAGGCGTTCGTCGTCCTGTCGAAAGGGTTCGACGGCACGCCCGATCTGGTCGAGGAATTGAGTCTGCACGTGAAGCGGCGGCTGTCCGCTCACGCCTATCCGCGCGCGATCGACTTCGTCGACGCGCTGCCGAAAACCCCGAGCGGCAAGATCCAGCGCTTCGTGTTGCGCAAGATGGAAGCCGAGAAGGTCGCTCAACCCTGAATACGGACTGCGAATGAACATCAAGGATCGCGTTTTTCTGATTACGGGCGCCGGTTCCGGCCTCGGCGCCGCGGTGGCGCGCATGGTCGTCGCGCAAGGCGGCAAGGCCGTGCTGCTGGACGTCAACGACGAGGCGGGGGCGAGTCTCGCCAACGAACTCGGCGCGGCCGCGCGCTTCGTGAAGACCGACGTGACGAGCGAAGCCGACGGCCAGGCGGCCGTCGCGGCCGCGCGCGACACGTTCGGCCGCGTCGATGCGCTCGTCAACTGCGCGGGCGTCGCACCGGGCGAGAAGGTCGTCGGCCGCGACGGCCCGCATTCGCTCGACCGTTTCGCGCGGGCGGTGTCGATCAACCTCGTCGGCACGTTCAACATGATCCGGCTGGCCGCCGAAGCGATGTCGAAGCAGGACGCCGACGCGGAAGGCGAGCGCGGCGTGATCGTCAACACCGCGTCGGTGGCGGCGTTCGACGGACAGATCGGACAGGCCGCGTATGCGGCGTCGAAGAGCGGCGTGGTGGGCATGACGCTGCCGATCGCACGCGAGCTCGCGCGCTTCGGCATTCGCGTCGTGACGGTCGCGCCCGGCATCTTCGCGACGCCGATGATGGCCGGCATGCCGCAGGACGTGCAGGACGCGCTCGGCAAGAGCGTGCCGTTTCCGCCGCGGCTCGGCCGCCCGGAAGAATTTGCGGCGCTGGTGCGCCACATCGCCGAGAACACGATGCTGAACGGCGAAGTCATCCGTCTCGATGGCGCGTTGCGCATGGCACCGCGCTGACACTGGAGGAAGCGAATCATGACGACTCAGGATCCGATCGTAATCGTGGGCGCGGCGCGCACGCCGATGGGTGGTTTTCAGGGCGACCTGGCGGCAGCCAGCGCCAGCGACCTCGGCGCGGTGGCGATTCGCGCGGCGCTCGAGCGCGCGAACGTGCCGGCCGAACGCATCGACGAAATCGTGTTCGGTTGCGTGCTGCCGGCCGGCCAGGGCCAGGCGCCGGCGCGCCAGGCCGCGCTGAAGGCCGGGCTGCCGCTCGCGGCGGGTGCGACCACGGTCAACAAGATGTGCGGTTCCGGGATGAAGGCGGCGATGTTCGCGCACGACCTGCTGCTGGCGGGTTCGGCGGGCGTGGCCGTGGCGGGCGGGATGGAGAGCATGACGAATGCGCCGTACCTGCTGCCGAAGGCGCGCGCGGGCATGCGCATGGGGCACGGGCAGGTGCTCGATCACATGTTCCTCGACGGGCTCGAGGACGCGTATGAAAAAGGCCGCCTGATGGGCACCTTCGCCGAGGATTGCGCGCAGGCGTACCAGTTCACGCGCGAAGCGCAGGATGCGTTCGCGATTGCGTCGCTGACGCGGGCGCAGCGCGCGATCGCGGAAGGGCGTTTCGTGTCGGAAATCGCGCCGGTGACCGTGAAGGCCGGCAAGACGGAAAGCGTCGTGTCGATCGACGAGCAGCCGGGCAAGGCGAAACTCGACAAGATCCCGACGCTGAAGCCGGCGTTCCGCGACGGCGGCACGGTGACGGCCGCGAATGCCTCGTCGATCTCGGACGGCGCGGCCGCGCTCGTGATGATGCGCCGCTCGGAAGCCGAGCGCCTCGGCCTCACGCCGAAGGCCGTGATCGTCGGGCATTCGACTCATGCGGACAAGCCCGGCCTGTTCGCGACCGCGCCGATCGGCGCGCTGCGCAAGCTGTCGGAGAAAACCGGCTGGAACCTGCGCGACGTCGATCTGTTCGAGATCAACGAAGCGTTCGCGGTGGTGCCGATGGCCGCGATGCGCGACCTCGATCTGCCGCATGAGAAGGTGAACGTGCACGGCGGCGCATGCGCGCTCGGGCATCCGATCGGCGCATCGGGTGCGCGCGTGATGGTGACGCTGCTGGCCGCGCTCGAAACGTATGGCCTGACGCGCGGCATCGCATCGCTGTGCATCGGCGGCGGCGAAGCGACGGCCATTGCGATCGAACGCATCGCGTAATACATCGCGCATCGCATCGCATCGCTCGCACGCGCGAACGTGGCATCACGGGCGGCGCGTATCGCACGGGACATCCTCGTGCGATGCGCGCCGCCCGTTTTTATTCGATGGAAGCGTCGTGTCGCGCTACGGCTTCGCGTTCGGCGACACCGCGCCGCACGCACGAATCACGAGCTGCACGACCTGCTCGGTTTTTTCGTCGAACGCCTTCTTCGTGAACGCGCGCTTGCCGCTCAGCGCGCGAATCTGCGCATCGAAATCCGCATAGTGCTGCGTGGTCGCCCAGATCAGGTACATCAGCGCATGCGGATCGATCGGCGCGAGCAACCCGCGCGCGATCCAGCCTTCGATCACCTTCACACGGGTGTCGAACCACGGCTTCACGCGTTGCGACAGGATGTCCTGCATGTGCTCCGCGCCGTGGATGATCTCGTTGGCCCACACCTTCGAGCCGAGCGGGCGCCGCTGCGACAGCGCCATCTTCGCGCGCACGTAGCCGCCGATCGCCTCCACCGGATCGTCGCCGGCCTCGAACGAGCCGGCCGCGTGGTGCCAGTCCTCGAACAGATCTTCGAGCACGCGGCGGTACAGCGCGAGCTTGGTCGGGAAGTAGTAGTGCACGTTCGCCTTCGGCAGGCCCGCGCGTTCCGCGATCATCGCGGTGCTGGCGCCGGCGAGCCCGCGCTCCGCGAATACGGCCTCCGCGCACGCGAGCAGATGCGCTTCGTTGGACTCGCGAATGTGCGCCTTGCGTCGCCGCAAAGGCGCCGCCGTTTCGTCCCGGTCGGTGGCTTCGATCGTCGCCTCGTCATGTCTCATCGTTACCCTCGCGCGGCGGCCATGCCGCGTTGGGCTTCATTCTAGCCGCTGATTCGCGTCGCGCGCATGCATCCGGATGCCGCCATGCCACCGCGATGCTGCGTTGCGATGGCACGTTTCTCGCTCCGGTGCGTCGCGCAAGAAAGACGTTGCGCTGCTCATTTTGATCGTCTAAAACCTGTCCAATCGGACAGGATTTGACGCGTTTCACGCACCGACCGAGCATGCACCGCATCCGGGCGGCGTGCCCCGAAACAGGCCTCACATGCACCGGCACAGACCGGGCTGACGATATCACCGACCCCACAGGAGCGATACGAATGAACGCGGTATCGGAAACAGTGAAGCGGGCAGCTTTCGACACGTCGATCAAGATCGACGGCAGGCGGTTGTGGGACAGCCTGATGGAAGTCGCGAAAATCGGCGCGACGCCGAAGGGGGGCGTGTGCCGTCTCGCCCTCACCGATCTCGACAAGGCCGGCCGCGACCTGATCGTCGGCTGGGCGAAGGCCGCCGGCTGCACGGTGACGGTCGATACGATGGGCAACGTGTTCATGCGCCGCGCGGGCCGCGTGGCCGACGCGGCGCCGGTCGTCACGGGCTCGCACGCGGATTCGCAGCCCACCGGCGGGCGCTTCGACGGCATCTACGGCGTGCTGGGCGGCCTCGAGGTGATTCGCAGTCTGAACGATCACGGCATCGAGACCGAGCATCCGGTCGAGGTCGTGATCTGGACCAACGAGGAGGGTTCGCGCTTCGCGCCGGCGATGGTCGCATCGGGCGTGTTCGCGGGCGTGTTCACGCTCGACTACGGGTTGTCGCGCAAGGACGTCGACGGCAAGACGATCGGCGAGGAACTCGCGCGCATCGGCTACGCGGGCGACGTGCCGTGCGGCGGGCGCAAGCTGCACGCGGCGTTCGAACTGCATATCGAACAGGGGCCCATTCTCGAAGCGGAATGCAAGACGATCGGCGTCGTGACCGACGCGCAGGGGCAGCGCTGGTACGAGATCACGTTCACCGGCCAGGAGGCGCACGCGGGGCCGACGCCGATGCCGCGCCGCCGCGACGCATTGCTCGGCGCGTCGCGCGTGGTCGATCTCGTCAACCGGATCGGCCTCGATCATGCGCCATTCGGCTGCGCGACGGTCGGCATGATGCAGGTCCACCCAAACTCGCGCAACGTGATTCCGGGCCGCGTGTTCTTCACCGTCGATTTCCGCCATCCGGACGACGCCGTGCTCGCGAAGATGGACGCGGCGCTGCGCGACGGCGTCGCGCGCATCGCGGGCGACATCGGGCTCGACACCGAACTCGAGCAGATTTTCTACTACAAGCCGGTCGCGTTCGACCCCGCCTGCGTGGCGGCCGTACGTGACGCGGCCGCCCGCTTCGGCTACTCGCATCGCGACATCGTGTCGGGGGCCGGCCACGACGCGTGCTATCTGGCGCAGGTCGCGCCGACGTCGATGGTGTTCGTGCCATGTATCGACGGCATCAGCCACAACGAGATCGAGGACGCGACGCCCGCATGGATCGAGGCCGGCGCGAACGTGCTGCTGCACGCGATGCTGTCGCGTGCGTGCGAGCCGGCTTCATGATGGATCGGGTATAGCGCGGCCGGTAGACCGCGCATAGTTCGACCGTAGCAATCCTAAGCACGACCGCCCCGACTGTGCATCCGCAGCCGGCGGGGACGGCTTTGTCTCCACCCAGTCGAAGGAATGCGTATGACCACCCAGCCAACCGGCGATATCGCCGCGCATCGCCTGTCGTCCACGCAACTCTCGTGCGAATTCGCCGATATCGCGCCGCTGCTCGATCCGACCGCGGCGGCGGCGGCGGCCAGCCGCTGCCACTACTGCTACGACGCGCCGTGCGTGCACGCGTGCCCGACGCAGATCGACATCCCGAGCTTCATCCGCAAGATCGGCAACGGCAACCTGAAAGGCGCGGCGATGGACATCCTGTCCGCGAATCCGCTCGGCGGGATGTGCGCCCGCGTGTGCCCGACCGAGATCCTGTGCGAAGGCGCGTGCGTGCGCAACCATCAGGATGCGCAGCCGGTCGCGATCGGCGCGTTGCAGCGGCACGCGACCGACTGGGCGATGGAGACTGGCGCGGTGCAGTTCCGGCGCGCGCCCGAGACGGGCCGCCATGTGGCGGTGGTCGGCGCGGGGCCGGCCGGGCTCGCGTGTGCGCACCGGCTCGCGCTCGCCGGGCACCGCGTCACGCTGTTCGATGCACGGCCGAAGGCCGGCGGCCTGAACGAATACGGGATCGCCGCGTACAAGACCGTCGACGATTTCGCGCAGCGTGAAGTCGAGTGGCTGCTGTCGGTGGGGGGCATCACGCTGGAAACGGGTATCGCGCTCGGTCGCGACGTCACGCTCGACGCATTGCGCGAACGGCATGACGCGGTATTCCTCGCGATGGGCCTCGGCGGCGTGCGTGCGCTCGCGATCGACGGCGAGCAATTGGGCGGCGTGACGAACGCGGTCGATTTCATCGAGCAGGTGCGACAGGCCGACGGGCTGGAGAAGGTGGCGGTCGGGCGGCGCGTGGTCGTGATCGGCGGCGGCAATACGGCGATCGATGCGGCCGTGCAGAGCCGCAAGCTCGGCGCCGAGCGTGTGACGATGGTGTACCGGCGCGGGGTGGACGCGATGAGCGCGACGTGGGCCGAGCGCGAATTCGCGCAGAAGTGCGGCGTCACGCTCGTCACGCACGCGAAGCCGGTGCGCATCGCAGGCACGGACGGGCAGGTGACGGGCGTCGAATTCGAGGCCGCGTCGGGCGAGCGTTTCACCGTCGATGCGGACATGGTGCTGAAGGCGATCGGCCAGACGCTCGTGCCGGACGGTATCGAAGCCGCGCTGCTGACCGCGGACCGCACGCGTATCGCGGTGGATGCGGACGGGCGCACGGCGCTGCCGGACGTATGGGCCGGCGGCGACTGCGCGGCAACCGACGGCATCGACCTGACGGTGCAGGCCGTGCAGGACGGCAAGCGCGCGGCCGCGTCGATCGACGCGACGCTCGCCGCGCGTGACGCGAAGGCGGCCTGAACGCGCGACGCACCGCACGCACACCGACGAACACGACCCCTTCTCACGGAGCCGAACATGGCCGATCTCCGCTGCACCATCGCAGGCATCACTTCGCCGAACCCCTTCTGGCTCGCGTCCGCGCCGCCCACCGACAAGGCCTACAACGTCAACCGCGCGTTCGAGGCGGGCTGGGGCGGCGTCGTGTGGAAGACGCTCGGGCTCGATCCGCACGTCGTCAACGTCAGTTCGCGCTACGGCGCGGTGCAGTGGAACGGCCAGCGCATCGCGGGGCTGAACAACATCGAGCTGATCACCGACCGTCCGCTCGACGTGAACCTGAGAGAGATCGCGCAGGTGAAGCGCGACTGGCCGGACCGCGCGCTGATCGTGTCGCTGATGGTGCCGTGCAACGAGCGCGACTGGAAATGGATCCTGCCGCTGGTCGAGGATACCGGCGCCGATGCGGTCGAGCTCAACTTCGGCTGCCCGCACGGGATGAGCGAGCGCGGGATGGGCGCGGCGGTCGGGCAGGTGCCCGAATACGTCGAGATGGTCACGCGCTGGGTGAAGGAAGGCACGAGGCTGCCGTGCCTCGTGAAGCTCACGCCGAACATCAGCGACATCCGGATGGGCTCGCGCGCCGCATACAAGGGCGGCGCGGACGGCGTGTCGCTGATCAACACGATCAACTCGATCGTCGCGGTCGATCTCGACCAGATGGCGCCGATGCCGACCGTCGACGGCAAGGGCACGCACGGCGGCTATTGCGGCCCGGCGGTCAAGCCGATCGCGTTGAACATGGTCGCGGAGATCGCCCGCGATCCGGAAACGCCGAACCTGCCGATCTCGGGCATCGGCGGCATCTCGTCGTGGCGCGACGCGGCCGAGTTCATGGTGCTCGGCGCCGGCAGCGTGCAGGTGTGCACCGCCGCGATGCATTACGGATTCCGGATCGTGTCGGATCTCGCCGACGGCCTGTCGAACTGGATGGACGAGAAGGGCTACGCGACGCTCGACGACATTCGCGGCCGCGCGGTGCCGAACGTGACCGACTGGAAATACCTGAACCTGAAATACGACATCAAGGCGCGCATCGACCAGGACCGCTGCATCCAGTGCGGGCTGTGCCATATCGCGTGCGAGGACACGTCGCACCAGGCGATCACGGCGACGAAGGACGGCGTGCGGCACTTCGAAGTGGTCGATTCGGAATGTGTCGGGTGCAATCTTTGCATGCATGTGTGTCCGGTCGAGCAATGCATCACGATGGAGCGCGTCGATTCGGGCGACTACGCGAACTGGACCACGCATCCGAACAATCCGGCGAGCGCGGATGCCGGCGCGAGCGGCGGCCCGGCGGCCGCGCCCGAGAAGCACGCGAAGGCGGCCTGACCGGCGTCCGGCGGCACAGGAGAGCTTGCGCCGCCGCTTTTCGTTTCCCCGGGCCGGCATCGTGCGATGCCGGCGCCGACGTTTTCGTGGAGCGCGTTCAATGAAACCAGCAGCGATTCCCGCCGATCCCGACAGCGCCGCGGCGCACGGCGGCAGCCTGTACAACGACGACCTCGCGCCGACGACGCCGGCGCAGCGCACGTGGAAGTGGTACCACTTCGCGGCGCTGTGGGTCGGGATGGTGATGAACATCGCGTCGTACATGCTCGCGGCCGGGCTGATCCAGGAAGGCATGTCGCCGTGGCAGGCGGTGATGACGGTGCTGCTCGGCAACCTGATCGTGCTCGTGCCGATGCTGCTGATCGGCCATGCCGGCGCGAAGCACGGGATTCCGTATGCGGTGCTCGTGCGTGCGTCGTTCGGCACGCAGGGCGCGAAGCTGCCGGCGCTGCTGCGCGCGATCGTCGCCTGCGGCTGGTACGGCATCCAGACCTGGCTCGGCGGCAGCGCGATCTACACGCTGCTGAACATTCTGACCGGCAATGCGCTGCACGGCGCGGCGCTGCCGCTCGTCGGCATTTCGTTCGGACAGCTCGCGTGCTTCCTCGTGTTCTGGGCGCTGCAGCTGTACTTCATCCTGCACGGCACCGATTCGATCCGCTGGCTCGAAAGCTGGTCCGCGCCGATCAAGGTCGTGATGTGCGTGGCGCTCGTCTGGTGGGCGACGTCGAAGGCGGGCGGGTTCGGCTCGATGCTGTCGGCGCCGTCGCAGTTCGCGGCGGGCGGCAAGAAGGCGGGACTCTTCTGGGCGACCTTCTGGCCGGGCCTGACCGCGATGGTCGGCTTCTGGGCGACGCTCGCGCTGAACATTCCCGATTTCACGCGCTTCGCGCATTCGCAGCGCGACCAGATGATCGGCCAGTCGATCGGGCTGCCGCTGCCGATGGCGCTGCTGTCGGTGGTGTCGGTCGTCGTCACGTCGGCGACCGTCGTGATCTACGGCAACGCGATCTGGGATCCGATCGACCTGACGAGCCGGATGACCGGCATCGGCGTGGGCATCGCGCTCGTGATCCTCACGCTCGACACGATGTGCTGCAATCTTGCCGCGAATCTCGTCGGGCCTGCCTACGATTTTTCGAGCCTGTGGCCGAAGGCGATTTCGTACCGCGCGGGCGGGATGATCACCGCGACGATCGCGATCGTGATGATGCCGTGGAAAATCCTCGCGACGACGGACGGCTATATCTTCACCTGGCTCGTCGGCTATTCGGCGCTGCTCGGGCCGGTCGCGGGCATCCTGATGGTCGACTATTTCCTGATTCGCGGCACGCAGCTCGACACGCGCGCGCTGTTCGACGAGCGCGGCGATTTCAGCTACGCGCGCGGCTGGAACCCGGCCGCGCTGGTCGCGCTCGCCGTCGGCGTGCTGCCGAACCTGCCGGGCTTCCTGCATACGGCGTTTCCGGCGTCGTTTCCGAACGTGCCGGCGTTCTTCAACACGCTTTACACGTATGCGTGGTTCGTCGGCCTCGTGCTGGCGTCCGGCGTATACGGCACCTGGATGAAGTGGCGCGCCGGACCGCGCGCGCGGATTGTAAGCGCATGACGCGCGAGCCGGCGGCGACTCGCGCGCGGCATGCGGCACCCGACAGTCAACGAGGAGGCAACGAAATGGCAATCCTGATTCGCGGCGGCACCGTGGTCGATGCGGACCGCTCCTATCGCGCGGACGTGCTCTGCGCCGATCCGCAGGACGGCGGCACGATCCTGCAGATCGCGGAGCAGATCGACGCGCCGGCCGGCGCAACCGTCGTCGACGCGCACGATCAGTACGTGATGCCGGGCGGCATCGATCCGCATACGCACATGGAACTGCCGTTCATGGGCACGACCGCGAGCGACGATTTCTATTCGGGCACCGCTGCCGGGCTGTCGGGCGGCACGACGAGCATCATCGATTTCGTGATTCCGAGCCCGAAGCAGCCGCTGATGGAGGCGTTCCACGAATGGCGCGGCTGGGCCGAGAAGGCGGCTTCCGATTACGGTTTCCACGTGGCCGTGACGTGGTGGGATGAGAGCGTGCACCGCGACATGGGCACGCTCGTGCGCGAGCATGGCGTCTCGAGCTTCAAGCACTTCATGGCGTACAAGAACGCGATCATGGCCGACGACGAAGTCCTCGTGAACAGCTTCACGCGTTCGCTCGAACTCGGCGCGCTGCCGACCGTGCACGCGGAGAACGGCGAGCTCGTGTTCCAGTTGCAAAAGGCGCTGCTCGCGCGCGGGATCACGGGGCCGGAGGCGCACCCGCTGTCGCGGCCGCCGGAGGTGGAGGGCGAAGCCGCGAACCGCGCGATCCGCATCGCGCAGGTGCTCGGCGTGCCCGTGTATATCGTGCACGTGTCGGCGAAGGACGCGGTGGACGTGATCACGCGCGCGCGCAGCGAAGGGCTGCGCGTATTCGGCGAAGTGCTGCCGGGGCACCTGGTGATCGACGAGGCCGTCTATCGCGACCCGGACTGGACGCGCGCGGCGGCCCACGTGATGAGCCCGCCGTTCCGCTCGGCCGAGCATCGCGAGGCGCTGTGGCGCGGGCTGCAGTCGGGGCAGCTGCATACGACGGCGACCGATCACTGCGTGTTCTGCGCATCGCAGAAGGCGATGGGCCGCGAGGATTTCACGAAGATCCCGAACGGCTGCGGCGGCGTCGAGGATCGCATGTCGGTGCTGTGGCATCACGGCGTGAACCACGGCCGCATCACGCCGAACGAGTTCGTGCGGATCACGTCGACCAATGCCGCGCAGATCTTCAACCTGTATCCGCGCAAGGGCGCGGTGCAGGTCGGCGCCGATGCCGACCTCGTCGTGTGGGATCCGGCCGCGACGAAGACGATCTCGGTGAAGACCCATCATCAGCAGGTCGACTTCAACGTGTTCGAGGGGATGACGGTGCAGGGCGTCGCGACGCACACGCTCACGCGCGGCGCGCTCGCGTGGGCCGACGGCGATTTGCGCGCGGTGCGCGGCGCGGGCCGCTACCTGAAGCGTCCGCCGGCGGCCGGCTACTACGAGGCCGCACGGATCGCGAACCGGCTGCGCGAGCCGCATCCGGTCGAGCGCGCGGGTTGAACGATGCGCGTCGCGCGGGGCGTGTCCGTTCCGACGGCACGCCCCGCGCCTGTTTTAGCTGCGTAGATAGAACACCTGATCAAATTGTCGAAGACGAAAACGGAAACGATCGATGCCATTGATCGCGGCGATTTTGGCGACGTTGCCGGCGTGCATATCGAGCGAGTAACATCCACCCACCCCATCACGTGGGCCGCGGGCACGGGCCGTCCGCCGGACAGTTCAAATAGTGAGAAAGGAGCACAAAGGTGGATATTCTGCGCAGTCTCCTCGGTATGCTGTTTCTGTTGCTGGTCGCGTATCTGTTGTCGAACAACCGCCGCGCGGTCAGCGCGCGGACCATGATCGCCGCGCTGCTCACGCAGTTCGCGATCGGCGCGCTGGTGCTGTTCGTGCCGTCCGGCCGCGCGGCGCTCGCCGGGGCCGCGAACGGCGTCAATCGCGTGCTCGACATGGGCAATCACGGCATCGCGTTCGTATTCGGCGGGCTCGTCGACGCGCGCATGTTCCAGTTGTTCGGCGACGGCGGGTTCGTGTTCGGCCTGCGCGTACTGCCGATGATCATCTTCGTCACCGCGCTGATCTCGGTGCTGTACTACATCGGCGTGATGAAGTGGATCGTCGCGATCCTCGGCGCGGGGTTGGCGAAGGTGCTCGGCGTGAGCCGCATCGAGGCGTGCTCGGCCGTCGCGACGATCTTCCTCGGGCAGAGCGAGATGCCCGCGCTCGTGAAGCCGTTCGTGCGCAACATGACGAGCGCCGAAATCTTCACGGTGATGGCGAGCGGGATGGCGTCGGTCGCCGGCTCGGTGCTGGTCGGCTACGCCGGCCTCGGCGTGAAGATGGAGTACCTGCTCGCCGCGTCGTTCATGGCGGTGCCGGGCGGGCTGCTGTTCGGCAAGCTGCTGTTTCCGACCGTCGAGCCGAGCCGCGTGGTGGTCGACGGCCTCGATTTCGACGACAAGCGCGCCGCCAACGTGATCGAGGCGGCCGCATCCGGCGCGTCGGTCGGCCTGCGCATCGCGATCAACGTCGGCGCGATGCTGATCGCGTTCGTCGGGCTCATCGCGCTGATGAACCTGATCGTCGGCGGCGCGGCTGCGTTCGCGGGCTTTCCGCAGGTCACGCTGGTCGGCATCATCGGCCACCTGTTCGCGCCGCTCGCGTGGATCATCGGCGTGCCGTGGCACGATGCGACGCTGGCCGGCAACTTCATCGGCGAGAAGCTGATCTTCAACGAATTCGTCGCGTACGGCGACCTGTCGCCGTACCTGAAGGGCGGCGCGCACGCGGCGGCGGCCGGCCTGCAGGTGCTCGACCCGAAGACGCTCGCGATCGTGTCGTTCGCGCTGTGCGGCTTCGCGAACTTCTCGTCGATCGCGATTCTCGCGGGCGGGTTCAGCGCGGTCGCGCCCGAGCGCCGCTCGGACGTCGCGCGGCTCGGCTTGCGCGCGCTGACGGCCGCGACGCTGTCGAACCTGATGAGCGCGGCGATTGCCGGGCTGTTTTTCTCGCTGCATTGAACCGTGCAGCAGACTCCGACCGTTTGACGCGAGGCAACGATGTTTCTACCGCAGGAATTCATTCGCAGGAAGCGCGACGGGCAGCCGCTCGATCGCGACGGGATGGCCGCGTTCGTGCGCGGCGTGACCGACGGCAGCGTGACCGAGGGCCAGGTGGCCGCGTTCGCGATGGCCGTGTATTTCAACGACCTGAGCACGGACGAGCGCGTCGCGCTGACGCTCGCGCAGCGCGATTCCGGCGACGTGCTCGACTGGCGCGCGCTCGATCTCGGCGGGCCGGTGATCGACAAGCATTCGACGGGCGGCGTCGGCGATGTCGTGTCGCTGATGCTCGGGCCGATGGTGGCCGCGTGCGGCGGCTACGTGCCGATGATCTCGGGGCGCGGGCTCGGCCATACCGGCGGCACGCTCGACAAGCTCAGCGCGATTCCCGGTTACGACGTGATGCCCGAGACGGACGCGTTTCGCCGCACGGTGCGCGAGGTAGGCGTTGCGATCATCGGGCAGACCGCGCGGCTCGCACCCGCCGACAAGCGCATCTATGCGATCCGCGACGTGACGGCGACCGTCGAATCGGTCGCGATGATCACCGCGTCGATCCTGTCGAAGAAACTCGCGGCGGGGCTCGACGGGCTCGTGATGGACGTCAAGGTGGGTTCCGGCGCGTTCATGCCGACGGCGGAGAAATCGGCGGAACTGGCCCGCAGCATCGTCGACGTCGGCAACGGCGCCGGCATGAAGACGACCGCGATCCTCACCGACATGAACCAGTCGCTCGCGCCGTGCGCGGGCAATGCGCTCGAAGTGGCGTGCGCGATCGACTACCTGACGGGCAAGTCGCGTCCCGCGCGTCTGCACGACGTGACGATGGCGCTGTCGGCCGAATTGCTCGTGACCGGCAGGCTTGTGCCCGATGTCGCCCACGCACGCGAGAAGCTGCAGCAGGCGCTCGATTCCGGCGCGGCGGCCGAGCGTTTCGCGCGCATGGTCGTCGCGCTCGGCGGCCCGGCCGACCTGATCGACGCGCCTGCACGGCATCTGGCGCGCGCGGCGGTGATCGTGCCGGTTGCGGCGCCGGCGAGCGGCGTGGTGCAGCGCGTCGATTGCCGCGCGCTCGGGCTGGCGGTGGTCGCGCTCGGCGGCGGCCGCACGCGCGCGGAGGATGCGATCGACGTCAGCGTCGGCCTGACGGCGCTCGCCGAGATCGGGCAGCGCATCGAGGCCGGCGAGCCGCTCGGCTTCGTGCACGCCCGCGACGAAGCTGCCGCGGCTCACGCGGCGGACGCGGTGCGCCGCAGCTACGTGCTCGGGGAGACCGGCGAAGCGCCGCCGACCCTTTACCAGCAGATCGGCTGACCCTGCCCCCGGAGGCCTCACCACGATGGAACGAGACGAACTGATCGAACAGGCGAAGGCGGCGCGCGAGCGCGCGTATGCGCCGTATTCGCGCTTCAAGGTCGGCGCGGCGCTGCTGGCGCGCGACGGCGCGGTTTTCCACGGCTGCAACGTCGAGAACGCGTCGTACGGGCTGTGCAATTGCGCGGAACGCACGGCGATGTTCGCGGCGATCGCCGCCGGCTATCGGCCGGGGGATTTCGCGCGGCTCGCGGTCGTCGGCGACACGGACGGCCCGATCGCGCCGTGCGGCGCGTGTCGTCAGGTGATCATCGAGATCGGCACGCCCGACATCGAGGTGATCCTCGCCAACCTGAAAGGGGCCGTCGAGATCACGACGGCCCGCGCCTTGCTGCCGGGCGCGTTCACGCTGTAACGGCGCGCCGCGGCGAGCCGCATGCGTCACGTCATGCGCTGTCGCGTGCGTCGCGGATCGGGATCACGGTGCGCGCGCCGCACTGGCGCAGCAGGTCGCGCAGCTCGTTGATGACCGGAAACACTTCGTGGTTCCAGTCGGCGCCCTGGCGATCGTGCGCTTCCTGCTCGCGCTCGACGATCCAGCGATCCTCGCGGAAGATGCGCTCGGTGAACCACACGAGCAGCGGCCACGCGAGATCGAGCGCGAACGGGATGCCGGGCTTGTGGATCGACAGCAGCCCGAACGTGCGGTTGGTGCGCTGCTCGGCGTCGAGCGGCACGTAGACGATCCACAGATCCATCACAAGCGTGCCTTCGCTCGAGCGGATCTGCAGCGTCTGGTACGGGTAGCCGGTGCGCACCGTCATCACGCTCTTGTCGGACTGGTCGGCCGGCTTCTTGCTCGCGCCGAACACGAGCGCCTCGCCGACCGGCTGCTTGCCTTCCATCCGCGCGAACGTGTAGTCGACCTCGACCCAGTCGTCGCCGCGGCGGCGGCCCACGGAGCGCGCGCGCATCTGCCCCATCTGCTTGCGATGCAGGAACTGATGGTTCATGTCCATCAGGTTCTCGTGCATGAACGAGTAGTGGCACTTGACCTCGCGGCCGAAGCGGCGCGTCTTGTACGCGGGGTTGTCCGCCGATTCGAGCGCGGGGAACGGCCGTTCGTCGGCGAGCGTGGCATCGCCCGGAAACACGAAGATCAGCCCGTGCGCCTCGCGGCACGGATACGCGCGCACGCCGTTGGGCAGGCGCTCGCGGCCGAGGTAGGGCACGTCGACGCAGCGGCCGCTGTCGCACGCGTAGGTCCAGCCGTGGTAGCAGCAGCGCAGCGTTTCGCCGCTCACGACGCCCGCGTGCAGCGGCACCTGGCGGTGCGCGCAACGATCCTCGAGCGCATACACGGCGCCCGATTCGGTACGCACGAGCACGATCGGATCGCCGGCGAAGCGCACGCCGAGCGTCTTGCCGCGCTTGAGCTCGCGCGACCACGCGAGCGGGTACCAGTGATCCGGGTGAATGGGCACGCGGCGCAGGTCGCGGACGGCCGCGCCGGTGGACGGTTCTTCGAGGGTGTTGCTGTCAGGCAAAGGCACTGCGCGCATGCGTGACGCCTCCTGGCTGGACTGAATGTCGAGCGCCGCAAGAAGCGGCGGGAATCAGGAGAGTCTACGCGAAGTTGCCGGTCGCGGCGGAGGCGATGCGGGTTTGCCCCGGCATCGCATCCGCTGGTTCGTTGATCCGGCGCAAACGGGACGCCGCTGGGGCGTGGTGTCTGCGGCTCTGCTGGGCGGTGGGCGGCAGCCCCGTCATGCAGCGAGCAGACGGTCGCAAGCGGCTCACGAGCGGGCTTCGCGCCACAGCACCGGGTCGGCACGGTACAGCGCCGGGAAGCGCTGTTTCAGCCCGGCGACCTTCGGCAGGTCGTTGAACGCGATATACGGCGCGTCGGGGTGCAGTTCGAGGTAATTCTGATGATAGGCCTCGGCCGGATAGAAGCCCTGGTAGGCTTCGACGCGCGTGACCACGGGCGCCGGAAACACATGCGCGCCGCCGAGCTGCGCGATGTACGCGGTCGCGACCGCGCGTTGCTGCGCGGTGGTCGGGAAGATCGCGGAGCGGTACTGCGAGCCTTCGTCGGGGCCCTGCCGGTTCAGTTCGGTCGGGTCGTGCGCGACCGAGAAGAACACCTGCAGCAGCCGGCCGTACGTGACCTGGGTCGGATCGTAGACGATGCGCACCGATTCCGCGTGCCCCGTCAGCCCCGAGCCGACGAGCGCATAGTGCGCGGTTTCGGACGCGCCGCCCGCGTAGCCTGCGGTCACCTGCTTCACGCCCTTCACGTGCTCGAACACGCCCTGCACGCCCCAGAAGCAGCCGCCGGCGAGCACGGCCGTCTCGTCGTGCGATGCGCCGGGCGTTTCGTCGAGCGTCGGCGCGGGCACGGTACGCATCGGCTCGGCGGAATGGACGATGCGCTGGTAGCCGAATACGGCGGCCGCCGCGACGGCGATCGCGCCGATGCGGCGCAGCACGGCGGCGCGCCGACGGGCGGCGGCATCGCGGGTAGGGATCGGATTCATGTTTTGCTCCTTCGGAATGCATGGGGAAAAGCGGCGCCCGGATGGCGGCGGCGCGCGCGATCAGCCGAAAGTGAATGCGTACGCATCGACACCCGGATCGAGGAACTCGATCGCGAACGTGCGATCGGCGATCGCACCGGGCTGGCGGACGAGCTGGTACAGGCGCTGGCCGGTGACGGTGCCGTAGCCCTGCGCGTCCACGTCGTCGCCATGCGCGACGCCGGGCGCCGCGCCGTCGAGCGTCACGCGAAAGCGCACGGGCCGCCCGCCCGCGCCGGGGCCGAGCACGAGGTGCAGGTCGCGTGCATGGAAGCGGTAGACGATCCGGCCATCCGGGGCGGCGAGCGCCGCGCGCTCGGCGCCGACGTTCCACGTGCCGGCAAGGCCCCAGTCGTTGAGGTCCGGGCGGGCCGGCGCGTCGTAGCGGTGCGCGGCATCGCGCACGACGCCGCCCGCGGACGCAAAGCTTTCCGCGCGTGCATAGCCGACATACGTTTCGGGCGAACGGACGTCCGCGCTGTCGGCCGCCGCGAGCGCACCCTTCGCGGGCGCGCCCGCGAGCCCGAGCGGCACGTTCAGCGCGTCCGGATGGCCGGCTTCGGCGAGCAGCGACTGGATCGCGCGTTCCGACTGCGCGTATTCGCCTTCGCCGAAGTGGTGATGGCGGATCCGCCCTTGCGCGTCGACGAAGTAGTGCGCGGGCCAGTATTCGTTGTTGAACGCGCGCCAGATCGAATAGCCGTTGTCGATCGCGACCGGGTAGTCGATGCCGAGGTCGTGCACGGCCTTCTTCACGTTGCCGATATCGCGCTCGAACGCGAACTCCGGTGCGTGCACGCCGATCACGACGAGCCCGTACGGCGCGTACTTGCGTGCCCAGGCAGTCGTGTACGGCAGCGTGCGCAGGCAGTTGATGCACGAATACGTCCAGAAATCGACCAGCACGACCTTGCCGCGCAGCCCGGCCGCTGTCAGCGGCGGCGAGTTCAGCCACTGCACCGCGCCGTCGAGCGACGGCAGCGTGCCTTCGACCGGCAGCGCGGCCGCGGTGGCGTCGGCCACGCGCATCATCGCGCCGCCGCCGGCCTGGGCGCCATCGGCTGCGGCGGCCATCATCGCGCCGCCCGGCGCGTTGTCGGTGGCGCCGGTCGCGGCCGGGGCCGCCGGCGCACCGTTCGAGCGTCCGCCGAGACGGTCGACGAGCTTCGTTTCGAGCCCGCCCGTGGTGACCGTCGACAGTTGCGCGAGGGCGCCCGTATCGAGGCCGAGCGCGATCGCGCCGACACCGGCCAGGAGCGCCGCGCCGATCCCGCGGCGAATCCATTCGCCGGCGCCGAGCGAGCGCTTCATCGCGGCGAACACCTTGCCGCCGATCACGAGCGCGACGCCGAGCGACGTCGCCGCGCCGGCCGCATACGCGACGAGCAGCAGCGTCGTGCCGACACTCGCGCCACGCAGTGCGGCGCCGGTCAGCACGAGACCGAGGATCGGGCCCGCGCACGGCGCCCACAGCAGGCCCGTCGCGACGCCGAGCAGCAGCGACGACGCCGGGCCGGCCGGGCGGCCGTCGCGTTGCGCGAGCCCGGTGAGCCGGTTGCCGGCGGCGACGAGCGGGCGCGTCAGGTGTTCCGCGAAGCGCGGCATCAGCAGCGTCAGGCCGAACACGGCGAGCAGCACGATCGCGATCCAGCGGCCGGCCTGGTTGGCCTGCGCGACCCAGCCGCCGCCGACGGCGGCGAGCGTCGCGACGACGGCGAACGTGAGCGCCATGCCCGCGAGCAGCGGCAGGCCGGTGCGCACGAACGGCTGGTCGGCGCGCGCGAACACGAACGGCAGCACGGGCAGGATGCACGGGCTCAGGATCGTGAGCACGCCGCCGAGATAGGCAAGGACGATGAGCAGCATGATGCGTTCTCCAGTCGAATGGGCGTGGGGCCGGATCAGGCGGCGGCTGGGTGGAACGCGAGCGCGAGGCCGTTCATGCAGTAGCGCAGGCCGGTCGGCGCGGGGCCGTCGTCGAACACGTGGCCGAGATGGCCGCCGCAGCGGCGGCAGTGCACTTCGGTGCGGACCATCCCGAACGACGCGTCGGCGTCGGTGCCGACCGCGTGGTCGAGCGGTTTCCAGAAGCTCGGCCAGCCCGTATGGCTGTCGAACTTGGTGGCCGACGAGAACAGCGCGAGGTCGCAGCCGGCGCACGCGAACGTGCCGTGCCGGTGCTCGTCGTTCAGCGGGCTGCTGAACGGCCGCTCGGTGCCGGCTTCGCGCAGGACCGTGTATTGGGCGGGCGTGAGCCGGCGATGCCATTCGGCGTCGCTGAGCGTGATCTCGAACGGGGCGCCCTTCGGCGAGCCGGCCGGCGGCGCGGCGAAGGCGCGGGCGACCAGCGCGCGGCGGCCGGCGGACGACAGCGCCGCGAGCGCGGCGAGGCCGGTGGCGCCGGCGAACAGCAGATGTCTGCGGGTGGGCATGACGGGCTCCTGGAAGCAGGTGCTGAAAACATGCGCCCATCGTAGGCGGCGGCCGGTGTCGAAGTCCTCACGGAAAGTTAAATGAATCGTGATGATTGGAATGTTCCGTCGCCGTGCTATGAAATGCCCCTAGCCCACAAAACTGTCCCATTTGTGCACTGCGGGTATCGGCGCGTTCACGTGGTCCTGCGACGGGAAGGCTGGCGAGACAATGCAAGCGCGTCGACAGGTTGTATCGTGCGGAGGGCCTGTCACTGCGGCACAGGCGGCGGCGACGTAACAAAGCGGCCCGGCTGCGACAGCCAGGCACATCGTGACCGCAATCAACGAAATCTGGAGCGAGCCGCGGACAATCGCCCGCCGTACAGGGTCAGTAGCGGAACAGCTCGCGTGCTGAATCGACCAGGATGGTGCGCCGCTGTGCCTCGTCGGGCACCCATTGCCGCAACGCGTGCGCCGCCGACGCGTAGTCGACGAGGTGACGATGCTCCGTATGCGGCCAGTCGCTGCCCCAGACCAGACGCTGGGGGCTAAACGCCTCCAGCAGCTGGGCGGCCAGCATCGTGCCCAATGCCATACCGTCGCCGCCCACCCCACCCGCATCGGCATTCGCGTTCGCATCGACGCTCCGATAGGCCGCCGACAGCTTGACCCAGATGCGGCCGCTGTCGGCGCGTCGGAGAAGCGCGCGAAAGCCCGGATCACGCAGGCCGGCCGCCGGATCGGGCCGCCCGAAATGATCCACCACCACGGTACAGCGTTGCGCCAGCAACGCGTCAAGCAGCACCGGCAGGTCGGCCGCGTCGCGATGGATCTCGACATGCCAGCCCAGCGCGTTCAGGCGCGCAAGAAAACGCGGCCAGGGGCCCTGGTTCAGGTTGGGCAGCGGCAGCCCGATCAGGTTCAGACGCGCGCCGACGATGCCGCTGGCGGCGAGCACGGCCAGCTGCGCCTCGTCGATCTCCGGCTCGACCACGGCCACGCCGCGAAAGCGCTGCGGATAACGACGCGCGACAGCGGCCAGCCAGCCGTTGTCGGTACCGAGGAAGCTCGGCTGCACCAGTACGCCTTGAGAGAACCCATGCGTCGACAGATGCGCAACATACGCATCGAGCGTGGCGTCGTAGTCAGGCGCGTGGCGACGGTGTGCGGCCAGCGGCAGGCCGCGCACGAACAGGTGGGCATGGCTGTCGATGCCGGCGGGCGCTGGCACCGCGGCCGCGAGCCATGCCGCGCCGCCGGGGCTCAGGCCCGACTCGGCCTGCATCGCGCAATCGTCAGGCGTGGTGCTCATGGTGGAGAGAGACGAAGACATCAAGGAAAAGGAAACCGGCAGCGCATTTCAACTTCAAGCAAGGGCTTCAACCTCGCGATCCGCTCGGCGCGCGGCCGTCGTCGTCCCGGGCCGGTTCGCCGACGGCGAGCGGCGCCGCGATCCGGCGGCCGCGCGTCTCGGGCAGCATCAGCGCGGCGATCACCACCAGCCCGTAAGCGATGCCGGCATCGATGCCGAGCGCCGTGCCCAGCGACATCGAGCTGCTCATATGGCCGATCAGCACCGGGAAGCCGGCCGACACGATGCGTCCGAAGTTGTAGCAGAAGCCCACCCCGGTGCCGCGCACCCCCTGCGGATAGAGCTCGTTGAACAGCGCGCCGAGTGTGGCCGGGATGCCGGCCGAGACCAGGCCGAGCGGGAAGCTAAGGACCAGCATGGTGGTGTCGCCGATCGGCAGGAAGGTATAGAGGTTGACCATTACCGCGCAGCCGATGGCGAACACGATCACGTTCAAGCGCCGGCCGATGCGATCCTGCAGCCAGGCACTGACAAAGCAACCGACGATGAAGGCGACGATCACCACGGCCAGATAGCCGCCGGTGCCGAGCACCGATAGGTGGCGCTCGGTCTTCAGGTAGGTGGGCAACCACGTGTTGATCGCGTAGTAGCCGCCGTGTGCGCCTAGTCCGATCAGGCCGCCGACCGCCGTGGTGCGTAGCACCGAAGGCGCGAAGATGCCGGCCGCCGTCGCCAGCGCGCCAGGGCGTTCGCCGTTCGCGTCGACCGGCAGCGGCTCGCGCGGCGGCTCGACCACGTTGCGGCGCAGGTAGAGCACCAGCAGTGCCGGCAGCAGGCCGACCGCGAACAGCAGCCGCCAGGCCCAATCTTGCGACACCAGCGAGAAGATCGCCGTGTAGACCAGCACCGCGCCGCCCCACCCGAAGCCCCAGGCGCTCTGCACGATGCCCATCGCCTTGCCGCGATGCTTCGCGCTGACGATCTCGCTGAGCAGCACCGCCCCGGCCGTCCATTCGCCGCCAAAGCCGATGCCCTGCAGCGCCTTCAGCGCCAGCAACTGGTCGAAGTTCTGCGCGAAGGCGCTCAGGAATGTGAACAGCGAGAACCAGATCACGGTGATCTGCAGCGCGCGCACGCGACCGATGCGATCCGACAGTACACCGGCCAGCAGCCCGCCGAGGGCGCCCGCCACCAGCGTGGCGCCGCCGATCAGGCCGGCCTGCGCCTTGGAGATGCCCCATACCGTCAGCAGCGTCGGGATCACGAGCGAGAATATTTGCGTGTCGGCGGCGTCGATCGCCCAGCCTGCAAAGCAGCCCCATAGGGTTCGTTTCTCGATGGGGGTAATGTCCCGGTACCAGCGCATGATCGTCTCCCTTTGCGCGCAGCTTGGCTGCGGCGCGCCGGCTGATGCGCCGGCGGCGATTGATTGATACATGCATTCTGGCGGGGATGAGGCTGGCTCGCATACTATGGAAACGTTGATCTTTCATTGCATCACGTTATGGAATCCGCCCGTATCCTCAAATACTTCGTGGCCGTAGCCGACGCCGGCAGCGTGACTGGCGCGGCCGACCTGCTCGGCTTGGCGCAGCCGGCGCTAAGCCAGGCCATCACGCGGCTCGAGCGCGAACTCGGCGTCAAGCTGTTCTCGCGCACGCGGCGCGGGGCGGCGCTAACCGCAGCCGGCGAGGCGATCATCGACGACATCCGCCTAAGCGTGGCGCGCATTGAGGCCGCCGAGACGCGCGCGCGCGATATCGGCGCGCAGCGCGGCGGGCGGTTCACGATCGGCTTCGTCTCGGCGGCGCTGTTTGAAGTGCTGCCGCGCGCGATCGCGGCGCTACGCGCCGAAGTACCGAACGTGGAGCTGGCGCTGCGCGAGATGAGCAATGCCGAGCAGGCCGCCGCGCTGGAGTCGGGCGAGATCGACATCGGCCTGCTGCATACGCCGGTGGTGGTCCGCGGACGCATGCACGAGAAGCTGATCGCGCGCGAGCGGCTGCACGCGGTGGTGCACGACACGCATGTGCTCGACGCCGACGGCCGGCTCGCGCTGGCCGACCTGGCACGCATCGGTCTGGTGTGGTTCCCGCAGGGGCAATTGCCGGTGGTGCGCGCCGGTATCCTCAGCGCGTTCCGCAAGGCCGGCTGCGAGGCCAACATCGTGCAGGACGCGAACCGCTCGCTGACGGTGCTCGCCTGCGTCGCGGCCGGCTGTGGCGCCTCCTTGCTGCCGGCTTCGGTGCAGGCCCTGCACTTCTCGGGCGTGCGCGTCTGCGAGGTGCGCGACGGAGATGCGCTGCCCTTCTTCGAACTGAGTGCGGTCTGGCCCAATCGCTCGCGACCGACGCTGGCCGATCGGTTCGCGGCGGTACTCGATCGCGTTGCCGAAAAGGCGGACGCGGGCGGCAAGGCGCAGCGTGCGCGGCGTCGTGCAGGCTGATGTCGATGTCACGCAGGTCGACCGGCCTCGGCTGTGAGTTTGGGCGTTTGATCGGACGTGCCAGCGGGCATCGCTGTAGATCTCCATGATCTATGTAACCGCGCAATAGCGGCGCACCCGTCCCCCCGAAAACAGCGCGAGCGTTGAGAAGTCGGTCATGGGCCTTCTTCCTGGCTGGTTCGGCGCAAAAGGAAGAGCAGCGCAGGAACGCGCGCGATGCGGGCCGACCGCGATCGCGCGTGGTCGATGCGACGCCGCGCTACGCCCGGTCGAGCAGGTCGACGAGCAGCCTGGCCCCGTCGGCCCCCTTCGTGGAATCGGCCCACAGCCGGTCGATCATCTTCCGGTACATCGCGACGGCATCCGCCGACGTGGTGATCGTCGCGATCCCGGTACGAATGTTCGGCAACTCGCCGAGCCGGAACGGCGATACCGCGATATGCGCGCTGTCGTCGTCCTCGAAGATCTGGAAGGTCTCGTTCGGCAGATTGTCGCTGACGATACCGATACGCACGCCTTTCGCATCGTCCTCGAGCATCCCGACGATGCGCATCACTTCGCGGCGCGCGGCGAGTTTGCGCTCGAGCTGCACGCCCGGCGGCAGCCCGAGGCGGCCGACCAGCCCGTGGTGCAGGAACTGCTCGATCTGGCGCAGCCCGATCAGGCTCGTCACGTTCAGCGGGGCGCGCCGGAACGCGGCTTTCCGGTCCGCGAGGATCGCCATCACTTTCGACAGCGTCTGCCGCCACGCGGCATCGGTCAGCGACGGCGGGATGCTTTCCTCGAGCATCTGGCGCAGCCAGTCTTCGTAATCGTCGGACGTCAGCAGGAACGAGAACGGATCGAAGTGCGCGAAGATCCGCTGCGAGCGGCTCTCGATCTGCCGCATGCGCTCGAAATAACTGATCGCCGAATCGTGATACTCGACCTCGACGCCCATCAGGTTCGCGAGCGACACGCCGAACAGCGCGGCGAGCCGCTCGAGCGTATCGATCTTCACAATCTCGCCACGTTCGAGCTTGTAGACCGCCGCGCGCGAGATGTTCAGGCGCTCGGCGACATCCTCGCTGCGCAACTCGGCAGCCATCCGGTACGCGCGCAAGCGCTCGCCAATGCTGTCGAAGTCGAAGCGCGCGCCGCGCAGACGCGTTTTTCGGGAACCGGCGGTGGACATGAAGTACCTCTAGGTGACGGGTGAAAAATCGACAGACACCGGTTTGCGCGACCGCGCCGCGCCGTCATCCTGCCCGGGGGGCATCGCGAAGATCGATGTTTGTCTATTTTTTTGTATCGGGTATTTTAACGTAGCCGACAACGGATGGTCGCACGCCCGTGGCTTGCGCTCGTCTTGTGCGCGGTCACGGCCAGCGACCGGATCGTGTCCGTGCGCGTGCACGTCGTCTAAATATTTGGACGAACGGCGCGCGCGGACGCCGTCGGCGATAGAGGCATCGCACCTTCCAGACATTCCCACGTGCCGGCCCATTGCGCCGGGAGGAGAAAAGCATGACGTCGCGCACCCCGTGCGCCCGATTTCGGGCAGGATTCCTGATGGCTGGCGCGGCAGGCGCCATTGGCATCGCGCCGCTCGCGCACGCGCAGTCGAGCGTGACGCTGTACGGCGTCGCCGACGCTTTCGTCGGTTCGGTGAAGCAACCCGGCGGGCGCACGGCGCTCGTGCAGTCGGGCGGCGGGATGACGACGTCGTTCTGGGGGCTCGGCGGCAGCGAGGATCTCGGCAACGGCAACAAGGCGTTCTTCGTGCTCGAAAGCTACTTTCAACCGCAAAGCGGCGCGTACGGCCGCTACGCCGGGGACAGCCTGTTTTCGCGCAATGCGTACGCGGGATTGCAGACGCGGTTCGGCCAGCTTCGTCTTGGCCGGATCACGACGCCGCTGTATCTCGCGACGATCCAGTTCAACCCGCTGTTCAATTCGTACACGTTCTCGCCGATGATCTTCCACACGTTCAAGGGCGTGGGCGCCGAGGGCGTGGTCGGCGATTCGGCCTGGAACAACGCGCTCGCCTATACGAGCCCGACGTTCGGCGGATTCAATGCGGGGCTGCTGTATGCACTCGGCAATACGGCCGGCCGGAACGGCGCGAAGAAATGGAGCGTCAACGCGAACTACGCGCGCGGCGCGTTCGCGGCCGCCGTGGTCTTCCAGTACGTGAACTTCAGCGCGACGCCCGGCGATCTCGGCGGCGCGCTCGCCGCGGCGCCGGGCCTGTCGAGCCAGCGCACGGTGCAGGTCGGCGCGTGGTACGACTGGCGTGTCGTGAAGCTGTTCGCGCAGTACATGAACGTCGCGAACCGCGCGCAGCGCGGCAACTTCCACGGCGATACGCTGCAGGCCGGCGTCAGCGTGCCGATCGGCGTGGGTTCGCTGCTGGCGAGCTACGCATATACGCATTCGAGCGGGGCGCTCGCCGACGGCGCGCATCGCAACACCGGCGCGCTCGGCTACGACTATCTGCTGTCGAAGCGCACCGACCTCTATTCGGCGATCAAGGTCGATCACGTCGGCGGGCTGTCGACCGGCATCACGTACGGCGCGGGCCTGCGCACGCGTTTCTGACGCAGGCGTCGCGATGCGAGGCTTCGCGGTTTACCCCGATACATCGGACGCTTGCATTCCGTTTTTGATGCGGGTAGTCTAAATATTTAGACGAGGAGGAAAGCATGAACCTTATGGACGCCACGCAGTGGCTGGCACAGGACGTCGTCGGCTTTTCCGACATTCACCGGTTCGCGACGCGCTGCCGGGACGCGGCGGCGCCGCACGGGCGGGAATCGGCGGCGCTGGTGCTGCTCGCACAGGCGGCCGCGACGTTCGCCGAACGGCAGGAGGGCGTGGCGGTCTGCGCGGAGACGGTGCAGGCATTTCTCGCCGAGCTGCGCGAGCACGCGCGGCGGCTGAGCGATGCGAGCCGCGGCTCGGACGACGCGCTGCTCGCGGCGCTCAACGGCGTCGCCGCGCGGGTGTCGAAGGAACTGGTCGTCTGATGCGCGGCGCCGGCGCGAATCTGCGCGGGCCACGCCCTTAAGTTACGCGATGCCGACGATCGGGTTGCGGTCAGTCTGTCCAAAAAAAACGACAAACGACCGCGAGGCGGACCACCGGCATCGATATTCCCTCCTCACGATACGGACAATCATGGAAGCGAACCTTCGACCCTCGGCGGCCGCGCCCGCCGGCGCACCGCCCGAACGGGTGTCGCGCTACGCGTGGAAAGTGCTGGCCGGCTCGGCCATCGGCTATGCGATGGACGGCTTCGACCTGCTGATCCTCGGCTTCATGCTGCCGGCAATTTCGGCGTCGCTGCAGCTCGGCGCGCAGCAGGCGGGGGCGCTCGTCACGTGGACGCTGGTCGGCGCGGTCGCGGGCGGCGTGATTTTCGGCGCGCTCAGCGATTGCTACGGCCGCGTGCGCGTGCTGACCTGGACGATCCTGCTTTTCGCGGTGTTCACCGGGCTGTGTGCGTTCGCACAGGGCTTCTGGGATCTGCTCGCGTACCGGACCATCGCCGGCATCGGCCTCGGCGGGGAATTCGGCATCGGCATGGCGCTCGCGGCCGAAGCGTGGCCTGCAGCCAAGCGCGCCCGCGTGTCGTCGTACGTGGCGCTCGGCTGGCAGAGCGGCGTGCTCGCGGCGTCGCTGCTGACGCCGCTGCTGCTGCAGAGCGTCGGCTGGCGCGGCATGTTCGCGATCGGCGTGCTGCCCGCGATCGTCGCCTGGGTGCTGCGCAACAAGCTGCACGAGCCGGAAGTGTTCGTCCGGAGCCGGCAGCCGGCGCGCACGGGCGCGCGTTTCCGGCTGCTGTTCGCCGATGCGCGCACGACCCGCACGAGCATCGGCATCGTCGTGCTGTGCGCGGTGCAGAACTTCGGCTACTACGGGATCATGATCTGGATGCCGACGTTCCTGTCGAAGCAGCTCGGCTTCTCGCTGACGAAATCCGGATTGTGGACCGCCGTGACCGTGCTCGGGATGATGGTCGGCGTCTGGCTGTTCGGACACCTGGCCGACCGGATCGGCCGCAAGCCGACGTTCCTGCTGTACCAGCTCGGCGCGGTGGCGATGGTGTTCGCGTATTCGCGGCTGACGGACCCGGCCACGATGCTGTGGGCCGGCGCGCTGATGGGGATGTTCGTGAACGGGATGGTCGGCGGCTACGGCACGCTGATGTCCGAAGCGTACCCGACCGCGGTGCGGGCGACCGCGCAGAACGTGCTGTGGAACGTCGGCCGTGCGATCGGCGGCCTCGGGCCGCTCGTCGTCGGCGCGCTCGCCGCGCGCTATTCGTTTCAGATCGCGATCGCGATGCTGGCCGCGCTGTACGTGCTCGACATGATCGTCACGGTCACGCTGATTCCGGAACTGAAGGACCGCGCGCTCGACTGACGCGCGTGCCTCCCGCCCAACCGTAACGAGGAGAGAACGATGGACGTGATCGACGGGGCGCGCGCCTGCGCGCAGCCGTGGGCGGCCACGGTCGCCGCGCATGCGTGCGACGTGGTCGCGCATCGCGCGGTGAACCGGCGCTATCGCTATCTGCGCGTGCGCGCCGATGCGCCGCTCGCGAGCGTCACGCAGGCCGGCCAGTTCTATCAGCTCGTCTGTCCCGTCAGCGATCTGCACCGGCCATTCCTGCCGCGCCCGATGAGCGTGTACGGCGTCGGCCCCGGCGCCGGCGAGATCGAGTTCCTGTACAACGTGACCGGCGAAGGCACGCGTGCGCTCGCGCAGCTCGACGTCGGCGCGCGGCTGTCGATCGTCGGGCCGCTCGGCCGCCCGTTCACGCTCGACGCCGGTGCGCGACGGCTGCTGCTCGTCGCGCGCGGCGTCGGTCTCGCGACGATGGCGCCGCTCGTGCAGCGCGCGGCGGGGGCGGGCATCGCGCTGACGGTCGTGATGTCGGCGCGCACGCCGGACGACCTGATGACCGCGGAATTCCTGCGCGGCGCGCCGGCCGACGTGCATGCGGTGTTCGACAGCGACGGCTCGTCGGCGGTCGCGAACGTGGACGCGCTGCTGCGCGCGACAATCGCGCGCGACCGGCCGGACGCGGTCTACACGTGCGGCTCGCAACGGCTGCTCGCGCTGCTGCAGCACGTGCTCGCCGACCATCCGTCGATGCGCGGCGAGGTCGCGCTCGAGCAGCGGATGGCATGCGGGATGGGCGTCTGCCTGTCGTGCGTGCGGATGTTCGACGACGGCGCGACCCGCGCATTCCGGCGCGTGTGCCGCGAGGGCCCGGTGTTCGCGATTCGCGACGTGGTGACGGAGGTGGAGGTGGGAGTTGGCTGACCTGAGCGTACGCGTGGGCGAGTTGCGCCTGCGCAATCCCGTGATGCCGGCATCCGGCTGTTTCGCGATCGAGTATCGCGATGCGCTCGACCTGACCGGGCTCGGCGCGCTCGTGATCAAGAGCGTGTCGCCCGCCAGCCGCCCGGGCAACCCGACGCCGCGCGTCGCCGACGCGGGTGACGGCATGCTGAATTCGATCGGCATTCCGAGCCGCGGCATCGACGACTATCTCGAACACGTGTTGCCCGCGTACACGGGCCACGGCACGCCGGTCGTCGCGTCGGTGTCCGCCGATACGGCGGACGCGTTCGCGCGCGCGTGCGAGGCGCTGTCGCGGCCGGACGTCGCGGCGATCGAGGCGAATATTTCGTGCCCGAATCTCGAGGCGGACGGCATGGCGTTCGGAATGGACGCGGGCATGACCCGGCAGGTCATCGACGCGATCCGCGCGCGCACCGGGCATCCGTTGTGGGTGAAGCTGACGCCGAACGCGGGCAACATCGCGAAGATCGCGCAAGCGGCGCAGGACGCGGGCGCCGATGCGATCGTGATGGGCAACACGGTGCTCGGCATGTCGATCGACGTGCGCACGCGCCGGCCGTCGCTCGGCAACGTGATGGGAGGCCTGTCCGGGCCGTCGATCAAGCCGATCGCGCTGCGGCTCGTCCACCAGTGCTACCGCGCCGTGTCGATTCCGGTGATCGGCTGCGGCGGCATCCGGAGCGCCGCCGACGCCATCGAGTTCCTGCTCGCCGGCGCGAGCGCGGTGCAGGTGGGCACGGCGTCGTTCCGCGATCCGGGCGTGATGCGCACGATCGTCGACGGGCTCGAGCAGTTTTGCGCGGACGAGGGCATCGGCGCGATCGCGTCGCTGACCGGGCAGGTCAGGCTCGACGCGGAGCTGAGCGAGCGCTGGCGGCGCTTTTGCGCGGCGCCGGCGCGCGCGGGCGGCACGACGGCGGGGGCCTGATGAACGCGCATACCGACACGCCGGACGCGCCGGCGGACATCGAAGCGCACGACGCGGCGGCGCTGCCGCTTGCCGAACTGACGGCGCTCGCCGAGCAGTGGTTCGACGAGATCCGCGTGCTGTCGGCCGACGGCGTGGGCGTCACGCGCGAGAGCTACGGCGACAGCGAAACGGCGGCCGCGCAGCGGCTGGCGGCGCACGCCGAACGCGAGGGCATCGCGGTGCGCGCCGATCGCGCGGCCAACCTGGTCTTCAGCCTGCCCGACGCGGACCCGCATGCGCGTGCGATCTGGGTCGGCTCGCATCTCGACTCGGTGCCGCATGGCGGCAACTACGACGGGCTCGCGGGCATCGTCGCGGGGCTGCTGTGCCTCGTCGCGCAACGGCGCAGCGGCTCGGCGTCGCCGCGCCCGTTGAATGTGATCGCGCTGCGCGGCGAAGAAAGCGCCTGGTTCGGCAAGGCCTACATGGGATCGAGCGCGCTGTTCGGCCGGCTGACGCCGGACGATCTCGCGATGAAGCATCGCAGCACCGGCCGGCCGCTGGCCGACTGCATGGCGGCGGCGGGCGTCGACATCGACGCGGTGCGGGCGCGCAAGCCGCTGTTCGACATGCGGCGCGCGCATGCATATCTGGAGCTCCACATCGAGCAGGGGCCCGTGATGGTCGCGCGCGGGCTGCCGGTCGCGGTCGTGTCCGGCATTCGCGGCAACGTGCGGCACAACTCCATCAGTTGCATCGGCGAGGCCGGCCACTCCGGCGCGGTGCCGCGCGACCTGCGGCACGACGCGATCTTCGCGGTCGCCGAGCTGATCACGCGGCTCGACGAGCACTGGCGCCGGCTGCTCGAACGCAACATCGATCTCGTCGTGACGACCGGCATCGTGTCGACCGATCAGGACGAGCATTCGATTTCGCGGATTCCCGGCCAGGTGCATTTCAGCTTCGAGGCGCGCAGCGAGAGCACGGAGACGCTCGACGTCTTCCATGAGCTGCTGATCGCCGAATGCAATTCGATCGCGCGCGAGCGTGGCGTGCGATTCGATTTCGACCGGCGGCTGGCGAGCGCGCCGGCGCGGATGGACGCCACCCTGCGCGCCGCGCTTGCCGACGCGTGCACGCGGCTCGACGTGCCGTATGCGACGCTGCCGAGCGGCGCGGGCCACGACGCGGCGCTGTTCGCGAACGCGGGCGTGCCAAGCGGGATGCTGTTCGTGCGCAACGATCACGGGTCGCACAACCCGCGCGAGGCGATGTCGATCGATGATTTCATGCTGGGCGTGCGCGTGCTCGCCGACACGATCGCGCGGCTGTGACCGGCGACACGGGAAACGATGGCGGCCGACGCGCCGGGGATCCGGAGGGCGCGCGGTTCACGCCGACGGAACGGGCGCGCCCGCGCCGCCTTGCGCGCGGTTCACCTGCGCGAGCACGAAGGCATAGACGTCATCGAGCGCCGACACGATGCGCGTGCCGGCCGCGACGCCATCGAACGCGCTCGCGGGCCCGGTGCAGATCAACGGTTTCGCGAAGCGCGTCGCGAGGCGGATCTCGTCGAGCGTGCCCTTGCTCCCCGGCAGCGCGACGACGACGTCGCTCGTCAGCACGTTCACGTAGTTGCGGCTCAATGCGTCGTCCGGCGCGTCCGCTTCCTTGCGCGGCAGTGGCGTGACGATAGGCAGGTCGATGAACGGATTCGGATAGCCGGCGATCGGCACGAAGCCGAACAGCGGGTGCGCTTCGCTCGGCACGATGCCGATCGAGCGGCCGCGGCGCCCCGGCGTCGTCGCGTAGGCGCGCGCGACCGACAGCATCACGCCGCGGCCGGCGCCGGTCAGCAGGTCGAACCCTTGCGCGGCGATCCACGTTCCGAGTGGCGTCGCCCACTCCGGCCATTCGTTCGTGCCCGAGCCCATCACGCCAATGATCGCCATCTTGTCCTCCTGGTTGGCCGCCGCGCGGCGCGTCGATCTCGGCGATCGCGCGTACCGTTCGTCTTTTTAATTATACACATCGATCGATTTCTGGCGATGCGGCGGCGATGGCGGGCTGAAAATTGTGGATTTTCCCGCCTTGCATTTTTCCTTCACTTTATTTAGTCTAAAAAAATAGATTTATCGACGGGCGTATCGGAACTGAGGGTTCGCCGGTACGCAGACGTCTCCGGGGCGATACAGCCCGCTACAACCTGAGAGAGAGGTGTATTCATGCTTGACCACGCCACCAACGAATTGCTGACCCGCGTGGGGCCCGGCACGCCGTGCGGCGAATTGCTGCGTCGCTACTGGCATCCGGTCGGTTATTCGTCGGAGCTGGCCGAAGCCGGCCAGACGAAACGCGTGCGGATTCTCGGCGAGGATCTGGTGCTCGCGCGCACCGGCAACGGCGGCGTGCTGCTCGTGCAGGAGCGTTGCCCGCATCGCGGCGCATCGCTGCTGTACGGCTTCGTCGAGGAAGCCACGATCCGCTGCGCGTATCACGGCTGGCAGTACAACGCGGCCGGCGAATGCGTGGAGCGGCCGTTCGAATCGGCGAAGGCGAGCCGCGTGTGCAAGAAGCTGATCGACAGCTATGCGACGCACGAATGCGGCGGGCTGATCTTCGCCTACATGGGGCCGGCGGAGCAGAAGCCCGCGTTTCCGAACTGGGACATCCTCGTGCGCAACGACGGCGTCCGCCATTTCGAGGTGCAGGACGATCTCGCGTGCAACTGGTTCCAGGTGCAGGAAAACGCGGTCGACGTCACGCACACCTTCTATACGCACTCGAAATACTTCGAGCACCTCGGCATGCGCGACGCGTCCGGGTTCGGCAAGCCGTTCAAGCGGTTTGGCTTCCAGCGCTTCGACTGGGGCATCGTGAAGAGCTGGGAATACGAAGGCGAGGGCCGTGGCTGGGGCAACCTGATGGTGTTCCCGAACATGCTGCGGATCATGACCGAGATGCACTGGCGCGTGCCGGTCGACGATACGACGACGCGGATCGTCTGGGTGTCGTTCACGCCGAACGCGGACGGCGCGCGGCCGCCCGCGGACGAGGCGCCGAAGATCGTCCGGCAGCCGGCGCGCACCGACGCGGCGGGCCGCTACCTGATGAACACGTTCATGAGCCAGGATGCGATGGCGGTCGAGACGCAGGGCCCGATCTTCGATCGTTCGCGCGAGAACCTCGGCGCGTCCGATCGCGGGATCGTGATGTTCCGCCAGATGCTGCAGGAGCAGATCGACGCGGTCGCGCGCGGCGAGCGGCCGGTCGCGAACGTGTACGGCGGCGCGCCGGACGTGACCGACCTGCGCGCATGGATGGGCGGCTATCTGCCGATGAGCTGCGCGCCGGACCCGACGTTCCGCCAGCAGCGCGAATTCGGCGACATCTTCGACGAGTCGCACGTCGAATACGAGATCCCGGCGAACTCGCCGGTGATGCGCGCTTGAGCGGCGGTGCGCTCGGCGGGCCGGGCCGCGGCGCCGGCATGCTGACGGCCGGCCGCGTCACGGCCGCGCTGCTCGCGGCGGGGCTCGCGAGCGTCGCCGCGCTCGGCGCGCGCGGCACGCTGTCGGCCGGCGACGCACGCATCGTCGCGATCGTGTTCACCTGCATCGTGCTGTGGGCGACCGGCGCGGTCGCGAGCCTGTGGGTGTCGCTGCTGTTTTTCTTCCTCGCGGCGACCTGCACGACGGTGCCCACCGCCGAGATCTTCTCCGGCTTCGGGTCGAGCGCGTTCTGGCTCGTGTTCAGCGGCGCGGCGATCGGCTTCGCGCTGAAGGAGAGCGGCCTGAGCGAACGGATCGGCATCGCGCTCGCGCGCCGGATCGGCGGCTCGTACCTGAAGGCGTTGCTCGCATTCGCGATCCTGAGCTTCCTGCTGTCGCTCGTGATGCCGTCGACGTTCGGGCGAATCGCGATCCTGATTCCGATCGCGATCGGCTACTGCGACGTCGTGAAGCTCGGCGCGCACGCGAACGGGCGGCGCGGCATCCTGCTGCTCGTGATCGTCGGCTCGTACGAGCTGGCGGCCGCGGTGCTGCCCGCGAACCTGCCGAACGTGATCATGGCGGGGATTCTCGAGCAGTCGCACGGGATGCATCTGCGCTTCTCCGAGTATCTGCTGCTGTTCTTTCCGGCCGGCGTGATCGTGCGCGGCGCGGTGCTGGTGCTCGCGTCCTGGTGGCTGTTCGCGGATACGGTGGGCGAAGTCGAGATACCGGCGGTGCGCGGCGCGCTCGGCCGGCGCGAATGGCACGCGATCGTGCTGCTGGCGATCACGCTCGCGTTCTGGTTTACCGACGCCGTGCATCGCATCGCGCCAGGCTGGGTCGGGCTCGGGTTCGCGCTCGTCTACTTCGGCACGTCGCCGCCCGCGCAGCTCGAGCGCTTCACCGCGACGCTGAAGATGGACCTGCTGTGGTTCATCGCGGCGATCATCGGGCTGACCGCGCTCGTCAACCATCTCGACATGCGCGTGCCGGACACGCTCGCGCTCGACGCGCTGCGCGACAGCCCGATGCTCATGTACTTCGCGCTGACCGCGCTGTCGATCGTCGTCTGCTTCGCGGTCACGTCGAATGCGGAACCGGCGCTATACGTGCCGATCGTGTCGCGCCTGCTCGCGCAGGGGCTGCACCTGAAGGCCGGCCTGCTCGCGCAGGTGATGGGCTATGCGACCACGGTCCTGCCGTACCAGTCGCCGCCGATCGTGTTCGGCAACGCGCTCGCGCAGCTGGACCGGCGTGCGGTGCTGCGGTACTGCATCGCGACGGCGCTGCTGGGCGTGGTGTTCGTGATCCCGATCAATGGGTTGTGGTGGCGGCTGATCGGGCTGTTGTGAGTTTTCCTGAATGGTGAATCCAATGATCGAAAACGATCTGCTTGCCGCGCGCGTGATTGCGCGCGAGCGCGTCGCGTGCGACGTGATTTCGCTGCGGCTCGTCAGCGACGCGCCGAGTCTCTGCCTGCCGGCGTTCGAAGCCGGCGCGCATATCGACCTGCATCTGCGCGACGGGCTCACGCGCAAGTATTCGCTGTGCAACGATCCGGTCGAGCACGGCGTGTACGAGATCGCGATCAAGCGCGAGCCGGCGTCGAGCGGCGGCTCCGCATACGTGCACGATGCGATCCGGGTCGGCGACGTGCTGCGGATCGGCGCGCCGCTGAATTACTTCCCGCTCGCGCCGGACGACAGCCCGGCCGTGCTGCTCGCCGCCGGGATCGGCGTGACGCCGCTGCTCGCGATGGCGCATAGCCTGGTGCGCGCGGGCCGGCCGCTCGCGTTCCACTACTTTGTGCGTTCGGCCGACGCGGCCGCGTACGGGGCGACGCTCGCGTCGCGGCTCGCGGACGTCGCGACGGTGCACACGGGGCTGACGCCCGACGCGACCCGCGACGCGATCGCGACGATCGTCGGCGCGATGGAGCCGCGCTCGCATCTGTATTTCTGCGGACCGGCGCCGTTCATGGCGGCCGTCGACACGATCGCGCGGCCGGCGCTCGGCGATGCGCGGCTTCATCACGAGTATTTTTCCGCGCCGGCCGCGGAGCCCGCCGACGGCGAGGCCGACGCGTTCCGGATCGAGCTCGCGCGCTCGCGGCGCGCGTTGCTCGTGCCGCCGGGGCAGTCGATCACCGATGTGCTGTACGAGCACGGCATCGCGGTCGCCACGTCGTGCGAGGCGGGCGTGTGCGGCGCATGCCGGACGACCGTGCTCGAGGGCACGCCCGATCATCGGGACGCGTTCCTGAGTGCGGCGGAAAAGGCCCGCAACGATTGCATGATGCCGTGCGTGTCGCGATGCCGCGGCGAACGGCTGGTGCTGGATCTCTGAGCCGTCACGGGGGCTGAGCGAGGCCGGGGAAGTGTGTCGGTAGCCACGGATGTGGCGCGTGGGGCGCGCATGCCGGCGCGCCTTCGATCCCGTCCTGCGCGATGAGGCAGGCCGCACGGGGCCCGTATGTCGCCGGCTGGCAGGCTCCGTGTCGGCGGCGCGTTTTCGCGGCCCCTGCGTACGTCGGGCAGACCATGTGCACGTCGGTCGCCGAGTCGGCGACCGAGCCGCGTCATCCCGCCTCGTCCGATAGCGCGCCGGGCGCTTCGCCTTGACCGCCGCGCTTCGCCGTCGCCCCGTGGCTCCCGCGGGAAGCGATATCGGCCCCGAGCGCATGGAGAATCGATCGACCCTTCTTCGTCAGATACGCGCGTCGGCGGCCGGGCGCGCGATGTTCGAGCATGACGAGCTGTCGTTCGAGCAACGCATCGAGTTCGGCGCGATTCATGTCGAGCTGATCCGGTGCCTGGCACACCAGCATCAGCGTCGCGAATTCGTGCGGGCTCAGCATGGCTGCCCCCCGTCGCGCACGGCACCGCCGCGCTTAGGCGCGGCCCAGAAAAACGAAATAGGGTGCAGCGCCCACCCACGCGCGGCGACCCGACGGCGCGGCAGCTTCGGTCGGCCGATCGCGGCCGGTTGGGCCGCGCCGCGCAACGCGAACGGCTTGCGGGCAGCACGTACCCGAGCGCCGATCGGCGCCGCGCGGCCCGTACCGTTGCGCGCCATCCGCAGGCCGGCCGGCAGACCCTTGAAGGCGCGGGCGGCGCGTCGTGGTCGGCGGCCGACCTCCGGCAGCCGATCGAAGACAAGGAAAGGATCGTTCATGATTCGCTCCCGATTGGGCCTCGCACGGGGACGAACCGGACCACGCGCTCCAGTTCGTCGATCCACGAGAGGCCTCGTTGACAAACAAATCGAAACACGCAGCGCATAAGCCGCGGCTGCTCGAGCGATACCCAAAATAGGATGGGAAGCGCGGATTTCAAGCACCGCTCCGCGACGGTTCGCATGTCCCGGTGCGGCGGCCGGCGACGCCTTCTTGCCGCGCGTCACTAGGCGTCGCGAGACAACCGACGATCATCAAAAAGGCGCGTCCTTGATGAAACATTTTGTTACAAACAGGCTTTTTTCGGCCTCTTGAAGCACGCGTCCCGCGCCACTATTTCGCTTTTCGCCAATCGACGGCACGCCGGCGCATCGCAGCTTTGCGCGTGCGGGCGCCAGCGGATTCCCTTTTCCAGGTGATCTCATCGCTCAGGAGATGAAAATGCAGATTCGTCCCCTCTACGACCGGGTTATCGTCAAGCGAATCGAACAGCAGCGGACGACGGCCTCCGGCATCGTGATTCCCGATTCGGCCGCCGAACGGCCCGAGCAGGGTGAAGTGATTGCGGTCGGCAGCGGCCGGCTACTCCAGGACGGCTCGCAGCGTCCGCTGCAGCTCCAGGTCGGCGACCAGGTTCTCTTCGGCAAATATGCAGGCCAGACCGTGAAGGTGAACGGCGAGGAACTGCTCGTCATGCGCGAAGAGGACGTCATGGGCGTACTCGAACCCGAATCGCCGGCCGCCAGGAAAGCGGCCTGAATGCCGATTCGACCGCGTCGCACGGGTGGCTGCCCGATGCGCGCGGCATCCCGTTCAACGACTGTATCCGGAGCAGGAAAATGACTGCAAAAGACGTGAAATTCCGCGACGGCGCGCGCCAGCAGATCGTCAAGGGCGTGAACGTGCTGGCCGACGCGGTGAAGGTGACGCTCGGCCCGAAGGGCCGCAACGTCGTGATCGAACGCGGCTTCGGCGCGCCCGTGATCACGAAGGACGGCGTGTCGGTCGCGAAGGAAATCGAGCTGAAGGACCGCTTCGAGAACATGGGCGCGCAAATCGTCAAGCAGGTCGCGTCCAAAACGGCCGACGTGGCCGGCGACGGGACGACCACCGCCACCGTGCTCGCGCAGGCGATCGTGCAGGAAGGCATGAAGCACGTCGCGGCCGGGATGAACCCGATGGATCTGAAGCGCGGCATCGACAAGGCCGTCGGCGCGGTGCTCGACGAGCTGCGCACGCTGTCCCGGCCGATTTCGACCCACAAGGAAATCGCGCAGGTCGGTGCGATTTCCGCGAACTCGGACGAAGCGATCGGCAAGATCCTCGCCAATGCGATGGAGAAAGTGGGCAAGGACGGCGTGATCACCGTCGAGGACGGCAAGTCGCTGGAGAACGAGCTCGACGTGGTCGAAGGCATGCAGTTCGATCGCGGTTACGTGAGCCCGTATTTCATCAACGATCCGGCGAAGCAGGCGGCCTATCTCGACGATGCGCTGATTCTGCTGCACGACAAGAAGATCTCCAGTGTCCGTGATCTGCTGCCGATCCTCGAAGCGGCGTCCAAGGCCGGCAAGCCGTTGCTGATCGTCGCCGAGGATGTCGAAGGCGAAGCGCTCGCGACACTCGTCGTGAATTCGATGCGCGGCATCCTGAAGGTCGCCGCCGTCAAGGCGCCGGGTTTCGGCGATCGACGCAAGGCCATGCTGGAGGATCTCGCGATCCTGACCGGCGCGACGGTCGTCTCGGAGGAAACCGGCAAGCAGCTCGACAAGGCCACCCTCGAGGATCTTGGTCGTGCGAAGCGTGTCGAGGTGCGCAAGGACGATACGATCATCATCGACGGCGCGGGCGATGCGGCGCGCATCGATGCGCGCGTGAAGTCGATTCGCGTGCAGATCGACGAAGCGACGAGCGACTACGATCGCGAAAAGCTGCAGGAGCGTGTCGCGAAACTCGCGGGCGGCGTGGCAGTGATCAAGGTCGGCGCGGTCACCGAGGTCGAAATGAAGGAGAAGAAGGATCGTGTCGACGATGCGCTGCACGCCACGCGCGCCGCGGTCGAGGAAGGCATCGTGCCGGGCGGCGGCGTCGCGCTATTGCGTGCGCGCGCGGCGCTGTCGGACATCCGGGGCGCGAATGCGGACCAGGACGCCGGCATCCGGATCGTGCTGCGCGCGCTGGAGGCGCCGCTGCGCGTCATCGCGGCCAATGCGGGCGACGAACCGTCGGTCGTGATCTCGAAGGTGCTCGAAGGCACCGGGAACTTCGGCTACAACGCGGCGACCGGCGAGTACGGCGATCTGGTGGATGCGGGCGTGGTCGACCCGACCAAGGTCACGCGTACCGCGCTGCAGAACGCCGCGTCGATCGCGAGCCTGGTGTTGACGACCGATGCGACCGTCGCGCAAGCGCCGAAAGAGGACAGCGCCGAGCCGGCTCCCGCCCCCGAACTCGGCTACTGACCGGTGTCGCAGGTTCGCCTGCGATCGTCGAACAGCCGCTGGCCGGAGCGGCTTTTCCCGGCGCGCGCGACAGCGGGGGGGCGCGCCGCGCCGTTTTTTCATGTTTGCGAGACCGACCATGAAGCTCGAACTCTCGATCGATTCCAGGCCGCTGCACGTCGAACTCGACGACGTCATCGCGGGCCTGCTCGCGGCACGGCTCGGCCTGCCTCCGGATGGCGACCATCGCGTCGCGCTCGCCCGCTACCTTGGCGACGCGGCGGGGCCGTGGACGCTGGACGACGCCCATATGCGCAAGCGTGTGATGCGCCGCCTGATTCTCGACATCGCCGATCCGACACTGGTCATCCAGTACCTGATGGCCGACCAGACCGACCAGACCGGGTCCGGCGAAGCCGGCGCGTGACGCGCGCCGAGCGTTCCATGGCGAGTGCGTTCACGAGGAGTGTGCGTCGCACAGCCGGTTCATCGAACGTTCGCCGCCTGCAGTGTCAGGCTATTGTCATTTCATCATCCATCGCATGACGAAGCGGCACTCGCGCCGACGCCCGAGCGCCCGTCTTCGCGCTTCCGGTCAGGCTCCGCCGTCCGGCTTGCCGGGCGCGCGGCCCTGCGGGACCGGCTGGCCTGCACCCAGTTCCGCACCGGTCACCGGGTCGCTGTCCGGATCGGACGCGAGCCGCTGCGCCATCGCATCGACCGCGTCTACCTGCTGCGGCTCGAGCATTCCTTCGGCAATACCGGTGCCGCCGTCGACGGCCGGCTGGGCGTCGCGGATTTCGAGGCCCTCCCCATGGTTCCAGGGGCCGACCAGCGGCGCCGCGTCCGGCTGCATCCGGAAGTACACGCTGTCGTACGGCGCCTTCGGCGGCAGCTTGCCCGGCGGGAAATTCGCGGTGATCGCATACAGCGCCTTCTCGAACGACTTCAGGTGCGAGACCTCGCGCGTCATCAGGAAGCCGAGTGCGTCGCGAATGCCGGGATCGTCGGTCACGTTGATGAGCCGTTCGTAGATGATCTTCGCGCGCGCTTCGGCCGCGATGTTCGAACGCAGGTCGGCGGTCGGTTCGCCGATCGTGTCGATGTACGCGGCCGACCACGGCACGCCGCCCGAATTCGTCAATGGCGCGCCGGCGCCGTACAGCACCTGCGTCACGTGGCTGTCGTTGCCCGCGCCGTGCAGCTTGCGGTACAGCTCGGCCTGTTCGTCGACCGCTTCGGCGAGTTCGCCCTTGGCGCCGCGATTGAGCATCGCGGCCATCGAGCCGATCACCTCGAGATGGCTCAGCTCCTCGGTGGCGATGTCGAGCAGCATGTCCTTGCGGCCGGGATCCTCCTCGGTGATCGCCTGAGTGAAATAGCGCATCGCGGCGGCGAGTTCGCCTTGCGGGCCGCCGAACTGCTCGAGCAGCAGATTGGCGAGGCCGGGATTCGGCGCGCCGACGCGCACCGTGTACTGAAGCCGTGTGTTGTGGATGAACATGGCATCTCCGTGGAAAGGGTTGCGCGACATTCGCGGTGGCGACCCAGCACGAATCGATCCCGTGGCCGGCCGACGACCCCGGGTACGCGGCGCGATTCCGGTCGGCGTGCACAGTGTCGTGGGAGCGGCTTTCGACGAACGCTGGCGGCGTTCGCACGCGTGCGACGCAACGCATCGCGACGCCGGCAGACGATGGCCGGTCGGGCGCGAGCCGGCGCCGGATGACGAAGGCGCGATCGGTTCGCGAGGCGTCGTTTCTCGCGTATGGGGCGGACCGTTGCCGATGCAAGGGCGCGGCACGCGGGAAGGGCAGCGTCGGCGGCAATACGAGCGCGTCGCGTGATCTGCAACCCTCGTTGCCGGATTTTCAAGCGGTTGTCATTTCGGCCGCATGAGCCGTGTCACGCTGGCGCGTGACGCGCGTTTCGTGAAGATGGCGATGCGCGGCGACGGACGTGCCGCGTTGCTGGCGGGGCTGATCGGCGCGATGACGTTGCGGTTGGACGGCAACCGAACGGCCGGTGCGTCAGCATCCGGACGATCGTGGCTGCTCCTGTTCCCCGCGGTGCCGCGCGAGCCGGATGACGCGAGGCGCGCGGGCCGGCCGGCGACGGCCGGCATGCCGGTTCATCGCGCTTTCAGCATTTCGTCGGCGAGCCGATAGGCGCTGATCGCGCGCTTCGATTCGTAGTCGGCGATCGTCGACACGTTGCGCCCGGCATCGCGCGACAGCAAGCCCTGCAGCGCGGCGGCGGCGAAGAAATCGCGCAGGTCCGGCGTCGCGGATTTCGGCTCGGGCGGAGGGGCTTCGACGATCGGCCCCGCTTTCCAGAAAACGGGCGACGGCGTGGCGGCCTTGGAGACGGCGGCGGTTTGTTTGATGCTCACATCCTGGGAAAACGGCGTCATTTCTTCCCCTTCGATCAGGTATCTGTTGGCGAAGCAGTGTAACGTCCCCGACTGCGTGGGCGAGCATCGTTTCATGTTGTTCTTGAGCGGTACTAACCGCTTGATCGACGCGAATATTCGCCGGTAATACGGCATCCGTCAAAGGAAATAAATTGAATCCGACGGGCCGACGCACGAGCACGATTCGTTCCCGCTGGCGATCGACCGGAAGCATCGCGTTTCGCCACCGGTGGGGACGGTATGTCGGTACGAATGACGTTCCGGTGACACACCCGCATGCGGCCGTGGCGCTCCGCCGCACGCCGGTTGCAAGCCTTTCGTCAGGCGCCCGGTCTCGCTTGGCGGTGTCTTACAATGCGCATGGACGCCCGGCGGGAAGTATCCCCAGCGGGATCGCGGGACGGCGGGGCGAGGCGATGCGACCCGGTATCGATCGGCGCCCGGCACAGGACGTTCGGCAACACCGTCAGGAGAATTCAATGGCACGGCAAGCGCCTACGCACAAGGAGCAGCCTCCATCGCCCGCGACGTTGAAGAGCGATCTGTCGTTTCCGGTCGTGGGCATCGGTGCGTCGGCAGGCGGCACGACGGCCTTGCAGACCTTTTTCGAGAATGCGCCGACGGGCATGGACATGGCGTTCGTCGTCGTCGTCCATCTCGCGCCGGAACAGGCCAGTCATATGGACGCCGTCCTGCAGCGCACGACGGGCATGCCGGTGCATCAGGTGACGTCCACGGTACCGATCGAGAAAAACCATATCTACGTGATCGCGCCGGGCATGCACCTCGAGATGTCGGACGGTTGCCTTCGTTGCCACGGCCGGGATCCATCCGATGGGGTTCCGTTCACGATCGACCACTTCTTTCGGACGCTGGCGGACGCGCACGACTGGCGCGCGGTCGGCATCGTGATGTCCGGCACCGGCTCCGACGGCGCGGCGGGCTTGAGCCGCATCAAGGAGGCGGGCGGCATTACGCTCGCACAATCGCCGGACGACGCCGAGCACGCAGGGATGCCGCAGCATGCGATTGCGATGGCGCGTGTCGATATTGTGCTGCCGGTGGCCGACATGCCGCAACGGTTGCTCGAACTCTGGTCGAATGCGCGCCGCATCGAACAGCAAGGCTTCCAATTCGCGCAATCGCTGCACAACGTCGAGCGGCCGACGATCAACGATCCCGAACGGGCGCTCTCCGACATTCTGATGCACCTGAGGGTACGCACCGGCCACGACTTCCGGCTGTACAAGCGGGCGACCGTGCTGCGGCGTATCGAGCGGCGCATGCAGGTCAACGGCCAGCGTGATCTCCTCGCGTATCGGGATTTCCTGCGGGCCACGCCGGAAGAAGCGAACGCGCTGCTGGAGGACATGCTGATCGGCGTGACCCAGTTCTTCCGCGATCGCGAAGCCTTCGATTTCCTCGAACGGGAAGTGATCGGCTCGTTGTTCGCGTCGGAGTCCGGCGAGGAGCAGGTCCGTGTGTGGGTGGCCGGATGCGCGACGGGCGAAGAGGCGTACTCGATCTCGCTGCTGCTGGCGCGGGCGCGCGAGGCCGCGATGTCGAGCCAGGCCATCCAGGTCTTCGCGACCGATATCGACGAGGCGGCGATCGTCCGCGCGCGGACCGGTTCCTACCCGCTGTCGATCGCGAGCGACGTGCCCGCCCCGCTGCTGCAGCGGTATTTCACGCGGGATGGCGCGCACTACGTGATCGCGAAGGCGGTGCGCGAGCGCATCCTGTTCGCGGCGCACAGCCTGCTGCGCGACCCGCCGTTCTCGCATCTCGACCTGATTTCGTGCCGCAACGTGCTGATCTATCTCGAGCGCGCGGTGCAGCGGCAAATCCTGGAGCTGTTCCATTTCGCGTTGCGCCCCAACGGTTACCTGTTCCTCGGCACCGCGGAGTCGGCCGACGCGGCGGACGATCTGTTTGCCGTCGTGGACAAGAAACGCCGGATTTACCGTGCACGCGTCGTCACGCATCGCGCGAAGCCGGCCACGGGCTTTCCGCCGCTGTTCCAGGTCGAATCCGGCGCATCCGACGAGCGGGCCGCGCCGCAGCCGCCGTTGCGCGTGCCGGCCAGCCCGGCCCAACGCAACTTCTCCTATTCGGAGCTCCATCAGCGCGCCCTCGAAACGTATTCGCCGCCGAGCGTCATCATCGACAAGGAATCGAACGTCGTTCATCTGTCGGATAACGCCGGCCGGTTCCTGCGGCACGTCGGCGGCGAGCTGTCGAGCAACATCATGACGCTGGTGCTGCCGGATCTGCGGCTCGATCTGCGCACCGCGATTTTCCGTGCGCTGCAAACGGGCACGAGCGTGGAGGCGCGCCGGGTGAAATGGGCACACGATGGCCGCGTGTCGTGGATCAACATGACGGTCAGGCCGTTTCACGACAAGGTCGCGAATGCGGAATTCCTGCTCGTCGTGTTCGACGAGGTGGCGGGCCGCATGACGGAGGAGGACCAGGTCGAGACGAGCGGGCAGGATCCGGTGCTGGCCCAGCTCGAACAGGAGCTGCAGCACAGCCGCGAGCAACTCGCGACGATCATCGAGCAGTACGAAACGTCCGTCGAGGAATTGAAGGCGTCGAACGAGGAGCTGCAGGCGATCAACGAAGAGTTGCGTTCCACGAGCGAGGAACTGGAAAGCAGCAAGGAGGAACTGCAATCGGTCAACGAGGAGTTGACGACGGCCAACGCCGAAATGCAGGCAAGGATCGAAGACACCGCGAAAGCGAACGACGATCTGCACAACATCATCGCGTCGAGCGAGATCGCGACCGTGTTCGTCGACAAGGAAATCCGGGTCAAGCGGTTTACGCCCAACGCCACCGCGATTTTCAACCTGATCGATTCGGACCTGGGCCGGTCGCTGTTCCATATCACCCATGCCCTGCGGTATCCGACGCTGGCCGACGATGTCCGGCAGTCGTTTCAGTCGCTGCGGCTGATCGAGCGCGAGATCGAGAGCGAGGCTGGCCGGTGGTATCTGATGCGGTTGCTGCCCTATCGGACGGCGGACGATCACATCGACGGCGCGGTGATCACGCTGATCGACATCACCGACCGGCATCACGCGGAAGAGGCGGCGCGAGCCGGCGAGCAGCGCCTGCGTCTGGTCGCGCAATCGACCAAGGACTACGCGATCATCATCCAGGACGGCAACGGGTCCATCGTGAGCTGGAACGCCGGCGCGGAACGCATATTCGGCTATACGGAAGAAGAGATGATCGGCCAGGACGTGGATCTGATCTACGAGCCGAGCGACCGACAGGCGCTCGTACCGACGCGCGAGCGCGACATCGCGACCCGCGAAGGGCGCGCGGACGACGAACGCTGGCACCGGACCAAGGACGGGCGGCGGATTTTCTGTAGCGGCGTCGTCACGCCGATTTCCGATACGTCGTTCAACGGCTTCGCGAAGATCGTGCGCGACATGACGCTGCGCAAGCAGAGCGACGACGCGAACCGTGAAGCGCTCGCGCGGGAACAGGCGGCCCGCGAGCAGGCGCTCAGTTCGAGTCAGCTGAAGGACGAGTTCATTGCCGTGCTGTCACACGAGCTGCGGCATCCGCTCAACCTGATCGGCGTCAAGGCGGAAATGCTGCCGCGCCTGCCGGAGACGCGCGACATTGCCGCCGTGCGCGAAGCCGCGGATTCGATTCGGCAGGCCGTGCGCGCACAGGCGCAGATCATCGACGATCTGCTCGATCTGTCGCGCATCCAGACCGGCAAGCTCGCGCTCGAGCTGGGCCGGGTCGATCTGACGGCGATGTTGCGCGGCATCACGGATACCTGCGAGCTCGACGTGCACGCGCGCGGCCTGGTCCTGCAAACGGAGTTGCCGACGGAGCCGGCCATCGCGCTCGCCGATCCGGTGCGATGCGAGCAGATCTTCTGGAACCTGATGTCCAACGCGCTCAAGTACACGCAACCGCACGGCCGGATCGTCGTGCGTCTCGCGCACGAGGGCAAGATGCTGCGCGTCGACGTGATCGACGACGGGCAGGGGATCGACGGCGATACGCTTCCGCATGTCTTCGACATGTTCCGGCAGGCGCCGCGCGACAGGACCCGCGGCGGTCTCGGCATCGGGCTGGCGCTCGTTCGGCAACTCGTCGAAATGCATGGCGGCCGGATCGCCGCCGCGTCCGATGGCCCGGGCTCCGGCACCACGATGACGGTATGGCTGCCGGCCGCATCGACCGAGCGCGCCGTGTCTGCGGGCAGCGGCGTGCCGGAGGGGAATATCGCCGGCCTGCGCGTGCTGCTGGTCGAGGACGATCAGGAGACGGCGACGTCGCTCACCGCGCTGCTGGAACTGGCGGGGGCGGTGGTCCAGAGCGCGAAAAGCGGTGCCGCGGCGTTGACGATGCTGCAGGAGGCAACCGTGGACGCGATCGTGTCCGACATCGGGCTTCCCGACATGGATGGCTACGCGTTGCTTCGGCGGATCAAGACCGATCCCCGCTGGGCCACGCTCCGGACCGTTGCGCTGACCGGCCGCAATCGCCATGACGACGTCCGGGCCGCGACGAAGGCCGGCTTCGACAGCCATCTGTCGAAACCGCTCGATTTCGGGATGTTGCTCGCGGTACTCGGCGACGCGCATCGCGACACTCCATGACGGCCGACGGCCCGCGCGTGCATCGCGGGTCGGTCGGGCGCGGCTCGCCGCGGCGGCGTTTGCGGCAGTCGCCATTCGACTCGCGTTGCGTCGTCTGCGCCCGCCGGTGACGGAATGCCGGTTCAGGAACCCGATTTGCGGCTATATCCGGAAAGGGGGGGCTATGGATCGTCGAGATATCGTCGTAATCGCATCGTCCCGGGGTGGTCTCCCGGTCCTCCGGACCCTCGTGGCGGGCATCGCCGCGGATTTTCCGGTGCCGATTTGCATCGTTCAGCACATTGGTCGACATCGGACGATTCTGCCCGATCTGTTGTCGCGATGGGGCACGCTGGAGGCAAGCGAGGCGCGACACGGCCAATCGCCTCAGGCCGGCAGAATTTACGTGGCCCCGTCCGACCGGCACATGATCGTGCGCGATGGCGATCTCTGGCTGCTCGATACGGCCGCCGAGAACTTCACCCGGCCGGCTGCCGATCCGCTGTTCCGGTCTGCCGCCCGCGAATACGGTGCCGGTGCGATCGGCGTGGTCCTCAGCGGCGATCTAGATGACGGCGCGGCTGGCCTCGCGGCGATTCGCGCCCGGGGCGGCTACGGTATCGTTCAGGAGCCCGACGAATGCGAAGCGCCGTCGATGCCGCGCAGCGCACTGGCCGCGGCGGGCGCCGATGTGGTCGCAAGGGCTGGAGAGCTGCCGCAGGCCATTCGTGCGGCGGTCTACGGCGCACGTGTGACGGAGCGGCGAAAGGCGGCGGACTTGCGCGACCTGGACCACGAGAGCGGGATTGCGGAGGAGGGCCTCGTCGATCCTGGGCTGCTTGACGCGATCGGCACGCGTTCCGCCCTCACGTGCCCCAGTTGTCACGGCGTGCTCTGGCGCATGCGCGACGATCGTCCATTGCGATACCGATGCCATACCGGGCATGCATTCTCCGCGCTTTCTCTCGACGACGTGGAGGCCCAGAAAGCGGAGGATGCGATATGGGGGGCGATCCGCGCGGTTCACGAGCGCATGATTTTTGCGCGCGAGCGCCAGGAATGGGCGCGCCGAACCGGCAACGCCGAGGGCGTCGCGATCGAACAGGCTCGCATCGACGAGAACCAGCGACTCGCGGACGTGCTGCGCGATGCGGTCGGCGCGGCGCTGGGCGGAGACGAACCGGGCTGAGCGCAGCGGCTCGCGGCATCCGCGCCACGGGTTTTATCCGGGCACGAACACGCCCAGCGCCGCGAGCGCCATCGAGAGCGTCGCGACCCATCCTCCCCACGCAAGCGTGCCTCTGACGGCGAACTCGCCCATGACTCGTCTGCTTCTCGCCATCAGCATCATCACGACCATGATCGGCACGGCGCTTACGCCGTTGATGACGGCGCTCCAGTAAAGCGCGCGGATCGGGTCGAAATGCGTGAACGTGAACGCGATTCCGCCGACGATCGCCAATACGATCACTGCATAGAATTCGGGCGCGACGCCCCACTGCAACGCGAGACTGTTGCGCCAGCGGAACGTGCCGGCCGCCGCATAGGCGGCCGATCCCGCGAGCACCGGCAGCGCCAGCAGGCCGGTACCGACGATGCCGAGCGCGAACAGCACGTATGCGAAGTGACCGGCCACCGGCTCGAGCGCCCGCGCGGCGTCCGCCGACGTCTTGACGTCGATGTGATGGGTGTGGAGCGTGGCCGCTGCCGTCAGCACGATGAAGAACCCGATCACGTTCGAGACGCCCATGCCGAACCACGTATCGAAGCTGATCCGGCGCAATTGCGCGGGCGCCTCGCGCGGCATGCGCCGCAGCGGCCGCTGGTCCGGCGCGGCGCGCAACTCCTCGACTTCCTGGGATGCCTGCCAGAAAAACAGATACGGGCTGATGGTCGTGCCGAGCACGGCGACGACCGTGGTCAGATAAGCGGCGGTCGGTTGCGCATGGGGCCGCACGATCGCGCGACCGACCTCGGCCCAGTTGACGGGCACGATGAGGGCGACCGCGACATACGCGAGCAGCGTCAGCGCGGTCCATTTGAGGAGTCGCGCGTAGCGGTCGTACGGAACGAACACCTGCAGCACGACCGACACGCCGCCGAGGCACACGATGTAGAGCTGTTGCGGGCCGGGCAGCAACAAACTGACGGCCGCGCCCATGGCCGACAGGTCGGCCGCGATATTGATCACGTTGGCCGTGATCAGCAGCACGACCGTTCCGTACAGCAGCCATCGCGGGTAGTGCGTGCGCATGTTGGACGCGAGTCCTTTGCCCGTCACGCGGCCGATTCTCGCGCTGACCAGCTGGATGGCCGTCATCAGCGGGTACGTCAACAGCAAGGCCCACAGCAGTTCGAAGCCGAATTGCGCCCCCGCCTGCGAGTACGTGCCGATGCCGGACGGGTCGTCGTCGGCGGCGCCGGTGATCAGGCCGGGGCCGAGACGCCGGACCCACGAGGTCTCATTCGGGGATGGTTTCGTCGGCTCGGGCTGGAGCAAGTCGTTGTCGTTCATGATCGCGGGCCTCCCGGGAGTGCTGCAGGCGCAATCGCCATGCCTGCTCGACGGGCGTCTCGCGCGGGCGGCCCCACGCGACCGTGGAGCGGAAGGAACGAGGATGAACGGAAGTCCGAGGCGAGGATTAGGCAGCGGCTGCGGATGTCCAGCCGCCGCGCGGAAAACGGGGAGTCGTCGAGGTCGGTTGCATCGACATCGAATCGCTTCTGGACGATGACCGGCGTGACGGCGTATCCGAGGCAGACGTGGGTCGGCTCAGAGCGTCTCCCCACCGTCGGCGGGCGAAACCGTCGCATGCATCGCCTGTTCGAGAAGGACCTGCGCGGCTTGCCACGCGTGCGCGGCAGCGTCGCAATCGTTGAACGCCCGTGCCTCGGCCGTGGCGCCGTCCAGCAGCATCATGAAGACCGTTGCCAGCCGGTGGGCGGTTTCGGGCGGCACGAGGGCCTCGATCAGTTCTGCGATCCATTCGACCATGGTGCGGCGATAGCGGATCGCGACGTCCGAGATCGGCGCATAGGCGGTACCGAACTCGGCCAGCGCCCGCTCGAACAGGCAGCCGGCGAATTCGGGCGTCTTGAACCACGCCGCGTACCAGTCGAAGAGGGTCTTGACGCGCCCGACCGGATCGGCCACGTGCTGCAACTGCGCGGCGATGCTGCCGACGATCAGGTCGTAGCGCTGGACCAGCACCTCGCGGATCAGTTCGTCCTTGCTCGCAAAATGCCGGTACAGCGTCATGCGGGCGACACCGGAATCGTCGATGATCCAGTCGACGCCCACCGGGTGGAATCCGTGCCTGGAGAACAGTTCGGTCGCTTTGTCTACCACCAGCTGGCGTTTGTTGGCTCGCACGAACGGCTTCCTCCTCGGTATTTCACCAACATAGACCGATTATTCTAGCATCACGGGGCTCGACGAAATCGGCCTCCGGCCGTGGTCCGAGGGCGTTGCGGCTTGACACACTTCGACTGCGGCGCCGGTCGTCAAGTTACCTGACTGTTGGGTAGACCGATATATATCATTTGAAGGCAGTAGGCAACGCTTGCACCGGGGCTGCTGTTGCTGTCGGCCGCGTGCGCGCAGGATCCGCCGGTTACCGCCAGCACGGTGCGGATTCGCGACGACACAGGTTGTTCCGATCCGCCCTGAAGATCAGGTTTCCTATTGAAAGAGGAGCGAGGCGGAAGAGCGGGACGATCCGCGCATCGCCGCGCTCAAGCCGTGCCCGGGCCCTTCAGATGGAGCGCAGGAACGCGGCGGACACGCCCAAGCGAAGGTCCGACGAGAGATTGCGCGACCGTGCGATTTCCCTCGTGAGCTGCATGACCGTGCGGCAAGCCAGCGTCAGTTCGCCGTGCGGCGACATGGCGAGCGCAATGAAGCGCGGCACGGACGGATCGACGACCATCGACGCTTGCAATCGGCATTCCCGTTCCAGATTGGCGATCGCATAAGGGCCCAGCAACGCATGGATGCCGCCGTCGGCGACGATGTGCCCCTGCAGGCTCAGGGAATCGGCTTCCGCCGCGAAATTCAGCGATACCTGGTGTTCGCCCGCGATTTGTTCGAGCCGCTCGCGCCAGCTATTGGGGCGGCAGAAAGAGACCAGCGGAATGCCATCGAGCCTGGAAAACGCGATCGTCGGCTGACGGGTCAACAGATCGCCTTCCGCCCCAACGAGGTAAGTCGCGGCCTCGACCAGATATTCGTCACCGTTTCTCGGCGTCGGACTATTTCGAAACAGGATGGCGAGATCGACGCTGCCGTTCTCCAGCCAGGTTTCCAGCAACGCCCCTTGACCCTCGCGGACCTGTAACTGCACCAGTGGGTAACGCTCGCGAAGCCGATGGTAAACGGTGCTGACAAGCGGATGGGCGGTGGAGGGCAGGATTCCGAGCCTGACTACGCCGATCGGCTCGCCCGCCGTGCTGCGGATGTCGTTGGACAACTGCTCCGTGCTGGCCAGCCACGTCCTCACGCGTGGCGCGATACGCGCGCCCAGCTCGGTCAATACCACGCCGCGCCCTGTCCGTTGAAACAGGCGGCCGCCGCAGTACTGCTCGAGCTCGACGATTTGCCGGCTGATGTGAGGCTGACTGGTGCCGTAAGCAACGGCCGTCTTGCTGAGGCTTCCGAGTTCCGCCGCGTCGATGAATAGCTTCCAGGCCGCATAGTCCATCGCGAAGCCTCTCAGGAGATATGTCGAATCAGTATATCTGAAATGCGAGATTTGGCCGTTCTCGCATGGGTCGTGCGTCCTTACACTGCATCGCATGCACCGTTGTTCCGGTTCGATGCGAAACGGGCAGCGGGCTCTCCTCCCCAAAGAGGAGTTGAAAAGCTCACATCTGGAGACGTCATGAAAGCGATCGATCTGCGGGGTTTGGTCCCGGCACCCGTTACCCCTTTCACCCGCGAGGGCGCGGTGGACCATGCGGCAATTCAACGGCTGGGCGCGTGGCTCGGCGGCATCGAAGGCGTCAAAGGTCTGACGGTTCTCGGACACGCAGGCGAAGGCACGTTCCTCTCACAGAAAGAGCAGGTTCAAGTCATCGAAAGCTTCGTGAAGTCCGTCGACGGCAAGATTCCGGTCATCGCCGGCATTACGCTCGAAGGCACGGAAGTGGCGGTGGAAGAGGCGAAGCGCGCGGTCGACGCCGGCGCGTCGGCCGGCCTGGTGTATCCATCGCACGGCTGGCTGCGCTTCGGTTACCAGAAAGGCGCGCCGCAAGATCGCTACCGCGCCATCCACGAGGGCAGTGGCTTGCCGCTCATCCTGTTCCAGTACCCGGACGCCACGAAGGCGACCTACAACCTCGAAACGCAGCTGGAAATCGCCGCGCAACCGGGCGTCTTCGCGATGAAAAACGGCGTGCGCAACATGCGTCGCTGGGACGTGGAGATTCCGATCATTCGACGCGAGCGTCCGGAACTGCAAATCCTGACCTGTCACGACGAGTATCTGCTCCACACGATGTTCGACGTGGACGGCGCGCTCGTCGGCTACGGCGGACTGGCTCCCGAGCCGCTCATCGAACTGATCAAGGCAGGCAAGGCGAAAGACTACCCGGCCGCTCGCGCGATTCACGATCGCCTGCTGCCGGTGACGCGCAACGTGTATCACCGCGGGTCGCACATGGAAGGCACCGTCGCGCTCAAGCATGGCCTGGTGGCTCGCGGCATCCTCGAGCACGCCGCAGTGCGCTCCCCGTTGCTGCCGCTGGCGCAAGGCGCGGACGTCGAAATTGCGCACGCGCTTCGTTCGGCCGGGCTCGTCGACTGACACCGGCGCGGCACGTCCATAGCCGGATGACGACGGCGAAGCGCTGCCCGCTTCGCCGCCGACAGGCTCGGCAAACGATAAAAACGCGCCGATGTCGCGGAAAACCATAAGAAAACGCGACCGGCGCTGTAAAACGAGAAGCAAGCCGAAGGTCCATAAAATGCAGCTTTTCAGGAGACAGCATGAACACCCCTTCGACCGCCTGCGGCGTCGACCTTGATCGGTCCGCGAGCGAAACGCGTCCCATGAGCGAGCAATTGCGGGCGGCGAACCTGCTGTTCCGCATCGAGAACGTGCCGTTTTGCAAGTGGCACACCCGGGCACGAATCGTCATGGGCAGCGCGACCCTCTTCGATGCATTCGACGCACTTTCGCTGGCTTTCGTACTGCCCGTACTGGTGGGGCTCTGGCATCTTTCTCCCGGTCGGATCGGCGTGCTGATCGCTGCCGGCTATCTTGGCCAGGTCGTCGGCGCGTTGGTCTTCGGCTGGCTGGCCGAGCGCCTGGGGCGGGTGCCGAGCGCCACCGTCGCGGTGGGCGTCATGTCGGCCATGAGCGTCGTATGCGCGTTCACCGGCAGCTTCCACATGCTGTTTCTGATGCGCTTCCTGCAAGGCATCGGTGTGGGCGGAGAAGTGCCCGTGGCCGCCACGTACATCAACGAGCTGTCCCAAGCACACGGCCGCGGACGCTTCTTCATCCTGTACGAACTCATTTTCCCGTTGGGCCTGCTCGCGGCCGCGCAGCTCGGTGCGTTCGTCGTCCCGCGCTTCGGCTGGGAATATATGTTCCTGATCGGCGGGATTCCGGGCATCGTCGTCGCGATCCTGATCGCACGTCTTCCGGAATCGCCGCGCTGGCTCGTTTCACGGGGGCGTTTCGATAAGGCCGAACGCATCATCGAGCGGCTGGAAGCCAGCACGACGAAGCGCAACCTCGACACGCAGACCCAAAAGGCCGAGGTGGATGCGCGCGTGTCGGGTCTTCTGCTCGGCCGACAGTCGAAGCAGAAGGGAACGTGGAAGGAACTCTTCTCGCCGTTCTACCGAGGCCGCACCGTTGTCGTGTGGCTGCTTTGGGCGAGCGCTTATTTCGTGGCCAATGGCATCAACAACTGGCTGCCGAGCCTCTACAGGACGGTCTACCATCTGCCGCTGCAAACGTCGCTTCAGATGGCGTCCATTTCGAACATCCTGAGTACGTGCGGTGTGCTTGCCTGTGCGCTGCTGATCGATCGGGTCGGGCGCCGCCGGTGGGCAATGGCCTGCTTCATCATCAGCGCGGCCCTGCTCGCCGTACTCGGCATTCACGGCGCCGGCAGCGCGTGGTCCGTGATGTTCCTCGGATCGTCGGCTTACGCGGTGATGGCGACGACCACGGTCCTTCTGTACCTGTACACCCCGGAGATCTACCCCACCCGGATGCGCGCGATCGGTACCGGTCTCGCGACTTCCTGGCTGCGGGCGGCGTCTGCGGCCGCGCCGGCGATCGTCGGCGTCGTATTGACCGGGAGAGGCATCGCCGCGGTATTCGTCATGTTCGCGGTAGTCAGTGCCGTGGGCTTCTTCGTCGCCACGCGAATGGTGGAGACGACCAATCGTTCGCTCGAAGAGATTTCCCCGTAGTCGCTCGCATGCCTGACGGCGCCTTCCCCTGATAAGCCTCGAGGGAAGGCGTTTCCTCGTCCGTCACGCCAGTGACTTCAGCGACATGCTCGCAACACGCGCCGCCGTGGCAGGTAATCCATCAGTACTGCAGAGTGGATTGTCGCGAAAAAGGCTGCTCGAAAAAAATATGAATGGAGACAACCGAAATGAAAAAGACACGACAGGCCGTGGTGCGCGTTGCCGCCCGGCGCGTTGTCGGTACGCTCGGAGTGACGGCGATATTCAACGCGGCTCTGGCATCGATTTCCGTCGACGCATACGCGGATAGCGGCTCCCAGATCCAGCTTTATGGCCTCATCGGCACCTACGTCGGGAGCATCAAGCGCAGCGACACGCCGCAGTCCGCGGTACAGATGGGCAGCGGCGGGCTGACCACATCGTTCTGGGGAATCCGCGGCAAGGAAGACCTTGGCGGCGGCGTCGGCGCCATCTTTGTCCTCGAAAGCTTCTTTCGATCCGCGAACGGCGCGCTCGGGCGCAGCGCGGCGGACCCGTTCTGGTCACGCAATGCGTACGTGGGCTTTCAAGGCGAGTTCGGCCAGTTGACCTTCGGGCGGCAAAGAAATCCGGCCTATACGGCCGAATCCCTCATCAATCCGTTCGGATCCTCGACCGTCTTCTCTCCGCTCGTCCTGCAGACGTTCGTGACCAACTATGGCGGGACGATCATCGGCGATACGGTGTGGAACAACACCGTCAAGTACACGACTCCGGACTTCAAGGGTTTCGGCGCCACCGTCATCTATGGTCTTGGCGGCGTTGCGGGTTCGCCCGGCGTCGGTAACCTCGGCATTCACTTGAACTATCGTGGGCATGGCCTCACGGCCGTGCTGTCCGGCCAGCGCGTGCGGTATACCGCGGCAGGGCCGGTCGGCGCGCAGTACGCCTATCTGGCCGGCGCGGCATACGACTTCAAGCTCGTCACGCTCTACGGCGCCTGGGCGATGACGAGCGACACGAGTACGCCGACCGGCAGCCACACCTACGAAGCGGGTGTGTCGATCCCGTTGTCGCCGGCCGACTTCCTGCTGGCGGAATGGGCGCGCACGAAGCGGTCCGGCGCTACCCGAGCGGCCGGCAGCCTGCGGAACACCGCGTCCGTCGGCTACAACCACCTTCTGTCGAAACGGACGGATGTCTACGCGATTTACTCCTACGACAAGCTGAGCGCTCAACCCACCGGCAACACGTTTGCGGTGGGCGTTCGTCACACGTTCTGATTCCGCCCGCGCGCCCTCCAACGCCCCCGCAGCCGTCAATCCTTTCCTGAACGCGAGGTCGCGTTTATGATCCGCCTTGCAAGCGGTGGCCGCTGGAATCGTCTGATTGGTCGTACGACCGGTCCGTTCCTTCGGCACCGCTTTCCTTTTGCGCCCAACCCTCACACGAATTCACGAGGCCCCCCGGCAATTCGGGGTCTCGTCGTCGCCGAATCGAAAGCGATCTGTAAATAACAATGCTGCCGACCAGTTACAACGCGTTGCTCGTTCTTCTTTCGCTCCTGATCGCCATATTGGCGTCCTACACCGTGCTGGACATGGCCGGGCGTATCAAGACGGCCGACGGGCGCGCCGCGCACTGGTGGCTGGTCGGCGCGGCCAGCGTGATGGGCGCGGGCATCTGGTCGATGCATTTCGTCGGCATGCTCGCCTTCGCGTTGCCGATTCCGCTGGGATACGATCCGGCCATTACGGTGCTGTCGTTGCTGATCGCCATTGCCTGCTCGACGGTTGCGCTGTGGCTCGTCTGTCGGGGCACGCTCGAGTGGCATCGGCTTGGCGGCGGAGCGATGTTGATGGGGGCTGGCGTAGCGGGAATGCATTACACGGGCATGGCTTCGATGCGCATGTCGCCGGGCATCCAGTACGATCCGTTGCTCGTCTGCCTGTCGGTCGCGATTGCCGTCGTCGCATCCGGCGCCGTGCTGTGGATCGTATTCATTCGGCGAACCGGTTCGTCGCGCGTGCGCCTGCTCAATCTGGGGGCAGCGGTCCTGATGGGGGCCGCCATCGCCGGCATGCACTATACGGGGATGGCGGCCGCCCGGTTCCCGCTGGGCAGCCTCTGCGGGGCCGCGCGCGCCAGCATGGATCCCGGCTGGCTTGCGCTCGTCATCGTCGTGGCCACGTTGGCGATACTCGCCATCGCGCTGATCGTTTCCATCCTCGACCTGCGCCTGGAATCCCGCACGGCGGTACTCGCGACGTCGCTGGCCGAAGCGAACCAGGAGCTGACGTATCTGGCGCTGCACGACACCCTCACCAAGCTCCCCAACCGCGTGCTGCTCGAAGACCGGATCGACCAGGCGATCCAGAGCACCGACCGCGAGCACGGGTGTTTCGCGCTGATGTTCATGGACCTCGACGGATTCAAGGCCGTCAACGATGCCTATGGTCATCACGTCGGCGACCTGTTGCTGGTCGACGTGGCCCGGCGCATCGGCGCGAACCTGCGCTCGCAGGACACGATTGCCCGTCTGGGCGGCGACGAGTTCGTGCTGGTCGTGGCCGTGAACGAGCCCGCGGACGCGGCCGACGTGGCGGACAAGGTATTGGCGGTGATGCGGAAACCGTTCCGCGTGTCCGAACACGAATTGCGTGTGTCGGCCAGCATCGGCATTGCGCTCTATCCCGGCAACGGCAGCGATTTCCGCGAGCTGACGACCAATGCCGATGCAGCGATGTATCACGCCAAGGCGCTCGGCCGAAACGCGTACTGCTTCTTCGAGGCATCGATGAACGCGAATGTCCGCGAGCACTTGAAACTCGTGCAGGAACTCCGTCTGGCGCTGGAGCGGCATGAACTGGTCCTGCATTACCAGCCGAAGTTCGAAGTTCCCGACGGACCGATCATGGGCGTCGAGGCGCTGTTGCGATGGAACCATCCGACGCGCGGCCTCATTTCGCCCGATCGGTTCATCTCGATTGCGGAAAAGACCGGATTGATCGTGCCGATCGGCGAATGGGTGCTGGACGAGGCCTGCCGGCAGATACGCGCGTGGCGGGATGGAGGTCGAACCGACTGGACGATGGCAGTGAACCTTTCGCCGTTGCAGTTCGGTCACGCGAGCCTGATCCGGGTCGTGGAGGCCGCATTGCAGCGGCACGCGCTGGCGCCGCACTGCCTGACGCTGGAGATCACCGAATCGACCGCGATGCGCGATGCCGACGCCAGCTTGAGAATCCTGCAGCAGCTTCACGACATGGGGGTGCGCATTTCGATCGACGACTTCGGAACGGGTTATTCGAGCTTGCTGTATCTCAAGCGCCTGCCGGCCAGCGAGCTCAAGATCGATCGCGGATTCATCCGGGATCTCGAGCACGATACCGAAGATGCCGCGATCATCTCCGCGATCGTCGCGCTCGGCCGGGCACTCGACCTGAAGATCGTCGCGGAGGGCGTGGAAACGACCGCGCAGCAGCAGTTCCTGACCCGGCTCGGCTGCAATTCGCTGCAGGGCTTCTTGCTCGGTCGTCCGATGCCGGCGGATCACTTCGTCGACGTGATCGCGCAAGGCACGGCGATCAAGAGCATGTGATCCCGATTCGGAACGTGTCGGGGTCGCCCGGCGCGATCGCCCGGCGCATCTGCGCAACGGTCGATCACGGCAAGCGGGGGCGCCCATGTTATCGGCTACGGTATCGCGCAATCATCGGTGTCGCGCTGCCCCGCCTGCGCCAACGCCTGGCCGATTGCGTGCTGAACCGCGGCCGGATGGTCCAAAAGAAAGAAGTGCCCGCCGTCGAACGCGCGGAAATCGACCGGATGGTGCGACGCACGCAACCAGTCACGTTGCCCGGCCGGGCTCAGCAATGTGTCGTCGCGGCCGGAGAAGACCGTGACGGGGCAGGGTAGCGCGGTCGCGGACGGCAGCGGGAAGAACCGCTCGACGACGCGGAAATCCGCCTTGGCCAGCTTCAGCAGCATGGCCCGTAGCGCGTCGTGTTCCACCACTTCGCGTGGCGTTCCGCCGAGCGACACGACGTAGTCGACGATCTGGGCGTCGGTGCGCAAATGAACCGGCATGCCATCGCGGTGCGCGTGGCGATGCGCGTAGAACGGCGCATCGGCGCCGGACGCGCCGAGCCAGACGGGCGGACGCCCCTGTTGCGCCATGTCGCACGCGAAACAATACGCGATCAACGCCCCCATGCTGTGGCCGAACACCGAATAGGTGGGCGGCAACAGCGGACGCAGCGCGCGCAGGAAGTCGATCAGTTCGGGCAACGTATCGATCGCGCGAGCGCCCAGACTCCGGCCCCGGCCGGGCAGTTCGATCAGCCACACCTCGATGTCGTCCGGGAACGACGCCCCCCATCGATAGTAATTGGCCGCCGCGCCGCACGCGTGATGGAACACCAGCAGCCGATGCCGCGCCGTCGGGCGCTCGAGCGGAATGGTGACAGTACTGGCCAGCAAGACCATGCTTCTGAACTCCAATTAAAAACGAACCGGACAAAATACAAAACAATTGGGCTGATTATGGATTTATTTGAAAAGGTATATTTCGCATATCTGTTCACATATTTATGAAACAATGGGCTCGATTATTGGTTGTCAGGGAATATGATTTATCCCGGTTTCATGCAATAGAAATGTAATTGATTTAAGGTGAATTATGGTAAAGTCGGTTCGATTCGATTTTTAGCGTGCTTGCATCGTCACTCGATGCTATCGGGCGTGCTGTTCTTATCGAAATATCGGATTATGTGATGCGTGTGACACGCGTGATCGATTATTGAAACGAGAGAGACATGGAAGCCGAAACGCCGCAAGACGATACCGTTTTCAAAGTAGTCGTCAATCACGAGGAGCAATATGCGATCTGGCCGGACGACAAGCATGTGCCGGAAGGCTGGCGGGCGGCGGGCCCGTCGGGAAACCGGGAGGCCTGTCTCGAATGGATCGGCGCCAATTGGACCGACATGCGCCCATTGAGCGTGCGGGCTGCGCTGTCGAGATAATTATCGACGCTTCGCGCCACGAGCGCGCAATAAAAGATAAAGGAACGATGCGGCATTTCGCGGCCCGGTGACGGCGCGCGGGAGGACGTTTGCGTTTCGCCGAGAGAATCCGAGGGTAAAACACACCATGTCAGTCGATGATCGCCTGGGGGTCTTCCTCAATACAGGCATTCTGGCTTCACGCGCGCATGATCTGGGCTTGCTGATCGAGCGACAGGACGCGCTCATGCAGCAATTCATGGAAGCGAAATTCGAACCGGCCGCCTGCGCCGCGCTGTTGCGCGATGCGATTGCGCGTTATCCGTTTCTCGCCGAACTGTTCGATCCGGATTCGGTGGCGGCCGGCGGCTGCATCGCGAGCCGTGCGTTGCTCTACGATCTGCATCAGCGCCGCGACCGCTGGACGCTCGCGCTGGCACCGCGGAGCGGCGAGCCGATCGTGCTCGATACCGCCGCCGGCGACGTGCCGCAGCTCGCGCATGCGCTGCGCGACGCGCTTCAGCGCAACCGCTGGCAGCCGCTGTCCGAGCTGTACGCGGAGCCCCGCCTGCTCGGCTGTGAACGGCCGCAGGGCGACGCGGCGCTGGCGTGGCCGGCGTTCGACGGCCCCGGCATCCAGCGGCTCGAACACGCGTCGCTGCTGATCGCATCCGAAACCACCCGCCTGCTGACCGACCCGATCAGCCTCGCGATCGGCGGCAACGTCGGCCTGCCCGATCTCGATCGCGCGCCGTCCAACTTGGGGCGGCAGATCGACGGCATGCTCGTGACGCACGGGCATCTCGATCATTGGCACATCCCGACCATCCTGCGGCACGGCGGCGACGGATCGGTGCCGGTCATCGTGCCGCACGTTCCGGTCGCATCGCTGCTGGCGCAGGACGACATGCAGCAATCGTTGCGCGACGTCGGGCAGACGGTGCTCGCGCCCGGCTGGGGCGAGACGGTGCGGATCGGCGACATCGAGATCGACATCCTGCCGTTCTACGGCGAGCAGCCGACCATCGGCGCGGCCGTGCCGCCGCCCGACGTGCGCAACTGGGGCAATTGCTACCGGGTCACGACGCCGCAGTTCTCGGTGATTCTGCTCGTCGACAGCGGCGAGGACGCGAAGGGCTCGGTGATGGACGTGATCGATCGGTCCGTCGCCCGGCGCGGCCGGCCCGACCTGGTCCTGAGCTGCTGCCGCGAGATGCGCAAGGCGCCGTTCTGGCAGGGCCTGTTTACGTTCTGGATGGTGCTGCCGATGACCGACCTGCAGCGCCTGCCGCACATCGCGGAAGCGGGCGACGGCCCGTCCATCACGCTCGGCCCGTCCGGCATCGGCGAGCTCTGCGCGCGCGCCGGCGCCCATGCGTTCGCGCCGTATGCGAACGGGTTCCGCGGCATCGCCACAGAGATCGACGACATCGGCTGGATCAACGGCGAGCCCGCGGAAGCCGACACCCTCGACCAGATCGACGCGCGCCTCGATACGCTCGGCGCCACCACCCGCGTGATCCGCTGGCTGCCGGGCGACGTGCTTCGGCATGACGGCGATTGGCGGGTGTCCTGATTTTCCTGTCGACAGGAGCCCCACGATGACTGGCAGCAAGATTGTGCCGATGCCGCGGATTCGCTACGACGGCAGCCGGAGCATGCGCGACGTTCTGGCCGGACTGAAGCATCCGGCCGTGCTGGAAGGATTTATCGACGCGTGGCCCGCGCGCACGCGCTGGACGCCGGATTTCTTCGTCGAGCGCTACGGCGAACACGAGATCACGGTGGAGACGTCGCAGCTGTCGCCGACGCCGACCCGGCCGGACCTCTACCTGGGCGCGCGCCGCTACGAAACCGCGCGCCTCGGCGAGACGATCCGCGCGATGCAGGCGCAGGGCAGCGCCCGCACCGCGTACATCACCTACGCGGCGATCTATTCGACGGCGCCGGAGCTGAAGGACGACATCGTGCCGCTGCACGAGCAGCACGGCTTTCCCGGCTGGATGCCGCACTGGCTGAGGCGCCGGCTGGTGTTGCGGCCGGGCTTCTGGCTCGGCCCCGAAGGGATTTCGTCGCCGATGCATTTCGACCGGCACGAGAACCTGAACGTGCAGGTGTACGGCCGCAAGCGCTGGGTGCTGTTCGCGCCCGAGCAGTCCGCCAACGTGTATTACCGGCGCCGCCGCGACCTGCCGGTGATCTTCAGCCCGGTGGACATGAGCGATCCCGACCCGGTGCTGTTTCCGCGCGTGCAGTCGGCGCCGCGCCACGACTTCGTGCTGGAGGCGGGTGAGGTGCTGTACCTGCCGCCCGGCTGGTGGCACTACGTGGAATCGCTGAGCGATTCGATCAACGTGAACTACTGGTGGTGGTCGCCCCGCGCCGTGCGGACCTTCTGTCGGGTCGAGCTGGCGAGCCTGTGGCAGGCGCTCGCGCGCCGGTGGCGCCGCGCGGCCGACACGGCCGGCAAGCCGATGTCGATGCCGCGCTGACGCGCCGTCCCCACGCCGTTCGTTCTATCGGCCCGCCGTGCCGGCGGCCGTGTCTCTTCAGGAAGCCATGATGCAGAACGAGTTTGATTTCACCGTCATCGATGCGCTGTACGCGACCGGCTATCACGGGCCGCGCGCGCTCGACAAACCGGAGTTCTACTGGCGCTCGATGCTGGGCTCGATGGTCGCCTATCGCGACAGCTTCTTTCGCCCGCTCGGCGAGGAGATCGCGCCCGCCGAATCGCGCGACGGCATCGAGATCGAGGCCGCGCGCTGCGAGTACGAGGGCAGCCGGTTTCATCACGCGCTGCCGATGAACATCTCGTCGCTGCGGCAGTTCGGAAACCACTGGCATCTGGTGCTGCCGACCATCTCGACGCTGCGCGACGGGTATTGCCGGCTGCGCGGCCACGACGGCGCGGTGTCGATGCTCGACCTGTGGTTCATCAGCAAGCTGTGCCAATTGCTGCCCGCCTACCTGATTCGTCGGCGCGAGCAGCCGGCCGACCCGGACAGCATTCCCGTCGTGCCGTCGATCATCTACCGGATCTCGCTCGGCATGCACCGGATCGTGCATATCTCGCTGATCAAGCGGATGGCCTCGGGCGGCGATCCGGCCGCACCGTGCCTCGCCAGCGACGCGTATTACCTGATCGCCGAGGCGGCGGGCCTGCTCGTCGGCCGCAACTCGGTGTGCGCGGGGCCGCAGACGATGGTCGAGCAGGCCTACCGCGCGATGATCGAGCCGGCATCGCTCGCGGGCGCCGACGCGAGCGCGGCCGAGCCCGGCTTCTACCGCTACGCGGCGGCGTTCCTGAAGCTCGAAGCGGAAAAATACCTGTTCGCGGTGCGTGCGGCGCGGCAGTTGCGCGCGCTGATCGTCGCGCTCGACGCGGTGCCCGGCCAGGCGCGCACGCAAGCATTCCGCGACGCGCTGGCGCGGTTCGAGGATTGGTCCACCGAACACACGAGCCCGCTCGCGCACGAGATCGCGCGCGAGGATCTCGCGATGCTGCTGCAGGGGGACGAGGCCGAGATCGCGCGGGCGCGGCAATGGCCGGCGGGCACGGTGCTGCGCCAGATGACGGACGGGCTGAATCAGCTCGTCGCCGCGGCGGACCGGATGTGCGTGGCCACGCTCGGCGCCGACGGGCCGGCCCTGCTGGCCGAAGTCGACGCGATGCGCGACGCACCGCGCGCGGCGGACGAATGGTCGGCCGACGCGTTCGCGGCGCACGGGCTCGACGCGGCGGCGGCGCAGGCGACGGCGGCCGCGCTCAATACGTACCTGCACGACGAGCGCGCCGCGCGGCGAATCTTCACGCGACTCCAGCAGGAGGTGGACCGCGCGCTCGGCATCGACGACGTCGTGGCGCCGTACTCGGCCGACGACATCGCCGCCGTGTTCGGTCCGCGGCTGCGCCACTGCATCGCCGAACACTTCGCGGACACGGCCGTCGCGGACCACGCGGCGCGTTGACGCGCGGTGCGCCGGGATCGACTCGCCGCGCCGTCCTTCACGTCCTTCATGTATCCAGACAGGGGCTACCATGCGTACCACTTCGCTTTCAGCCTATCAGTACCGCTTCTGGCTCGAGTGGCAGCTCAATCCGCACTCGTCGGCCTACACGACCGCGCTCGTCTATCGCCTGTCGGGGCCGCTGGATCGCGATGCGCTGCGGCGCGCACTGGACGCGTTCGTCCATGAGCACGACGAAGGATGCCGCAGCACGTTCCGGATGGACGGCGCCCGCGTGGTGCGGGACGTGCACGACCGGGTGACGGTCGCGCTCGACTACCGCGACGCGCGCGCGGCGCCGTCTCTCGACGCCGCCGAAGCCGACGCATGGATCGCCGCGCGCGCGGCGCACGTGTTCGCGCTCGACGACGCGCCGCTGTTCCGCTTCGCGCTGCTGCGCGAGGAGGCCGATGCGCACCGGCTCGTGCTCAGCTTTCCGCACATCCTCTCCGATGCGTTTTCGGCGGTGTACATCAACCAGCGGCTGACGGCGCTGTACAACCACGCGCTCGGCGCGGGGCCGGCGCCCGCGTGCACGTTGCGGGATCTCGGCGAGCAGCTCGCGATCGAAGCCGCGTACCGCGCGTCGCCGCGCTACGACGAAGATCTGGCCTATTGGCTCGGCGCGCTCGCGCATGCGCCGCTCGGGGTCGAGTTCGACGCGGCGGCGTCGGCGGGGCCGCGCGAGGGGCGCATCCACCGGATGCGTTTCGACGCGGACACGACCCGCCGGCTGCGCGCCCGCGCCCGCGCGAGCCGCTCGACACCGTTTCTCGTGCTGTCGAGCCTGTTCGCGATCGCGCTGGCCCGCTGGCAGGACCTGCGCGAGCTGGTCGTGACCTATCCCGTCAATATGCGCGCGCCGGCGTTTCACGACGCCAGCGGATGCTTCGTCAACAACCTGCCGATGCACTTTTCGCTGCGGCCGGGCGACACGTTCCGCGACATCGTCGCGCGTACCACGGCCCGGCGTGCGCAAGGCAAGCGCCATCAGCAGTTGTCGCTGACCGAGCTCGTGACGGCGCTGCGTCGCTCGCGTTCGCTGGCCGACACGCCCGTCTTCAACGTCGGCGTGACGGAAGCGTTCTTCGTGCAGGATGCGCCGCTCGCGTTCCACGGCGTGCAGGCGGAATTGCTGCCGGTGGTCGCCGCCGAGCGGCCGTTCGACCTGAACTTCGCGTATCAGCTGACGCACGACGGCCTGCACGTGAATCTCGAATACGACACCGGCTGCCTGCCACCGGCGCGGGTCGGCGAATTCGCCGCGCGTTTCGGCCGACTGCTGCGCGCGTACCTGGACGACGATGCGCAGCCGGCGCTCGCGGTCGACCTGCTGGCGCCCGAGCAGCGCGCGCGGCTCGCGCAATACTGGCACGGGCCCACGCGCCCGATCGACGCGACGGACTGGCCGGCCCGCTTCGCCGCGCAGTGCGCGGCGACGCCGGATGCGCCGGCCGTCCGGTTCGGCGCGGAGCAACTGACCTATCGCGAACTCGATGCGCTGTCGGCCCGGCTCGCGGGCTTTCTCGCGGCGCGCGGCGTGACGCCTGGGGCGCTCGTCGGGCTGTGCTGCGAGCGCTCGACGGAGATGGTGCTGGCGATCGTCGCGGTGATGCGCGCGGGCGCGGCCTACGTGCCGCTCGATCCCGCTGCGCCGCCGGACCGGTTGCGGCGCATCGTCGACGATGCGGGGCTCGCGCTGTTGCTCACGCAGCGGCACCTGCTGGCGAACCTGCCCGCCGGGCCGGTCGCCCGGCATGCGCTCGACGAGCGTGCGATCTGGCTCGCCGCCGAACCGCTGCCGCCGCAACACATTCACCCGGACGGGATCGCGTACGTGATCTACACGTCCGGCTCCACCGGCACGCCGAAGGGCGTCGCCAACACCCATCGCGCGCTGGTCAACCGGCTCGACTGGCACGGTTCGCTGCTGCCCGATAGCGCGCCGGTGCGCGTGCTGCAGAAGACGCCGTACTTTTTCGACGTGTCGGTCTGGGAATTCCTGTGGACGTTGCAGAGCGGCCATGCGCTGGTGATCGCGCCGCCCGGGCTGCACAAGGACCCGGCCGGGCTCGCGGTGCTGCTGCGCGATGCGCGCATCGCGGTCGCGCACTTCGTGCCGTCGATGCTGAATGCATTTCTGGATGCGACGCCCGGGCAGGTCTTCCCGGATCTTGCACTGGTGGTCTGCAGCGGCGAGGCGCTGCTGGCCGAGCAGGCCGAGCGCTTCCACCGGCTGCTGCCGGGGGTACGGCTCGCCAACCTGTACGGGCCGACCGAGGCCGCGATCGACGTGAGCGTGTGGCATTGCACGCCGGACGACGCTCATGCGCGCGCCGGCGTGCCGATCGGCCGGCCGATCGACAACGTGTCGCTGTACGTGCTGGATGCGGGCCTCGAGCCGTGCGCGCCCGGCAGCGCGGGCGAGCTCTACATCGGCGGCGCGGGCCTTGCGCAAGGGTACGTCGGCCGCCCGGATCTGACCGCGGCGAGCTTCGTGCCCGATCCGTACGCGGGCCGCCCGGGCGCGCGCATGTACCGCACCGGCGACGTCGCGATGTTCGGCGAGCACGGCGAGCTGCATTACCTCGGCCGGCGCGACGAGCAGGTCAAGCTCAACGGTAACCGGATCGAGTTGCGCGAGATCGAGGCGTGCCTGCTGGCGCTGCCGGGCATCGCGCAGTGCGCGGTGGTGCCGGTGCGGGTGCAGGGCCGCGTGCGGCTGCTGCACGCATTCGTCGAGCCGGCCGCGGGGTGGGACGCCTGGCCGGTCGACGCGCTGCACGCGGAGCTGGCCGCGCGGCTGCCCGACGCGATGCGCCCGGCGCGCATCGACGTGGTGGAGCGCATCGCGCTGCTGCCGGCCGGCAAGATCGACCGCAAGCGCCTGGCCCAGCTTGCCGAGGCGGCGCTCGAGGCGCGCGCGCACGGCGCCGACGTGCGCGCGAAGACGCCGTTCCAGGCCGAGGTCGCCGCCGAGTGGTCGGCCGTGCTGGACGTCGCCGATATCGGGCCGGACGACCATTTCTTCATGCTCGGCGGCAGTTCCGTGCAAGCGATCCAGTTGATCGGGCGCCTCAATGGCCGCTACGGGCTGCTGCTGTCGCCGCCGCTGCTGTTCGGCGCACCGCGGCTCGACCGGTTCAGCGCGCAGGTGCTGGTGGCGCTCGGCCAGAAGGCCCAGCAGGAGGACCGCCTGGACGCGCTGCTCGATCGTCTCGCGCCGGACGACATGGACGAACTACTCACAGTGTTTTCATCGTCGGGAGAGCTGGTTTGATGTCGCATAACGATTCCACCGAAAACAAGCGTCGCCAATTGCTCGAAGCGTTCGGCAGGCAGCGTGGCGCGGGCAGCCGCGACGCGATCATTCGCCAGGCGCGGCCGGCGGACCTGCCCGCGTCGGCGGAGCAATTGCGGATGTGGGTGCAGATGGCGATCAGCGGCGGCGCCGGCCATTTCCACGTGCCGCACGTGCTGGAGATTCCGGGCACGCTCGACGAAGCCGCGTTGCAGGCGGCGCTGCGCGACGTGGTGGCGCGGCACGAGGCGCTGCGTACGACGTTCGACGAACGCGAAGGCCGCCTGTACCAGCGCGTGCATCCCGAGCTGGCCCCGTCGCTGCCGGTGCATCGGCACGCGGCCGATGTGTCCGACGCGGAGATCGCCCGCGCGATCACGGCCGAAATCGCGCAGCCGTTCGACCTCGCGCACGGGCCGCTGCTGCGCGTGTCGCTGCATCGTCTCGGCGACGCGCGGCAGATTCTCGTGCTGACCGCCCATCACCTGATCGTCGACGGATGGTCGCTGGAACTGATGCTGGCCGACTGGTGGTCGGCCTATGCGGCGCGGCTGGCGGGCCGCGTGCCCGAGCCGCCCGCCAGCGACGCGCCGCAGTATGCGGACTATGCGCTGTGGCAGCAGGCGCGCAGCGCCGCGGACAGCGCGCCGAGCCTCGCCTACTGGCAGGGCCGGCTGACGGGCGCGACGACGCTCGAATTGCCGTTCGCGCTGCCGCGCCCGGCACGGCGCGCGCACGACGGCGAACTGGTGTTCTTCGCGATTCCCGCCGCCGTGCGCGCGCGGGCCGAGGCGCTGGCGCGGCGGCAGGGCGGCACGCTGTTCACGGTGATGCTGGCCGCGTGGCGCTGCCTGCTCGGCGACTACGCGGGCCAGGACGACTTCTGCATCGGCACGACCGCGTCGAACCGCGTGCATCCGGGCAGCGAGCGCATCGTCGGCTTCTTCGCGAACCTGCTCGCGTTGCGCACCGCGCGGCAAGGGTGCGCGACGTTCGCCGCGCTGGTCGAGCGCGAGCGCGACACCGTCGCCGACGCGTTGCGGCATCAGGCGGTGTCGTTCGACCAGGTGGTCGAGCAGGTCGGCGTCGCGCGCGATGCCGCGCGCAGCCCGCTGTTCCAGGTCAACTTCGTGCTGCAGGACACGAAAGGCGCGGTGTCCGGCGCCGCCGAGCCGGCGACGGCGGCCGGGATGCCGGCGATGACGGTGCGCGACGACCTGTACCGCTACGCGCAGTTCGACCTGACGCTGTTCGCCGAGCTGACGTCCGACGGCGTGCGCTGCTGCACGGTGTTCCGCACCGACCTGTTCGAGGCCGCCGATATCGAGCGGCTGTCGCGCACCTATGTGCAGTACCTCGACGCGCTGACCGCGCAGCCGGACGCGCCGTTCGGCACGCTCGCGCGCGGCGACGCGGCGACGCTCGACGCGCTGCGCGGCTGGCAGCGCCGGCCGCTCGCGCAGCCGCTGCCCGACTCGATCGGCGCGGTGATCGACGCGCTGGCGCGGCAGCATCCGGATCGCCCGGCGATCCGCCACGGCGACGCGACGCTCGACTACCACGCGCTGAACGCCCGCGCGAACCGGCTGGCCGATCACTTGCGCGATCTCGGCGTGTCGCCGGGCTCGACCGTCGGCCTGTGTCTGGAGCCGGGCGCGGAGCTGATCGTCGCGATGCTGGCGGTGCTCAACGCGGGCTGCGCGTATGTGCCGCTCGACAGCCGCTATCCGGCGGACCGGCTGCGATTCCTGCTCGACGACAGCCAGGCGAGCGTGATCGTCACGCGCGAGGACGTGGTCGCGCGCACCGATGCGCTGCGTGACGGCTATCTGAACCTGATCGTCCTCGAGGACCACGACGACGAGATCGCCGCGCGCGACGGCGCGTTCGTCGCGAGCGGGCTGCCGGCGCAGATGCCGGCGTACCTGATGTACACGTCGGGCACCACCGATCGCCCGAAGGGCGTGATCGTGCCGCAACAGGCGATCCTGCGGCTCGCGTACCGCCCGACCTATCTCGACGTGACGCCGGACGACGTGTTCCTGCAGTTCGCGCCGACCGCGTTCGACGCGTCGACCTTCGAGATCTGGACCGCGCTGCTGAACGGTGCGTCGCTCGTGGTGCCGGCCGGCCGCGATGCGTCGCTCGACCAGCTCGGGCCGTTGCTGATCGACGCGCGCGTGACGATTCTGTGGCTGACGAGCGGCCTGTTCGCGGCGATGGTCGATCACGCGCCGGACGCGCTGCGGCGGCTGCGCTACCTCGTCTGCGGCGGCGACGTGCTGTCGCTGCCGCACGTGGAGCGCGCCCGCGCGCTGCTGGAACACGGGCAGGTGGTCAACGGCTACGGGCCGACCGAGACCACGACGTTCGCGACGGCATACCCGGTGCGTGGCGCGCCGGCGGCGGGGCGCGCGGTGCCGATCGGCATGCCGATCCAGGGCACGTCGGTGTACGTGCTCGACGACGCGCTGAATCCGCTGCCCCCCGGTGCGGCGGGCGACATCTACATCGCGGGGCTCGGCGTCGCGCACGGCTACGCGAACCGGCCGGACCTGACCGCCGCCGCGTTTGTGCCCGATCCTTACGGCGGCGAGCCGGGCGCCCGCATGTACCGCAGCGGCGACGTCGGCTACTGGGCGCATGACGGCGCGTTGCATTACCTCGGCCGGCGCGATCGCCAGGTGAAGCTGCGCGGCTACCGGATCGAGCCGGCAGAAATCGAGGCGGCGCTGGCCGCATGCCGCGGCGTGCAGGCCGCCGTCGTGACGCTCGACGCGACGCCGCAGGGCGACAAGCAGCTCGTCGCGTACTGGACCGCCAGCCCGGGCACCGGCGCGGACGTGCCGGACGAAGCCGGCCTGCGCGCGCAGTTGCGGGCATCGCTGCCGGATCACCTGGTGCCGGCGCGTTTCCACGCGGTGCCGCACATTCCGCTGACGGCCAACGGCAAGGTGGACCGGGCCGCGCTCGCGCGGCTCGCGCCTGCGCAGGCGGCCGCGGCAACGGCGCCCGAGACGCTGACCGACACGCAGCGCATCCTGCGCGCGTTGTGGGAAGACGTGCTGGGCCGCGGCGGCTTCGGCCTCGACGACGGTTTCTTCGATCTCGGCGGCGATTCGCTGCTGGCGATCCGGCTGAAGGCGCAGGCGCAGCGCCACGGGCTCGAATTCGAGATCCAGGACCTGTTCGTCCACCAGAGCGTGCGTACGCTGGGCGAGCACATCGAACGGCAGCGCGGCGCCGGCGCCGGCACCGGCACTGGCATCGGCGCAGGCGCAGGTGCGGAGGCGAGCGCGCCGGCCGAGGCCGCCGCACCGCGGGCGCCGCTGACGAGCGACGCGGACCGCGCGCGGCTGCCGGCCGGCGTCGTCGACGCGTATCCGCTCAGCCGCCTGCAACTGGGGATGCTTTATCACAGCCGCCGGCACGAGCGCTCGAGCCTGTACCACGACGTGATCGGCTACGAGGTCGCGTATGCGTACGACGAAGCCTGCCTCGCGCATGCGCTCGACCGGCTGTCGGCGCGTCATCCGGCGCTGCGCACCGCGCTGCGGATGGAAGGGTTCAGCGTGCCGCTGCAGCTCGTGTTCGACACGGCGCGCATTCCGCTGGCGGTCACCGACCTGACCGAACTCGATGCGGCGGCGCAGGCCGCCCGGATCGCCGCGTTCATGGACGGCGAGCGGTTCGCCGCGTTCGACGTCGCCGCCGCGCCGCTATTCCGCTGCTTCGTGTTCAAGCTGGCCGCGCAGCGCTTCAAGCTGGTCTGGAGTTTTCATCACGCGATACTCGACGGCTGGAGCGAGGCCGCGCTGACCGCCGAATTCATCCGGCTCTACACGGCGGGCCTGGCGGGCGCGCAACACGGGCAGGGCGGGCAGGAGGGGCAGAACGACGAACCGGTGCAGGCCGGTTACCGCGATTTCATCGAGCGCGAACAGGCCGCGCTCGCCGATCCGGCCCAGCGCGATTTCTGGCGCGGCCAGCTCGACGGCGCACAGGCGCTGTCGATGCGCCGCGCGCCGCTGACGGCCGACGCGGCAGACGAGCGCGTGGATTATCTGGAGGTCGAGATCCCCGCCGAACTGGAGGCGGCGCTGCGTGCGCTCGCGCGCGACGCGAACGTGCCGCTCAAGAGCGTGCTGCTCGCCGCCCATCTGCGCGCGCTGCAGGCGCTGAGCGGGCGGCGCGACGTGCTGACGTCGATGGTGACGCACGTGCGGCCCGAGACCGAGGATGCGGAGCGCGCGGTCGGGTTGTTCCTGAACTCGGTGCCGGTGCGCGCGGCGCTCGACGGCGACGCGTCGCCGGTCGCGCAGGTGCGGCAGGTGTTCGAAATCGAGTCGGGCATTTTCCGGCACCGTTTTTATCCGTCGCAGCAGATCCGGCAGGACAACGGCGGGATCGAGCTCGGCGAGGTGCTGTTCAATTTCACGAGCTTTCACGTGCTGCGCGAGCTGGACGACGCGGACGTGCGGATGCTGGCGGGCCGCGACGGCCACGCGGTCAACAGTTTTCCGGTGCAGGTCGATTTCTCCGTTTCCGCGAGCGACCAGCGGCTGCGCTGCATCGTCGGCTACCGGGCCGACAGCCTGCGGCGTGACGACGCGCAAGACATCGTGCACGCCGAGCACGAAGCGCTGCGGCGGCTCGCCGGTGCGCCCGCGGCGACGTGGCTGCTGCCGGCCACGCTCGCGCGGCTCGACGACTGGGCGACGCCGAAGCCCGGGCTGCCGGTGAGCGCGAGCGTCGGCGAGCGTCTCGCCGCGTGCGCGGCCGCCGCGCCGGACGCCGTCGCGCTGATCGACGACGCGGGCGAGACGACCTATGCGGCGCTGCTCGAGCAGTGCGACCGGCGCGCGGCGGCGCTCGCCGCGCTGGGCGTGCGGCAGGGCGACGTCGTGGCGGTATGCGCGGGCCGCTCGGCGGCGACGCTGCAGACGGTGCTCGCGCTGTTCCGGATCGGCGCCGTGTATCTGCCGCTCGATCCCGCGTTGCCGGAAGCGCGCCATCGCTTCATGGTGGACGACGCGCGCCCGGCGGCGATCGTCGGCGATGCCGCCGCGCCCGCCTGCCTGCGTGCGTGCGGCGTGCGTTTCGTCGAGCTGGCGGCGCTGGCGGAAACGGGCCGCGCCACCTTGGCCGCCGCGCCGCGCGTCAGCCCCGACGCGCCCGCCTACATCCTGTATACGTCCGGCTCGACCGGCACGCCGAAGGGCGTGCCGTGCCGCCAGGAAGGCATCCTCGCGTTGTTCGACGCGCTTGCCGACACCTATCCGCTCGCCGCGGGCGACCGCGTGCTGTGGAAGACCGCGCAATCGTTCGACGTGTCGCTCACCGAAATGCTGTGGCCGTTGATGAAGGGCGCCGCGATCGTGATCGCGCGGCCGGACGGCCAGTACGATCCACGCTACCTGCAGCGCGCGATCGAGCAGCATCGCGTGACGGTGATCAATTTCGTGCCGTCGATGCTGCACCTGTTCCTGCAATCGCTCGATGCCGGCGCGGCGAGCCCGCTGCGCGCGGTGTTCGCCGCCGGCGAGCCGCTGCTGCCCGCGACCGTCGAGCTGGCGGCGCGCGTGCTGCCGCATGCGCCGTTGTTCAACGCATACGGCCCGACCGAGGCCAGCATCTACGCCACCGTGTGGCGCTGCGCGAGCGGCCCGGTGCTGATCGGCCGCGCGGTGGGCGACGTCGGCACGCATATCCTGTCGCCCGAACTCGCCCGGCTGCCGATCGGCGTGACGGGCGAGCTGTACCTCTGCGGGCGCGCGCTGGCGTCGGGCTACCTGAACCGGCCCGAACTGAGCGCGGAGCGCTTCGTGCCGAACCCGTATGCGACGGGCGACGCGGATCGCGTGCTGTATCGCACCGGCGACCTGGCCCGCTTCAATCGGCACGGCGACATCGAATTCGTGGGCCGCGACGATCAGCAGGTCAAGGTGCGCGGCTTCCGCATCGAGACGGGCGAAGTCGAATCGGTGCTGGGCCGCCATCCGGGCGTCGCCAAGGTCGCGGTGCTGGCCCGTTCGGGTAGCGCGGGCGCCGTGCTCTGCGCGTTCGTGCAGGCGGCGGGCACGCTGCCGGACGGCGCGCTGAAGGCGCATGCGCAACAGGCGCTGCCGCCGTACATGGTGCCCGACCGGATCGTCGTGCTCGACGCGATGCCGATGACCGGCAGCGGCAAGATCGATCGCCTCCGGCTGGCCGACTGGCCGCTCGAGGCGGCGAGCGTTGTCGCCGAGCGCGCCGTCTCCGCCGCCCCCGCCAACGCCGCGCGCCGCGCGCCCGGCGATGCGCAGGCCGCGGTCGCGGCGATCTGGCGCGACGTGCTCGGCCTCGCCGAGATCGATCCGGACACCAACTTCTTCGACGCCGGCGGGCATTCGCTCGCGCTGATCCAGTGCCAGGCGCGGCTGCGCGGCGAATTCGGTCGCGACGTCGACATCGATCACCTGTTCCGCTACACGACGATTCGCACGCTGGCCGACTGGCTGTCCGCGTCCGGCGAACGGGCGGCCGAAGCCGGCGGCATGGCCGAGGCCGCGCGCGCGTCGGAGGTCGGCAGTCGCGACGTCGCGATCATCGGGATGAGCGCGGCCGTCTCGGGCGCGGACGACGCCGAGCAGTTCTGGCGCATGCTGCTCGCGGGCGAGGACGGCATCACCCGGCTCGACGACGCGCGGCTGCGCGCGCTCGGCGTGCCGGACGCGCTGCTCGGCAATCCGCGCTTCGTCGCCGCGCGCGGGTTGATTCGCGATCCGGACTGTTTCGATGCCGCCTTCTTCGGCTATACGCCGCGCGAAGCCGAGATCATGGATCCGCAGCAGCGCAAGCTGATCGAGGAAAGCTATCGTGCGCTCGAGGACGCCGGTTACGCCGGGCCCGGGCCCGCGCGCGACGTGGGCGTCTACGTCGGCGTCGGCGCGAGCCAGTACCTCGCGAACCACGTGCTCGGCAACCGCGACGCGGTCGACGCGCTCGGGCTGTACCAGATCAACGTGCTGAACCAGCCCGCGACGCAGATCGCCTACCGGCTGAATCTCACCGGCCCCGCGGTCACGTTGAACACCGCGTGCTCGACGTCGCTGGTCGCGCTGCACATGGCCGCGCGCGCGGTTGCGCAGGGCGACTGCGAACTCGCGCTCGCGGGCGCGGCGTCGATCGGCGTCGACGGCGTGCCGGGCTATCTGCACCGTACCGGCGGAATCTTTTCCGCGGACGGCTATTGCCGCGCGTTCGACGCGGCCGCGAGCGGCACCGTGGAGGGCAGCGGCGCGGGTGCGGTCGTGCTGAAGCGGCTCGACCTCGCGCGCCGCGACGGCGATCACGTGTATGCGATCGTCAAGGGCTCCGCGATCAACAACGACGGTCACGACAAGGCCGGCTACACCGCGCCGAGCCCCGCCGGCCAGGCGCGGGTGATTCGCGCCGCGCTGGCGGACGCGGGCGTGGACGCCGCGTCGGTCGGCTATGTCGAGACGCACGGCACCGGCACGCTGCTCGGCGACCCGATCGAAATGGCCGCGCTGAAGGCGACCTACGGCCAGCATCCGGCCCATGCGCCGCGCCTGCTCGGCGCGGTCAAGACGAGCGTCGGGCACCTGGACAGCGCGGCCGGGCTCGCGGGCGTGATCAAGGCGGCGCTCGCGCTCGAGCGCGGCAAGGTGCCGGGCACGCTGCACTTCGACACGCCCAACCCGCTGCTCGAACTCGACGACGCGGCCTTCCGCATCACCGCGCAAGCGACCGACTGGCCGGACGGCGGCGCGCCGCGCCGCGCGGCCGTCAGTTCGTTCGGCATCGGCGGGACCAACGCGCACGTGATCCTGGAAGCCGCGCCGCCCGAGGCGGACGCGCCGACGGCCGCCGCCGCGCATTGCCTGCGGCTGTCGGCCGCCACGCCTGACGGGCTGCGGCGTGCGGCGGACGGCCTCGCCGCCGCGCTGCGCCGCCACCCGGAATGGGCGCTGGCCGACGTCGCGTACACGCTGCAGGCCGCCCGGCAGGACCATGCGTGCCGCGCGTTCGTGGTCGCCGAGTCGCGCGATACGGCGCTCGACGCGCTGGCCGCGGGCGTGTCGCCGCTCGCCGACGACGCGCCGCCCGCGCGTCCGGTGATTTTCCTGTTCACCGGGCAGGGCGCGCAGGCCGCCGGGATGGCGCGCGACCTGCATCGCGAGAATCCGGTGTTCCGCGCGGCGCTCGACCACGTGTGCGCGCGGTTCGCGAGCACGGCAGGGCTCGCGCTCGAGCCTTACCTGCTGGGCGACGCGAGCACCACCGACACCGCGCTGGTGCAGCCGCTGCTGTTCGCGTACGAGTACGCGCTGTATCAGGCGTGGGCCGCGCTGGGCGTGACGCCGGACTACCTGATCGGCCACAGCCTCGGCGAATTGGTCGCCGCGTGCTGCGCGGACGTGTTTTCGCTCGACGACGCGGTCGCCCTGGTGGCGGCGCGCGCGGCGGCGATGCAGGCGCAGCCGGCCGGCGCGATGCTGTCGATATCGATCGCGGAAGACGAACTGGCCGCGCAACTGCCGCCGACGCTCGCCCTCGCGGCGGTCAACGGGCCGCTGCAATGCGTGGTGTCCGGCCCGGTGGACGCGGTCGACGCGTTCGCGGCGCGGTTGCGCGACGAGGGTGTCGCGCATGCGCGGCTCGCGTCGTCGCATGCGTTCCACTCGCCGATGATGACGGACGCGGCGGCACGTGTGCACGCGCATGCCGCGACGATGGCGCTGCATGCGCCGCGCATCCCGTTGATCTCCAATCTCGACGGCACGCTGCTGGACGCGCCGCGCGCCACCGATCCGGCGTACTGGGCCGCGCACGTGCTCGGCACGGTGCGCTTCTCGGCGGGCGTGCGAACGCTGGCGGCACTGGGCGACGCGCTGTGGGTCGAGATCGGCCCGCGCGACGTGCTGGCGGCGCTGGTGCGCGCGCATCGCTGCGCGCCGGCCGACGCGGTGCTGGCGAGCTTCACGGAGCGTACGCCGCGCACGATGGCGACGCTGCTCGCCGGCTACGGGCGGCTATGGGCGAAGGGCGCGCGGCTGACACGGCGCGACGCCTACGCGGGCGAGCGCCGCAAGCGCCTGCCGTTGCCGGGTTATCCGTTCGAGCGGACGCGTCACTGGCTGCCCGCCCAGCCCGTCGCGCGCGTGCAGCCGGAGGCACTGGCGCCGTCGATTGCCGCGGTTGCCGCGCCGGTCGCGGTCGAGACTCCGCTCGCCGCCTCGGCGGAAATCGACGACGTGCGGCATGCATTGACGCGTATCTGGACCGAGTGCCTTGGCCATGAGCGGATCGCGCCGACCGACGATTTCTTCGAGCTGGGCGGCGATTCGCTGCTCGCCGGGCGCGTGCTCACGAGAATTCACGAGCGGCTGAACGTGGAGCTGACGCTCGCGGCGTTCTTCGGCGCGCCGACGATCGACGGGCTCGCCAGCGCGATTCGCGCGCAGTCCGAACCGACGCCGCCTGCCATGCCGGCGGCGACGATACCGGCCGGCCTGCCGGCCGCCGGGCCGCGCCGCGCGCCGATGTCGTTCCAGCAGCGCCGGTTGTGGACGCTCGAACGGCTCGGCATGGGCGGTTCGGTCTTCCACCTGCCGCAATGCCTGCATCTGCACGGCGACCTCGACCGCGCCGCGCTGCACGCGGCGCTCGCGGGGCTGGTCGCGCGCCATCCGGTGCTGCGCACGTCGTTCCACGAAGGACCGGACGGCGGCGGCGAGCAGCACGTGCATGCCGACGCGACGATCGCGCTGTCGATCCACGCATACGCAGGCGGCACGGACGACGCCCTGCACGCGTTCATCGCGCGGCATCGCGATGCGCTGCGGGCGGAGCCGTTCGATCTCGCGCGGCCGCCGCTGTTTCGCGCGCGACTGCTGGAACTCGGGCCGCGCCGCGCGTGCCTGCTGATGTCGTTCCATCACATCGTCGTCGACGGTTGGTCGTTCCGGCTGATCGCGCAGGATCTCGCGTCGCTGTACGGCGCGGCGAGCCAGGGCGGCGCGCTGGATACCGCACCGCCCGCGTGGAATTACGCGGACTACAGCGAGGAGCAGGCGACGCGGTTCGCCGCCGGGCACGACGCGGCGCACGAGGCGTTCTGGGCGCATCTGGACGGCGCGCCGGTGCTCGACCTCGGCGGCGATCGGCGCCGCGCGCGCACGCCGGGGCGTCTCGCGCACAGCGGCCGCGTCGCGGTGGACGCCGAGCGTGCGCGGCAGGTCGACGCGCTGGCGCGGCGCTTGCGGACGACGCCGTACGTCGTGTTCCTGTCCGCGTTCCTGCTGATGTTGTCGCGGCGCACCGGGCAGCGCGACTTGGTGGTCGGCTCGCCGGTCGCCAACCGCGCGTCGAGCCGCACCGAAGGGCTCGTCGGCTTTTTCGTCAACCTGCTGGCGCTGCGCGTGGCGTTCCCGGCCGCCAGCCGCGCGCGGGCGTGGATCGAGCGGGTGCGCGACTGCGTGATGGCCGCGCACGCGCACCAGGACTATCCGTTCGAAAAGCTGGTCGAGCGCTTCGCGGGCCCGCGCGACACGTCGCTGACGCCGCTGTTCCAGGTGGTGTTCTCGATGCAGGAGGCGCCGGTTCGCCAGGTGCGGATCGGCGGGCTGGACGTCGCGTTCGAGGACACGCCGGAAACGGAAACCGAATACGACCTGACGATGAACCTGCATCGCGACGGCGCGGGCTACGGCGGCGTGCTGCTGACGCGCGACGGCGCGCTGGAGCGTGGCGAGGCCGACGAGGTGATCGAACAGTTCCAGGCCGCGCTCGACCTGCTGCTGACGCTGCCGGACGATGCGCCGCTCGGCGACGCGGGCGTGCTGTCGGCCGCGCAGCGGCAGGCCTGGCAGGCGGCAGCCGGGGTGGCCGACGTGTCGTCGTGGGCGGCGTCCGACCTCGTGTCGCTGCTGTCGGGCACGCTGACGGACGGCAACGCCGCGCCGGCGGTCGCGACCGCGCACGAGACGCTCAGTTACGCGGCGTTGCGGGCTCGGGTGGAGCAGGTCGCGGGCGCGCTGCACGCACGCGGCGTCCGCGCCGGCGATCGCGTCGCGCTGTGCTTGCCGATGGGGCTCGACGCACTGGTGGCGCTGCTCGGCGTGCTGCGCATCGGGGCGACGTACCTGCCGCTCGATCCCGCCGCGCCGGCCGCGCGGCAGCACGCGATCCTGTCGCAAGCGGCGCCGGTGCTGCTCGTGCACGATGCGGCGGCGGCCCCGCCGACGTGGCCCCGATGCGCGGCGATCGCGTTCGCCGCGCTCGGCGACGCGCCCGCCGGCGCGCCGCCCGCACGTATCGATCCGCAACAGGCCGCCTATACGCTGTTCACGTCCGGCTCGACCGGCGTGCCGAAGGGCGTCGACGTCAGCCATCGGGCGGTCGCGCACAAGATCCAGGCGCTGTGCGCCGCGTATCGCATGACGGCCGACGACCGGGTCGTGCAGTTCTCGTCGCTCGTGTTCGATGTGTCGATCGAGGAAATCTTCACGACGTTGTCCTCTGGCGCCTGCCTGCTGCTGCTCGAGCGCGCGGCGTGGCCGACGCTCGGCGCGTTCAGCGGCCTGCTCGACGCACAGCGCGCGACCGTGCTCAACCTGCCCGCGTCGCTGTGGCGCGAATGGGTGCGTGCGCTCGGTCTCGGCGAGGCCGCGCTGCCCACGCGGCTGCGGCTGGTCGTGACGGGCAGCGAGACGGTGCCGCTCGCCGCGGTGCAGACATGGCGCGCCGTGACGGGCGGCCGTGTGGCGCTGATGAACGCGTACGGGCTGACGGAAAGCGTGATCACGTCCGTCGTGCACGACGTGCCGGCCGACGCGCGGCCGGATGAACGCGACGTGCCGATCGGCGCGCCGCTGCCCGGCACCACGGCTTATGTACTCGACGCGCACCTGCAGCCGGTGCCGCCGCTGTGCCGCGGCGAGCTCTACCTCGGCGGCAGCGCGCTCGCGAGCGGCTACCCGGGCCGGCCCGGCCAGACGGCCGCCGCGTTCCTGCCCGATCCGTTCGCCGGACGGCCGGGTGCGCGCATGTATCGCACCGGCGACCTCGTGCGGCGCGACGGGACGGGCGCGTTGATCTACCTCGGCCGCAGCGATCGCCAGATCAAGGTGCGCGGGGTTCGTGTCGAGCTGGCCGAAGTGGAAGCGCTGCTGCTCGAACAGGACGGCGTGCGCGAGGCCGCGGTGCGGCTGTCGGGCGGGCCCGACGCGCCGGCGCCGCGCCTGGAGGCGTTCATCGTCGTCGACACCGACGCGTCGGGGGCGGCGGACACGTCACGCGAGGCGGCGCGCGAGCGGCTGCGCGCGCTACGCCGCATCGCGCCCGCGCATCTGGTGCCGCATGCGCTGGCGATCGTGCCGTCGCTGCCCAAGACGTCCGGCGACAAGATCGATCGCCAGTGGGTAGCGACGGCGGTGCTGCCGGACGCGGCCGCGGCCGCGGAGGGCGACGACACGCCGCCGCTGCGCGCGCTGCTGACGGTGCTGCGCGACGTGCTGCGGCTGGAGCGGATCGGCCGCGACGACAACTACTTCGGGCTGGGCGGCGACTCCATCCTGGTGCTGCGGGCCGTCGCGCAGCTGAACCGGGCCGGCTGGACGGTCGATCCGCAGGATTTCTTCGCGAGCCCGACTCTCGCGGACCTGGCCGATTGCCTGCGGCCGCTGGCGGCGCGACCGGACGCGCACGATGGGTCCGCGTTCCCGCTGACGCCGTATCAAAGGCGCGTGCTGCAGCGCCCGCATGCGCACCACTGGAACCGCGCGTTGCTCGTTCGGGCGGCGCAACCGCTCGACGCCGACGCGCTGCGGGCCGCGCTGCGTTCGCTGCTCGACGCGCATCCGGGGCTGCACTGCGTATTCGATCGCGGCGCGCTGTCGGGCCGTGTCGCGCCCGCGGACGCGGACGCCGTGCAGCGCTGCTTCAGCAGCCACGCGCTCGCGGCGGACGAGGCGGCGCGCTTCATCGTCGCGCACAGCACGACGCTGCAGCAGGGCTTCGATCTCGCGCAAGGGCCGCTGGTGCGGGTCGCGCACTACCGATGCGGCGCGGCCGGCGACCGGCTGCTGCTCGTCGTGCACGGCCTCGTCGCGGACAGCCATGGCTGGGCGGTGCTGTTGGACGACCTCGCCAATGCGTATGCGGCGCATGCGAACGGCCGGACGCCGACGGTGGCCGCGCCGACGCTGGCCTATCCGGCCTATCTTCGCGCGCTGGACGCACGTATTGCGGCCGCGCGGCAGGCGGGCGAAACCGCCGCGTACTTCGCGCCGCTGGCGGCCAACGTCGCGCTGCCGCGGGATCGGCACGCAGCAGCCGGCGCGAACACCGAGGCGAGCCAGCAGGTCGTGCGCGACCGGCTGACGGGCGAGGCCGCGCGACGGTTGCTGGCCGTCGTGCCGCAGCGTCTGCGCGTGAAGGCCGCCACGGTCGCGATCGCGGCGGCGGCGCGCGCGCTTACCGACTGGGCGGGCGGCGCGGTCGTCGCCGATCTCGGCCGGCACGGCCGCGACTGGCTCGACGACGGGCCGGCGGTCGAACGCGCGGTGGGCTGCTTCGTCTGCGACGTGCCGCTGCTGTTGCCGCATCACGCCGGCGTGCCGAGCGTCGCCGCGCTGCGCGAATGGGAGGCGACGCTCGCCGCGCTGCCGCTGGCGGCGCTGGGCGGGGCAGGCCTGCCGCCGCCCGCCGGCGTCGATCCCGACGCGTGGCGGCGCTGCGTGCAGCCGCAGGTCAGCGTCGATTTCGTATCGGCGGCCGCCGCGCGTCCGTCCGCATGGTTCTCCGCCGCCACCGAGGCGGTGGGCGCGGACCGCGCGGCCACCGACGAACGTTCGCACCTGCTGAACCTCGTCTGCGTCGCGGGCGACGGCGAACTCGCGTTCGAGTGCCGCTACAGCGACGCCGTCCACGCGCGGTCCACTGCCGAACAGTTGCTGCGCCGGTGGCGCGAACACATGGAGGCCGCGCTCGCGCACGTCGCCGACGCAGCCGTTCCCGTAGTCGAACACGATCATTCCTGACATGACCCAGATCTACCTGAAACCGAACGTCGTCTTCGAACCGCTGATCAATCAATGGTATGCGTGGACTTTCCTGCTGCAGCCCGCGACCTGCGCGCTGGTGATGAAGCAGGTGCATCTGCGCATCATGGAATCCTTCATCCGCGCGCCGGAGCTGCATCGGCGTTCCGCCGCGAAGATGGCCGGCGGCCCGTTTCTCAACGGCGGCCGCGAGCGCGTGCCGGCGGTCGACGCGCTGATCCGCGAGACCCGCACGCGCGCCGCGCCGCTGCTGGCGCTGGCGGACGCGCTGCGCGAGCTCGACGAACTGCTCGCGCGGGAAGGGGGCGGCGATACGCTGTCGCCGCTGTATGCGAAGGTGCCCGAGCCGTTGAAGGGATTCGTCGAGCTGGGCTACGACCTGCGCGGCCACGCGTCGTACCGGCTGTTCGAGCGGCTGCTGTACGACAGCGCCGGCTACCTCGACGCGCTGCAGAGCGTGAACGGCTTTCTCGCCACCAGCGACGACCGGAGCTTCATGCTGAGCACGCCGCGCTTTCCGGACGAGCACATGGTGCAGATTCGCCTGCCGTTTCGCGACGCGCTGTACGACGAGCTGTTCGCGGCCCGCCACACCGGCGCGGCGCCGGACCTGATCGACCGCCTGCTCGCGCACGCGGAGGGCGGCGCCGCGCGGCGCACGGCGCTCGAAACCTGGTTCACCGACGCGCCGCCGCCGCGCCCGCCGGCGGCGCCGGCGCGCGCGGGGCAGCCGGTGCGGGTGCGCTACTTCAACCATGCGACGGTCCTGGTCGAAACCGCGGCATTCTCGCTGCTGACCGATCCGATCGTCGGCTATCCGCTCGGCCAGGGCGACGATCCGTTCACGTTCGCGGATCTGCCCGAGCGCATCGATTACGTGCTGCTGACCCACAACCACCAGGATCACATCGTGCTCGAGAGCCTGCTGCAGCTACGGCACCGGATCGGCACGCTGGTGGTGCCGCGCAGCCACGGCGGGTTCCTGCAAGACCCGTCGATCCGGCTCGCGCTCGAAGCGTGCGGGTTCGAGCGGGTGATCGAGGTCGGCGAGCTGGACAGCGTGCCCGTGCCGGGCGGCGAGATCGTCGCGCTGCCGTTCCTCGGCGAGCACGGCGATCTGCATATCGCCGCGAAGATGGCGTTCGCGCTGAAGGTGGATGGCAAGAGCATGCTGTTCGCGGCCGACTCGAACAACCTGCAGCCGGAGCTGTACCAGCGCATCGCGCGGCGCATCGGCCGGATCGGCACGCTGTTCATCGGCATGGAATGCGAAGGCGCGCCGATGTCCTGGCTGTACGGCGCGCTCCTGAACGAGCCGCTCGGGCGGCAGTTCGATCAGAACCGCCGCCTGAACGGCTCCGACTGCGAACGCGCGTGGCCGCTGGTCGAGTGCTTCGCGCCGCGCCAGGTGTTCGTCTACGCGATGGGCGCGGAGCCGTGGCTCAAGTTCATCTCCAGCATCGAATACGCGCCGACCTCGCTGCCGATCGTCGAATCGGACAAGCTGATCGCCCGCTGCCACGCGCACGACATCCAGTCCGAGCGGCTGTACCTGAAGAAGGAAATCGTCCTTTGAGCGCGGGCGGCCGCGGGGCGGCCCGCATCGTCTCGTCGAATCGTCGAACCAGGAAACCCTCCCCCATGCCGGATCGTCATCCGTCCCGTGTCGCTACCGCCGTCAAGATTCTCGCCGTCGCCGTCATGCTGTTGCTGGCCGTTGCCGTGGGCCTGCTGTATTGGGCGTTGCCCGCCGCGACCGGCTATGCATCGCATTACCTGTGCGTGCGCGTGCTCGCCGGCGGCGCCGGCAGCGACGGCGATGCGCGCACCGTGTTCGCGCGCGAGGTGCGGCCGATCAACCCGTTGTTCGACTTCGTCACGTACCGGATCGACCGTGCGCGGCAGACCGTCGAGGCGGCCGGGCTCGGCGTGCTGCGCTCGACGGTCGCGTTGTACCGGCCGGGCCTCGGCTGCACGATCGCGCCGGCCGACGCGCTCGACGCGTTGCGCGTGGAGGGCGAAGGCCTCGCGCTGCCGGGCGCGGCGGCCGGGGCCGACAACCTCGACGATGCCGCACCGTCCGATCCGCCGCCGGCGCTGCGCGCCGTGCTGGATCGCGCGGTGGCGGAGCCGGCGCCCGGATCGCTGCGCAACACGCTGGCGGTGGTCGTGCGGCAGGACGGCCAGCTCGTCGGCGAGCGGTACGCGCCCGGCGTCACGGCCGACACCCCGTTGCTCGGCTGGTCGATGACGAAGACCGTCATCGGATTGCTGGCGGGCGTACTGGTCCGCGACGGCAAGCTGACGCTCGCGCAGGATCGCCTGCTGGACGACTGGGCGTCGTCCGGCGATCCGCGCCAGGCGATCCAGTTGCGCAACCTGCTGCAATGGACGAGCGGGCTGGACTACCAGGAAGGCTATCTGCCCGGCTCGGACACGACGAAGATGCTGTACCAGTCGACCGACATGGCGCGCTTCGTCGCGAGCCGGCCGCTGAAGGTCGGGCCCGGCCGCGAGGTCGACTACCAGAGCGGCGGCAGCGTGCTGGTCGCGAAGATCATCGCGCGCGCGGTCTCGCCGCGGCCGCTCGACGTCGTGCCGTTCGCGCGGGCGCGGCTGTTCGAGCCGCTCGGCATCCGCACCGCGATGATGGAGCCCGACGCGTCGGGCACGCTGGTCGGCAGCAGCTACATGCTGGCATCGGCGCGGGACTGGTCGAGGCTCGGTGAGTTGATCCTGCAGCACGGCGTATGGCGCGGCGCGCGCATCGTCGACGAGGACTGGGTGCGGTTCATGGCGACGCCCGACGCGACACGGCACGACGGCCGGCTCGGCGCGCATCTGTGGCTGAATGCCGGCGCCGGCGGCGCGCGCCGGTTTCCGTCGCTGCCGGAGGACCTGATGATGATGGACGGCTTCAATCACCAACTGGTGGTGATCGTGCCGTCGTGCCGCGCGGTCATCACGCGGCTGGGCGCGACGGTGGACCACAGCTGGGACACCGAACGCTTCGTCGCCGACGTGATGGCGAGCCTGCCGGGCTGCGCCGGCCCCGCAACCACGACCGCTGCAAGGGAAGCGAATCATGAAGATCACCGTACGTGACGCAGTGGCCGCCGATATGCCGGCCCTGCGCGAGCTGTTCCTGCGCTCGCGCCGCGAGACCTTCGTCTGGCTGCCGGCCGGCGCGTTCCAGCTGGCCGACTTCGAGGCCCAGACGGAAGGCGAGCGGCTGAGGGTCGCCGAGGACGGAAGCGGGCGGCTCGCCGGCTTCGTGTCGGTCTGGGAGCCCGACCATTTCATCCATCACCTGCACGTGTCCCGGCCGCACCACCGGCGCGGCGTCGGCCGCGCGCTGCTGCGCGCGCTGCCGGGCTGGCCGGCCACCCGCTATCGGCTCAAGTGCCTGCGCGCCAACGCGCCGGCGCGGGCGTTCTATGCGGCGTGCGGCTTCGTCGAGATCGGCGCCGGCAGCGCGGAAGACGGCGAGTACCTGCTGCTCGAGTCCGGCGACAAGGACGGCCGATGACCGTCCACCTGCGGTACTGCCTGCAGCAGGCGGCGTTGTGGGGCACCTTCGGCCTCGTGCTGCCGGTCGTCACGCTGTTCCTGCTGCACAACCATTTCACGCTGTTCGAGATCGGGCTTTACGCGGCGCTGTTCAGCCTGTCGACCATCGCGCTGGAGCTGCCGTTCGGCGCGATGGCCGACCGCGTGGGTCGCATCCGGACCTACCGCGTATCGCTGCTGATGAACAGCGTCGGCTGCGCGCTGATGCTGTGCTTCAGCCAGAAGCCGATGCTGTACCTCGCGGCGGCGAGCTTCGGCATCGCGCGCGCGATGAGTTCCGGGACCGTCGACGCATGGTATGTCGGCCTGCTGCGCGAGCACGGCGAAACGAAGCGGATTCCGTATTTTCTCGGCCGCGCGGAGCTGGCCTCCGCGCTCGGGCTGGCGAGCATGTCGCTGGTCGGCGGCCTGCTCCCGGACCTGGTCGGCAGCCGGCTGTTCGACAACCCGTACAAGATCGGCCTCGCGCTCGCATGCGGCTTGTTCATCGTGCTGCTGGGCCTCACGTCGTGGTTTTTCGCCGAGGCGGAGCAGGCGCCGCACGAGGCGGTGCCGGCCGGCAGGATCCTCGACGATCTTCGCGAACTGGTCCGGTTCACGTGGCATGGCGGCGCGGTGCGGCCGCTGATCCTGCTCTGCATGCTGCTCGGCGGCGTCGTGTCGGTGCTGGAGAGCTACTGGCCGGTCGTGTTGAAGACGCTCGTGCCGATGCATGGCGCGACCTGGGCGTTCGGCCTGTTCCTCACGCTGATGCTGGTCGTGAAGGGCGCGGGCGGCTGGGTGTCGTATCGCGTGATGAAGCAATGCGCCGCGCGGCCGGCGCTCGCCGTGACGCTGCCGTTCGCCGGGCTCGCCGTGAGCCTCGTGCTGACGCGCTGGGCGAATCACGTCGTCGCGTTCGGCGTCGTGCTGAGCGGGGTCGCGCTGTGCCTCGGCATCGCCGGCGCGGTGGTCAACGCGGTGCTGCATCACCGCACGCCCGATGCGCTGCGATCGCGCGCCGTCTCGTTCTTCTCGCTGGTGTTCCAGCTCGGCAGCATGATCGCGTCGGTCCTGCTCGGCTACCTGGTCAGCCAGTGGGGCGTGCAGGCGGTGTGGTGCGGCGTCGGCGTGCTGGTCGCGGCGGCGTCCGGATACGGCGCCACGATCGGCGGCTGGACCGCCGACCCGGTGGAAGAGGCGAAGGCGACCGCGCGCGTGTAGCGCCGGGCGCGCCGGTTCGATTCAGGTGCGATGCGTCATGCGGTAGCGGCAATCTTTTTCGTTTGTCACCCCACGATAGCCAAGGAGAGCGACTTTGAAACAGGAGATGCGCAATGCGATTCACGACACGCTGGATGCGCTCGTGTCGCAGTACGGGAGGGCGGAGCTCGAACGCGTGATCGCGTTCGTCGACATCAATACGGGGCGGGTTCCGTTGCCCGTGTTGCCGAAACATCAGCGGCCGCTGCTGTTTTATTTCCCGGGGCTCGACGGAAAGCCGTGGTACGAGGCGTCCGATTATCCGGAGCTCGAGGCGTTCACGTCGACGCTCGAGGCGTCGGTCGACGTGCTGCGCGAGGAGTTTCTCGAGCAGGTGACCACGCCGATGCTGCTGCCGTACGAAGAGCAGGTGGCGGGACGGTTCGAGTCGATCCGGCGCAACGACTGGGGGTCCTTCTATTTCCGGCGCAAGGGCGAGCCCGAGGTCGAGGAGAATTGCCGCCGCTGCCCGCGCACCGCGGCGCTGATGCGCGAGGTGCAGGATTTCCTCAGCCCGAGCGGCGCGTTCATCTTTTCGGTGATCCAGGGCGGCACGCGGATTCCGCCGCATTCGGACACGACCAATCTCAAGCTGACCTGCCAGCTTCCGCTGATCGTGCCGCACGGCTCGCGACTGCGCGTCGGCGACGAGACGCGCGAGTGGCCGGACCGGCGCGCGATCATTTTCGACGATACGTTCGAGCACGAGAGCTGGAACGACAGCGACGAGCCGCGGGTTTGCCTGCTGGTCGATATCTGGCATCCGGGCATCACGCGGATCGAGCGGGACGCGGTCGAGCGGCTCGATGCGGCGATCAGCCAGCATCTCGGCCAGGATTTCCGGCCGCCCTGGGCCGAAGCGGCCGCGGCGTAACGGGGGGGAAGGGCGGCTGGCTGGCGGCGGCCGCCTTTTCGATCATCGACCGATAGCGGCTCGGTCAGGCTGGCATTCGACGCCGCGATCGTTTTTTGCACCGGCGCGCGTGGGTGCCGGCCGCGCGCCGCGCCGGGGGAGGCGGCGGCACCGGGCATCTCGCGCCCGTTTTTTCGTGTCTATTGCGGGGGCGCGCGGAATCGAGCTCGACGGGCCGGAGCGGGAAGCCTTGCGGATATGGGCTCACCTCACGCGCACGATCGAAACTTAAACGAAATGTGATCCCTCGGCGCCGCAAAATTTTGCACAATGACGGCAGCGCGGCTTTCCTCCGCGCTTCGACCCGGGCCGATCGCCCGCCGCCCACCGTGATCGAGCCCCGCTCCGACGTGCCGCCGCCCACCGCCATGGACCAACCGAAACGCATCCTGATCGTCGAGGACGATGCCGACATCGCCGACGTGCTGAGCCTGCACCTGCGCGACGAGCGCTACGAGGTCGTGCACAGCGCGGACGGCGCCGAAGGGCTGCGTCTGCTCGAACAGGGCAACTGGGACGCGCTGATCCTCGACCTGATGCTGCCGGGCGTGGACGGCCTCGAGATCTGCCGCCGCGCGCGGGCGATGACGCGCTATACGCCGATCATCATCACGAGCGCGCGGTCGAGCGAGGTGCACCGGATTCTCGGCCTCGAACTCGGCGCCGACGACTACCTCGCGAAGCCGTTCTCGGTGCTCGAACTCGTCGCGCGGGTCAAGGCGCTGCTGCGGCGCGTCGATGCGCTTGCGCGCGATTCGCGGCTCGACGCGGGCACGCTCGACGTCGCGGGGCTCGCGATCGACCCGATCGCACGCGAGGCGAGCGTCGACGGCGCACGCATCGACCTCACGCCGCGCGAATTCGACCTGCTGTATTTCTTCGCGCGGCACCCGGGCAAGGTTTTCTCGCGGATGGACCTCCTCAACGCCGTGTGGGGCTACCAGCACGAAGGCTACGAACATACGGTCAACACCCACATCAACCGCCTGCGCGCGAAGATCGAGGCCGATCCGGCCGAGCCCGTGCGGATCCTCACCGTGTGGGGGCGCGGCTACAAGCTCGCCGCGCCGGGCCAGCGGGACGCATGATGCGGCTCACGCTCACCCGGCGGCTGTCGCTCGTGTTCTCGATCCTGCTGCTCGCGTGCTCGGGCGCGTCGGCGTGGCTGCAGATCCGTGCGAACGACATGCGCGAGAAGGAAGTCGTGCAGGCGCTGTCGCGCGACCTGGCCGCCAACATCGCCGGCAGCGCGCCGCTGATGGATGCGAACGGGCTGCGCCCCGACGCCGTGCGCACGTTGTTCGGCCAGTTGATGGGCGTGAACCCGAGCGTCGAGGTGTACCTGCTCGACAACGCGGGGCGCATCAAGGGCGACGATGCGCCGCCCGGCCACGTGAAGCGCGACCGCGTCGATCTCGCGCCCGTGCAGCGCTTCATCGCGGGCCAGCCGCTGCCGATCCTCGGCGACGATCCGCGCAGCCCGGACGCGCGCAAGGTGTTCAGCGCCGCGCCGCTGCAGCGCGCGGGGCAGCCGCCGTCGGGCTACATCTACGTGGTGCTGCAGGGCGAGGCGCACGACCGGCTCGCCGCGCGCGTCGACGCCGGCAACGTGCTGCGCACGACGCTGTGGTCGATGGCGATCGTCGCGCTGCTCGGCCTGCTCGCGGGTCTCGTCGCATTCGGCTTCATCACGCGCCCGCTGCGCCGGCTGACGGCCGCGATGCGCGACTTCGACGCGAACGGTGCGCCCCGCGCGCCGGGTGGGCCCGACACGCCCGACACGCCCGATACGCCGCCGCCGGTGCTGCACTTGCCGCCCGGCCGGCGCGGCGACGACATCGCGGTGCTCGAATCGGCGTTCGCGCAGATGGCCGACCGGATCGGCGACCAGTGGCGCGCGCTGACGCGCCAGGACCAGCAGCGGCGCGAACTGATCACGAACATCTCGCACGACCTGCGCACGCCGCTCACGTCGCTGCACGGCTATCTGGAGACGCTGTCGCTGAAGGCCGACACGCTGCCCGAGCCCGAGCGGCGCCGCTACCTGTCGATCGCGCTCGCGCAGAGCGCGAAGGTCGGGCGCCTCGCGCAGGCGCTGTTCGAACTCGCGCGGCTCGAATCGGGCGGCGTGCAGGCCGAGCGCGAGCCGTTCTCGCTCGTCGATCTCGTGCAGGACGTGTTCCAGAAATTCGAGCTGGCCGCGCAATCGCGCGGCGTCGCGCTGCATGCGCGGATGCCGCCGCGCGTGCCGGTCGTGTCGGCCGATCTCGGGATGATCGAGCGCGTGCTGACCAACCTGCTCGACAATGCGCTGCGGCACACGCCTTCGCACGGCGAGGTCGAGATCGAGATCGCGCCGGCGCCGTCGGGCGACCGCGTGATCGTGACCGTGTCGGATACCGGGGAAGGAATTCCGGCCGCACGCCGCGAAGGGCTGTTCCAGCGGCCGCAGCGGCCGACGGGCGGCGGCACGGCGACGAGCGGCGGGCTCGGCCTGTTGATCGTGCACCGGATGCTGGCGCTCAACGGCAGCGGCATCCGGCTCGTCGACCGGGCCGGGCGCGGCGCCGTGTTCGAGTTCGCGCTGGCGGTCGCGTCGCCGGCGGCGGGCGACGGCACGCGCTGACCGCGCTGGCCACGCTCGGCAGGCGCTACTTGCCGCGCTTGCGCCGCACGTCGGTCGGCGTCGTGCCGGTCCAGCGCTTGAACGCGTGGCGGAATCCCACTGCATCGCTGAAGCCGAGCGTCAGCGCGATGTCCTCGGTGCTGAGCGTGGTCGTGCCGAGATAGTCGATCGCGAGCGCCTTGCGCACGCTCGTCAGCAGTTCGCTGTACGACGTGCCTTCGGCTTCGAGCTTGCGGCGCAGCGTGCGCGACGTCATGCACAGGCTCTCGGCGATCGCGTCGATGTCCGGGAATTGTCCCGGCGTGCGGGTGAGCTCCTCGTAGACGCGTCGCGTGATGCCCGACTGGCTGCGCAATGCGTCGAGCAACTGCGCGCAGTGCGACGACACCTGCGCGGCGGTGATCGGGTTCGCGAGTTGCGGCGCGCGCGCGAGCCATGCCGCCGGATAGCTGAGCACGTGATGCGGCTGGTCGAACGCGATCGGGCATTCGAGCGCGTCGGCCAGCCGCGCCCCGTGCGGCGGCCGCGGCTGCGCGAACTGCGCGCGCGCCGGCACGCACCACGCACCCATCACGTCCTTGATGATCGTCACGTGCAGCGCGAACTGCATGTCGATCAGGAAACGGTACAGCGGCTCGTCGAGATCGGGCAGCGCGACTTCGTGGCGGTCCGGAAACAGCCACGATGCGGTGTCGCCCTGTTCGACCCAGCGGATCGGCAGCATGCCGTTCGCGAGCCGGTGATATTTGACGGCCGCATCGAACGCGCGCGCGAGCGATTCCGAGCACAGCATCGCGTAGCCGTACATGCCGTAGCTCGACGCGCGCAGCAGGCGGCCGACGCGCACGCCGAGGTCGGTGCCGTCGTACCGGCCGACCGCATTGCGCGCGGCCGTCAGGAACTGCAGCGGCGACGTGAGCGTGAACGGGTCCGCGACGTCGGCCGGCGCGAGGCCGGTGCCGGCGAGCACCGTCGCCGGGTCGAGGCCGGCTTGCGCGGCCACGTCGACGAGCACGGCCAGCTTGGCCGGCGTGAAGCGCTGCTCGCGCAACGCGTGGGCGGAGGCGGCGTCCGGCAGCCGGGCAGGCTGGGCGTGGGGCGGTTTCGAGAGCGCACTGCGCGGCATGGCGGGAGTCCTGCGTCCGAATCGATATCGTTGACGGCACGCCATTCTGCGCGGGAACGGCCCCCATTCGCCACAGGGTTCACCCTGATGCACCGACGGAGCTGCCCGGGCGGGCAGGCGTTCGCTGGGCGATGTTGCGCAGGCATGCGCCGCGCCTGTCCGTTTCGATCATGTTTTCGGCCGCCCGGATCATTTGCAAAGCGCGTCGCGCGCGCGATAGTCGCCGGTCAGGCGGCGGCCCGCGTCCTTTGGGCGTGCAGGCCGCCGTGCGAACGGCACGCAGGCTGGCGTGCCGTCCCCAGAGGAGTGAGACATGACGAACAGACACTGGCTCGGGTCGTATGGCCCGATCCCCGCCGAGATCGACGCCGATCGCCATCCTTCCGTCAGCGCGCTGCTGGACGACGCGATGCACCGCTTCGCCGAGCGTCCGGCGTTCCATGCGCTCGGCCGCACGCTCACCTATGCCGACGTCGAGCGCCTGTCGAGCGCGCTGGCCGCGTATCTGCAGCAGGTCGTCGGCGTGCGCAAGGGCGACCGCGTGGCCGTGATGCTGCCCAACGTGCTCGCGTTTCCGGTCGTGTTCGTCGCCGTCGCGAAGATCGGCGCGGTCCAGGTCAACGTGAATCCGCACTACACCGCGCGCGAGCTCGCGCATCAGCTCAACGACGCGGGGGTCGAGGTGGCGATCGTCTGCGGCGGGTCGATGGGCACGTTCGCGGACGTGGTCGACGGCACGCGCGTGCGCACCGTGCTGAGCGTGGGGCGCGACGATCTCGGCGTCGTCGATGCGCCGGCCGGCGCGTGCGACGCGCTGCCGCCCGGTTCGACCGCGCTCGCGCACGCCATCGCCGCCGGCGAGTCGCTCGCGTGCGAGCCGGTTGCGCTGAGCGGCGCGGACCTGTTGCTGCTGCAGTACACGGGCGGCACGACCGGCCTGTCGAAGGGCGCGGCGCTGTCGCATCGCAACCTCGTCGCGAACGTCGCGCAGTTCGGGGCGATCGTGCCGGCCGCGCGCGTGCCGGGCGAAGAGGTCGTCGTCACGGCGATCCCGCTGTATCACATCTTCGCGCTGACGGTGAACTTCCTGTCCTACTTCGCGATCGGCGCGCAGAACTGGCTCGTCGCGAACCCGCGCGACATGGACGGCTTCATCGACGTGCTGAAGGCCGCGCGGCCGACGGTGTTCGTCGGCGTGAACACGCTGTACGCGGGGCTTGCCGGCCATCCGCGGTTGAAGGAAGTCGACTGGTCGCGGCTGAAGCTGTCGGCCGGCGGCGGCGCGGCGGTGATCGACGTGATCTCGGCGCGCTGGAAGGCGGTGACGGGCAATTTCATCCGCGAAGGCTACGGGCTGTCGGAAACGTCGCCGGTCGTGTCGTTCAACCCGCAGTCGATCGACCGGTTCACGGGCACCACGGGCCTGCCGCTGCCGTCGACCGACGTGAAGCTGCTCGACGACCAGGATCGCGAGGTGGCGATCGGCGAAGCGGGCGAGATCTGCGTGAAGGGGCCGCAGGTGATGAGCGGCTACTGGCGGAAGCCGGACGCCAATGCGGCCGCGTTCACCGCGGACGGCTATTTCCGCACCGGCGACGTCGGCGTGTTCGACGCGGCCGGCTTTCTGCGGATCGTCGACCGCAAGAAGGACATGATCATCGTGTCCGGCTTCAACGTGTACCCGAACGAGGTGGAGGCGGTCGCGACCGCGCTGCCGGGCGTCGCCGAATGCGCGTGCATCGGCGTGCCGGACCCGCGCACGGGCGAGGCCGTCAAGCTGTTCGTGGTGCTCGCGCCGGACGCGGACGTGACCGAAGAGCAGCTCGTCGCGCATTGCCGTGCGAGCCTGGCCGCATACAAGGTGCCGAAGCTCGTGCGTTTCGTCGACCGGCTGCCGAAGTCGACGGTCGGCAAGATCCTGCGCCGGGAACTCAGCCGCACCGACTGATCGGCGCGACGCACCGCGCGGCCGCGGCTGCGCGGCCCCGTGCGCGGAAAACCCCGAAGCTGGCGCGCGGGCCGCTCAAGTACAATGCGGTCGGTTCGATCGACGGGGACGCGATGACCGGCTCAGATTCCCTTTCCGCCCGGCCCGGGCGTGCGCTGCCGTCGCCGAGCGCGACGGTGCCGATCTCGCTCGTCAACGGTTTTCTCGCGAGCGCGGGCGTGCAGCGCGACGTGGTCGAGCGCTACGTGCGCGGCGCCGGCATTCCGATCGAGCTGCTCGGCGAGCCGCACGCGCGCGTGACGGAGGAACAGTTCTCGACGCTGTACCGCACGCTCGCGATCGACCTCGACGACGAGATGCCCGGCATCTTTTCGCGCCCGTTGCGCGGCGGCACGTTGAAGTACCTGTGCCTGAGCCTGCTCGATGCGCGCAACCTCGAAACGGCGCTGCATCGTTTCGGGCAATTCTTCCATATCCTGCTCGACGACTTCTTCGTCGAATCGAAGCGCGACGAACTCGTCGCGCAGGTGCTGCTGCGCCCGAACGACGCCATCGGGCCGATCGGCGCGCTCGGCCAGGAGCTGATGCTCAAGCTCGTGCACGGCGTGTGCTCCTGGCTGATCGGGCAGAAGATTCCGCTGCTGCAGATCGAGTTCGCGTGCCCGCGGCCGCGCCATGCGGTCGATCACCTGTACTTCTTCACCGGCGCCGTGCAGTTCGACTGCGAACGCACGCTGATGCGCTTCAGCGCCGATTACCTCGACGCGCCGATCCGGCAGAGCAAGCGCAACCTGCGCAAGTTTCTCGCGCGCGCGCCCGGCGACTGGATCTTCGAATCGTTCAGCGAACAACTCGTGTGCCATCGGGTGCGGCAGTACTTGTCGGCGGCGCTGCCGGATCTGCCCGTGATCGATCAGGCGGCCGAGCACCTGCATTGCTCGGTGCGCACGCTGAGCCGCCATCTGGCCGCCGAAGGAACGACGTTCCAGGTGCTGAAGGACGAGCTGCGGCGCGATATCGCGATCCAGCGGCTGACCGATACGCCCGACACGATCGCGGCGATCGGCGCCGATATCGGCTTCGACGACCCGAGCGCGTTTCATCGTGCGTTCCGGCACTGGACGGGCAGCACGCCGGGGACGTATCGGCGCCGCGCGTGACGTGAGGCGCCGGGGCGCTGCGCTTCGCGGACGGCTCCCATAACCGGCTCCCTTCGCGCGCTCCCATGGCCGGCTCCCATCAACCCCCGACGTTCCACCCGATGGCCACGCTTACATCGGCGGCGCGACGCCGTCCTTTTCGACGACGACGAATTTGCCGTCATAGACGCCGGTTGTCTTGGGTGTGGCCACGACGAACACCTTCTTGCCCGTCGTCAATTCGGCACGGGTCGCCGGAATCAGCGTCACGACGGGAACGTTGGTCGGCACGGTGACGGTATTGCTGCCGCCCTTGTATGAAAGTCTGAGATCGCGTCCGCTCTCCCGTACGCTCGGGGGCAATGCGCAGGCGGGCGAGCCAATGCCGCGTCGTGTCACGGTTCGCGCGTGGGCTGCGCGGGCCTCCGCGGTGCGGCGCTCACCGCTTCGTCCGGCATACTGGTTGCTGGCCGATTCACCGAAGCCGGCTCAGGCCAAACCCTTGTCCCATCGGTCGTTTCCGGCGACGCACGCGCATGCCGTGGCCGATTTTGTCACCATGTGGGCCGGATATGACAATGGGAATCGGAATCCCCGGCGTTAGGATGGCCCATCACGTCGCCCGGCGCTGGCCGGTTTTGCCTTATCGGACCCCGTGGCGCCCCCTATTTACCGCCTGATTGGAACATCGACCATGAGCTATAACGCCCCCGTCAAGGACATGCTGTTCGTGCTGAAGGAACTCGCGGGCATCGACGCCGTTGCGCAGTTGCAGGGTTTCGAGGATGCGGGTTACGACACGGCGCAGGCCGTGCTCGACGAATCCGCGAAATTCTGCGGCGAGGTGCTGGCGCCGCTGAACGTCGAAGGCGACCGTAACCCGAGCAGCTGGAAGGACGGCGTCGTGACCGCGACGCCGGGCTTCGGCGCAGCGTTCCGCCAGTTCGTCGAAGGCGGCTGGCAGGGGCTGCAGCATCCGGCCGAATACGACGGCCAGGGCCTGCCTAAGCTGATCGCGACGCCGTGCATCGAGATGTTGAACGCATCGAACCTGTCGTTCGCGCTGTGCCCGCTGCTCACCGACGGCGCGATCGAGGCGCTGCTGACGGCCGGCACCGACGAGCAGAAGCAGCGCTACGTGCCGAAGCTGATCTCGGGCGAATGGACCGGCACGATGAACCTGACCGAGCCGCAAGCCGGGTCGGATCTCGCGCTGGTGCGCTCGCGCGCGGAGCCGCAGGGCGACGGCACGTACAAGGTGTTCGGCACCAAGATCTTCATCACGTGGGGCGAGCACGACATGGCGGACAACATCGTCCACCTGGTGCTGGCGCGCACGCCGAACGCGCCGGAAGGCGTGAAGGGCATCTCGCTGTTCATCGTGCCGAAGTTCATGGTCAACGACGACGGCTCGCTCGGCGCGCGCAACGACGTGCACTGCGTGTCGATCGAGCACAAGCTCGGGATCAAGGCGAGCCCGACGGCGGTGCTGCAGTACGGCGACCACGGCGGCGCGATCGGTTACCTGGTCGGCGAAGAGAATCGCGGCCTCGAATACATGTTCATCATGATGAACGCGGCGCGCTTCGGCGTCGGGATGCAGGGGATCGGCGTGGCCGACCGCGCATACCAGAAGGCCGCCGAATTCGCGAAGGAACGCGTGCAGAGCCGCCCGGTGGACGGCTCGGCCAAGCAGTCGGTGACGATCATCCATCACCCCGACGTGCGCCGGATGCTCGGCACGATGCGGGCGCTGACCGAAGGCGCGCGGGCGCTGGCGTATGTGGCCGCCGCGCACAGCGACATTGCGCACCGCCATTCGGACGAGGCGACGCGCGCGCGTCATCAGGCCATCTACGAGTATCTGGTGCCGGTCGTGAAGGGCTGGAGTACCGAGATGGTGAACGACGTGGCGAGCCTCGGCGTGCAGGTGCACGGCGGGATGGGCTTCATCGAGGAAACCGGAGCAGCGCAGTACTACCGCGACGCGCGGATCCTCGCGATCTACGAAGGCACGACCGCGATCCAGGCGAACGACCTCGTCGGCCGCAAGACGCTGCGCGACGGCGGTGCGGTCGCGAAGGCGCTGATCGCCGAGATCGGCGACACGATCGCGGCGCTCGGCAAGATCGACGGCGCGGCGGCCGCATCGATGAAGGCGCAACTGGAGAAGGGCGCGCGTTCGTTGTCGGCGGTGGTCGACTACGTGCTCGCGAACGCGAAGCAGGACCCGAACGCGGTGTTCGCGGGGAGCGTGCCTTACCTGAAGCTCGCGGGCGTCGTGCTGTGCGGCTGGCAGATGGCGCGCGCGCTGCTGGCCGCGCACGCGAACCGCGCGAGCGACGTCGCGTTCTTCGATGCGAAGATCGCGATCGCGCAGTGCTATGCGGAGCACGTGCTCGTTCAGGCGAGTGCGCTCGAAGCGTCGATCGTCGGCGCGAAGGGCAACGAGAGCGTGCTCGCGTTGACGGAAGACCAGTTCTGACCGCTGACGGTCGGGACGCTGCAGGAGACAGGATTTTGACCACACAGGACTTGCTCGCGCAATACGGCCCGCGCGAATCGATGGAATACGACGTCGTGATCGTCGGCGGCGGCCCCGCCGGGCTGTCGGCGGCGATCCGGCTCAAGCAGCTGGCCGCCGAGAAAGGCGCCGAGATCGGCGTGTGCGTGCTCGAGAAGGGTTCCGAGATCGGCGCGCACATCCTGTCGGGCGCGGTGATGGACCCGCGCGCGATCACCGAGCTGTTTCCCGACTGGAAGGAACGCGGCGCGCCGCTCGACGTCGAGGTGAGCGAAGACCGCTTCCTGTTCCTGTCCGAGAAGAGCGCGGTCACGATGCCGAACTGGGCGCTGCCGGACAACTTCAAGAACCACGGCAACTACGTGATCTCGCTGGGTAACGTGACCCGCTGGCTCGGCCAGCAGGCGGAGGCGCTGGGCGTCGAGATCTTCCCCGGCTTCCCCGCCGCGGAGATTCTCTTCAACGACGACGGTTCCGTGAAAGGCGTTGCCACCGGCAACATGGGCGTGGGCAAGGACGGCGAGCCGACCGAGAACTTCCAGCTCGGCATGGAGCTGCACGCGAAGTACACGCTGTTCGCCGAAGGCTGCCGCGGCCATCTCGGCCGTCAACTGATCTCGAAGTTCAAGCTCGACGCGAACGCCGATCCGCAGGCGTACGGGATCGGCATCAAGGAACTGTGGGAAATCGATCCGGCCAAGCACAAGCCGGGCCTCGTGATCCACACGGCCGGCTGGCCGCTGAAGTCGGACACGTACGGCGGCTCGTTCCTGTATCACATGGACAACAACCAGGTCGTGGTCGGCTTCGTGGTGGGCCTGGGCTACACGAACCCGTACCTGTCGCCGTTCG